>NZ_JBBPBZ010000001.1 GCF_038070105.1 Methylocystis sp. IM3 | reverse complement strand
GAAAATCTGTGCGCCAGGCTGGATATAAAGTTGCGATACCTGGATTTACAGTTGGACATCATTGTTTTTCAGATAGTTTTAGGTCGCTTTTGGCGCGGGAGCTGCGGGCGGCAAGAACAGTAAGAAGTATCGACCCTCTAGGATATGCTGGAGCCTTCATAACCCATCCCTTCCCTTTGGCGTTGGCGGGGGCCTTCGCCTACGGCTCCAGCGCCCTTGCATTAGCGGCCTGCGCACTAAGCTTGCGCGCGCTACTGTGCATGGTGGTCGAAAAGGCTTTCGCGCTGCCGCGCCAACCATACACGCTTCTGTTGGCCAACGAGATGATCTCCTTCCTGGCTTTTTGGGGGAGCTTCATTGTCCCCAGAATAGAATGGCGAGGAGTAGAATTTATGGTCACGACCGGCGGTGAGCTGAAATCGGTTGAGTGTCGCGATAGAGAGCGGACGAATCTGAAGAACAAGCGATGTTGACTCACCTTGTGATCACAGCGGACGATTTCGGACTTGCGGTGGATGTTAACATCGCGGTGGAGATGGCGCACAGGAACGGGATACTAAGCGCCGCGAGTCTGATGGTCGGAGCCCCAGCGGCGGATGATGCCGTCAGGCGGGCGCGAACGCTGCCTCGACTCGCAGTCGGGCTTCATGTCGTACTAGTCGATGGCGCGCCGACGCTTCCCCCCGACGACATCCCAGATCTTCTCGATAAACGGGGCCTGCTCCGCAATGATCTCGCAAAGCTTGGCCTGGACATTGCTGTTCGACCGAAGGTACATTCTCAGCTGAGAAAGGAAATCCGCGCGCAGTTTGAGGCTTTTGCCGCCAGTGGCCTCGCGCTCAGCCATGTTGATGTGCACAAACACTATCACCTCCATCCAATCGTGGCCGCCGACATTATTTCAATCGGACGCGAGTTTGGCATCCGGTCAGTGAGGGTGCCATACGAGCCAAGACGCATTCTCAAATCGATCGACAAGCAGGATATACGCTCGTGCTCGATGCTTGCTCCCTTGGTGGCGCTTTTGAAATGGCAGGCGCATTGCGCAGGTCTCCTCACCGCCGATGCGGTTTTCGGCTGGAGTTGGTCGGGCGCCTTGAATGAAATGCGCATGGTCGGGCTTGTGTCTCAGGCTCGGCCGGAGGGGTTGACCGAGATATATTGCCATCCTGCAATAAGCGACGACTTCGAAGGGCATGCGCCTGGCTATGGGTATCGCGGAGAACTGGAGGCGCTTTTATCGACTAAGGTAGCGATGGCGCTCAATGCGAGTGGATTTAGGCTAAGCAATTACGAGCGCGCTTTGCGGCGTGAGACGCAGGATGACAGTTTGTGCCCCGATGCGGAGGCGAAGTAACAGTTACGAGGCATGGTATGGCCCAAACAACCCCGACTTGCTAGATGTATCTCGTTTCCTCTTACAACGGACTTGGCGTCCGCCACCTCTCGGCCGGTTTCGCAACGCAGGAATCTGTCTTTGCCTTTCTAAGAGCCCGCATTGCTGAGCTGGCGCAGAGCGGCTCATACTATATCGTCGTTACCGAGCAGGGGTGTTTGGATCAACGGATTTATCTTACGTCGCTCCTTCTTGAGCGTATTGAAACGACTGATTGGTCTGAAGCCGTCATCGGGCCGGATTAGGCGGCGCCCGGCGCCATCAACACACGCGTTGCGACAATCACGTGCCTTCGGACTGTTCCTGCGTTTCGCTGTCGTCGTTGTCGCCGCTGTTTTGAGCGGGAGGCACATATTCCGCCAGGGGAACTGTCAGGCAGACGCTCTGAGCCGGCAGCACCTCGCGCCAGTCTTTGATCAATTGCTTATAGGCCGTCCCGACGGGGCGCGGTTTGCGATCGAGGTCGTAAAGGCCAAGTGGGTTGATGTGCCCGCTGTCTTCACGCAAGGCGCTGTCCCAGTCGACTTGATCCGTTAGGGAATACCAAGTGAAACCAACGATAGGCACGCCACTATTACGCACGCGGAGAACATTTGCCCATTCCTTGCGCAGCCACTTTACCGCCTCATCGCCCTTCGGACCTTCGCACGTGTTCGTTTCCGTATGCATGACGGGCAGGCGATAGCGCTCGTAATATTGTCGGGTGATCTCGTTGTAGCCGAATATTTCTCCAGAAGACGCAATCGCTCCATCTTCGTTGACGCTATGTTCGTTCCTTTCATAGTAGTCGTTCCCCATAATGCAGTGGCTTTTCAAGTGTTCACGCATGAAAAAATCATATTCCTTATCAGTCATGCCGTTGTCTCTTAGGAATCGATACATTTGCGAATTGACGCGGTTGCCATAATTCAGATCCAGCGATAGAAATCGGCGCTCGTTGAGATATTCGGCTGGCGCGATCGCTTTTGGGTTGTCCGCGTGATTGTATTCCGAAGACTCGCTTTGAACAAAAATGGCGTCCGGTCGCACCGACAAAATCTCGTGCATCCCAAGGATATTGGCTTTGACAATATGTTTCAGAGCCGTAACGAATCCCTTATCGGAACGTAGCTGCTCGTTCCACCAGCCGTAGGCGGCCGAGTAGGTCGCGCAGACATACATCTCGTTGACCGGCGTATATAGCTGCACCCAAGGGAATCGTTCAGCGAAAGCGCGCGCATAGGAGGCGAAGAGCTCGGGGAAGTCAGGATTTTGGAAGTCGCCGACCCAATCCGGAACGCCAAAGTGGCAAAGGTCGGCTATAGGAATTATCTTTCGCGTCTTTAGGTCGCGGAAAGCCATATCGGTAAATTCCCAATCGAAGCGGCCCGGGCCAAGGAATGTCTTATAAAGCGGCACTCCGTAGCGAAGGGTCCTCACCCTTAGATCCTCTTGAACGAGAGCGAAATCTTCGCGCCAGAAATCATAGTGCTTGCAGACCGACATCTCATCGATCCGCTTGCGCCCATTTTCGATGGTCGGGCTACTGTTTTCAATACCTGTGCTGAACATGAAGCGTGACATCCACTCAAACTCCACGGTCGCCTCATTACCCGCTAGACCCGCTAGCTATAAAGCGTCAATCGAAATTACATACAGCGCGAGTGAAATGACCCGTCCTCTTATGTCGCCGATCTCCAAAACATCTGCAGCGTTAGGTTCGGCATGCGCCGCCAGCGCCGCCGAGCAGAGCAGCGGCGCCGGCAATCGGGATTTCACGCCGAACGCATAGCGTTAAGGAGCGTCGCGGCTAGGCTGCTGCCCGTCAACACGATTGTCGAGCCGAGGACGAGCAACGTGACCAGATTGAGGGTAAGATCTGCTTCTCCCGCTACAGCGAGAACGCCGAGAACGATAGCGGCTAGCCCAGCGAGCGCCTGAATGCTTGCGGAACCGGAAGCGATTTCACTCGTGAGGATGTCACGGGTGTCGCTGGCTGCCGACCGTCTCAACATGGAGATGCGCCAGATGGCATTGCTGCTCAACACCAGAGCCGTCCCAAATACAATCGCCGCGATCGGGGCTAGGACAGTTGGGTTGATCCCTAGCAGAGCAAGGACACCGAGCACAATTCCGGCCGCGCCGCCCATAAACACTGCCATGAAGTCGGTGCCACCGAACTCGTCAACTGTGGCGACGGCCGACCCGGTAGGCGAGATGACTTCAGCGAACTCCGACAACATCGCGCCCCCCTGGATTAGAAGCGCGACTCCGAAGACAATGGTCGCGATGGCGACCATTAACTGCGCATGCACGCTCGCCAGGCCGACGATGGCAAGCACGATAGTGGCTATTCCGCCGACGGCATCTATCAAGCCGCGATAGGCTGCGCTCTCATGATAGGTCGCCCCGCGTGACGTTATAGACATGTGCATCTCCGATTGCGGCGCCCCCTGGTCGCTTAAGTAGACGAGACGTAGAAATAGCAAGCGCCACATCAAGTGCGTTGGCGAGATCAGCGGCTGCATGCCTGTTGGCTTTCTGAAGGGATATCCCTCACGCGTTGAGGATGAAGATAGTTAATTAGACTATGCGGGGAGCATGAAAGGGGATGGCGATGCCGATGATCGTAAATATCCACTGGACAGACGTGGCTCTCCGCCTCCTCCTCACCGTCCTTGCGAGCCTGCTGCTAGGTTTCAACCGAAGCCAGCATGGCAAGGCCGCTGGCATGAGCACAACCCTTTTAGTCGGCTTGGCTGCCTGCGTTGCAATGATTCTGGTCAATTTTCTGTTGCCGACCGCCGGTCGACAACCAGACTCTTTCGTTATGAACGATCTGATGCGGCTTCCGCTCGGAATCCTGACAGGCGTCGGATTCATCGGAGCCGGCGCAATTTTGCGGCGCAGAGAGATAGTCCTCGGCGTCACAACGGCTGCGACGTTGTGGCTCGCCACTGTAATGGGCTTGACCATGGGCGGCGGACAAATCCTACTTGGGTTTTCGGCAACCGCGCTGGGATTGTTCGTTCTTTGGGGAGTTAAGAGGTTCGAAAGACAGTTCAAAAGCGAACACGCCGTTCGCCTTTCTATGGAACTTGAAGAAAGCGGCCCGAGTGAGACGGAAATCCGTCGCCGCATATCGGACGCGGACGTTTCGATTGGGAGAAGCGGTGCGTTGCTGTCAGCTACCCGGCGAATGATTGAATTTGATTTAATCGAGCTCCGACGCCCAGACACGACGCAGATTCCCGATTTCGTCCAAAAACTAGCTCGGGAGGGGGTGTTTTAAAGCTCAGGTGGCGGCCGTGTATTTAGGCGCTGGCTGCTGCCTACCACAAATAGCCTCGCGCAGGCGAAGGAGCGCTTTCCTCCCTTACGTGACCAACTGTTTGCGTCCTTGCCGCGAAATGTGTGTGCGTGTTAAGGACGCGCCGCGCCGAACCTATTCTACAAGCGGATGGAGAGCTGGCGGTTGCCCTATTGCATTCCGTGGGTCCGCGTGCCCTGCTGCCACGTCAGATGCTTATAGTCGAACCCCTTTTCAATCGTGGGCTTTATGATCTCGAAATAGGGCGAAATATCAAAATCGCGGGGAACATAAAGCGCCGAGTTTCGGATATGGAGAATCTCATGAACGACGCGGCGATGCGCACGCGATGATGCTTTTTCGTCGTCGATGAATTCGACGGTTGGCAGGATGGGGTAATTAATAGCCTGGAATGCTTGTGCCAACAATGTTGAACATAAGGCCTGACTGGGCGACGCCGCGCCAATTGAAATGAACCGGCGACGCAGGCGGGAGGGGATTGGTGGGGTTGGCATAAGGTAGCGCAACAAATCGAAAAGGTTATGCAGGTCATAGTGGCAACCAATGCGGTCAATAGCAAAGGCGATGAGCGCGACCAGATCTTCGTCGCGCAGGTTGAATGGGCGGCAGATGCGGGTAGATGCCTCTGCGTACTTGGATAAAGGCGACGATCGAACTCCGGCAATCAGATCGGCCTCAACGAGTACATGCGGCTCCCCGCTAGCTTCCTGATTGTCCTTAACCGGACCGACAAACAATGCAGCATGCGACCAAGACGATTGGGTAAGATATTTGATCGGTCCGGACACGCGCGTAGAGCCTTCTATCAGGATCACATCGCCGGGTTTCACGCACCTCTTTAGCTCTGCCATGTCGGTCGGCGTCGTTAAAGGAGCGCTTCCGACTTCCTGCATGAGATAGTTGGAGAGGGCGACCCCGATTTTGTGGAAGAGCGGCTTAAGCATCCAATCAGGCCTTTGTCTGCCACCTTCTGGATAGAGCCTGCGCCTAGCTCGATTGCGCTTCTGCTGTGTCTCATCCGGAGAAGAGAGATGGGTTGAGGTGCAAATAGCGCGGAATGGCGGATGGCGGATAACGCGCCTCAAAACAGACCCCTTGGCACTCACTTGCTGTTGGGCTGTCGATCGCTCACGGCCAGGGATCGGTACAACGGCGACGCCTTCCTCGGGATGTAATCGCGGACTGATGTCATAATTTTTACGAACGAAGGGCAATTTGCGTCTAGCGATGAAATGGGGCGTAAAGCTCAAGAGCTTGCTGTCGCGCCTCACCGCGAAGAAGGGTTTGCCTCTAATTGTCCGCGGAAACGAAAACCACAGCGGGGAACGGCGGAGCTAACCTCTTTGGGACCTAGATAGGTTCTCGTTTACGACTTCTTTATTGATTAGGGCCTCCTTGCCTTTGGCGACGGCGCCTATAGAAAAAACAAGTGGAGTCAGGTTGCGGTTCGCGGCCCCAGCAAGAAGCTCGCTGGATCGTTGCTTAGCGACCGAACTGGAGGCTGCTATGAGAGCTGCCGATGTGTCGCAGTCGATCAGCCAAGACAGCGTGCGGGACGTGGCTCATGTCTTAAGCGCCCGCCTGGAAGGGGAGGTCCTGTTCGATAAGGGGAGCTGCGCGCTCTACGCGCATGACCTCTCCATTTACCGCCATGTCCCGCTCGGAGTGGTGATCCCCCGCCATAAAGACGATGTGATTGCAGCGGTTGCCGAATGCCGGCAGCGTGGGACTCCCATTTTCGGTCGCGGCTGTGGGACTAGTCTGTCCGGCCAAACGTGCAATGTCGCGGTAGTGATCGATCTCTCCAAATATATGAATACTGTCCTTCTAATTGATCCGGATCACCGCATGGCGCGAGTTCAACCTGGCGTCGTTTTCGACCAGCTGCGCGGCGCGGCCGAGAAGCATGGGCTAACCTTCGCCCCAGATCCAGCGACCCACGAATTGAGCTGCTGCCGGTTTCGTGGACACCGAGAAACGGTGTTTCATGAGGCCGGAGGTTGGTTATGGCGAGACGGATATTCAGTCGAGAGTTTAAGGTCGAGGCGGTTCGGTTAGTGAAGGAGCGCGGCGTCACGGTCGCGCAGGCCTGCCGCGATCTGGACGTGCACGAGAACGTGTTGCGGCGCTGGATTCGGGAATTGACGGTGGATCCCGCGCAGGCCTTCCCCGGCCACGGCCAGCAGAAGCCGGAGCAACAGGAACTCGAGCGACTGCGCCGTGAAGTCGCCAAACTGCGGGCGGAGCGCGACATCCTAAAAAAGGCCGCAGCCTTCTTTGCGAGGGAAGCGAAATGAGATTCGCCTTCGTCGCGAAGCACCGGAATGTCTGGCCGGTGGCGTGGCTCTGCGAAGCGCTGGACGTCTCCCGATCGGGCTTTCACGCCTGGCTGCGTCGCGGGCCGAGCCCCCGGTCGATCGCCGACGAGGAGCTGACAAGGAAAATCCGCGTGAGCTTCGTGGGCAGCGCCCGAACCTATGGCGCCCGCCGCGTCTGGCGGGACGTCCTCGCGGAGGGTGTTTCCTGCGGCCTCCACAAAATCGAGCGGCTGATGCGGGCGAACGCTTTAAGGGCGCGGCCACGTCGCCGCGGCCTTCCGAAGGACGAGGGGCAGAGATCAATGGTCGTTGCGCCGAATGTCCTTGACCGGCAATTCGCGGCGGAAGCGCCGAACCGGAAATGGATCGCGGACTTCACCTATATCTGGACAGCGGAGGGCTGGCTGTATGTCGCCGCCGTCATCGACCTCTTCTCCCGGAGGGTCGTCGGCTGGTCGATGAAGGCCGAGATGACCGCGCAGCTCGTCACCGACGCGTTGATGATGGCGATCTGGCGCCGCGGCAAGCCTGACGCCTTGCTGCATCACTCTGACAGGGGCAGCCAATATACGAGCGAGCAATTCCAGCGCCTGATGGCCGACAATGGCGTCGTTTGCTCGATGAGCCGGTCCGGCAATGTCTGGGACAACGCCGCGATGGAGAGCTTCTTCTCCTCGCTGAAAACCGAGCGGATCGGCAAAAAAGTCTACCGCACGCGTAACGACGCCCGGGCAGATGTCTTCGATTACGTCGAACGGTTCTACAACCCCGTCCGCAGGCATTCGACGATCGGCTACATTAGCCCGGTTGAGTTCGAGAAGAAGGTGGGGGTAACTTAACTCGGTGTCCACGAAACCGGCAGCAGCTCAAATATTGCACCCTCGGTGGAATGATCGGCAACAACAGTTGCGGGGCTCATTCCGTCATGGGCGGAAAAACAGTCGATAACACCTGCGAGCTTGAAATCTTGACCTATGACGGCGAACGCATGACGGTCGGTAGGACGCCGCGGGATGAGCTTCAGCGCATCATCGGGGCAGGTGGTCGTAAAGGCGATCTTTACGCCAAACTCAAATCGCTGATCGATCGTTCTGGCGACCACGTCAGGCAGGAATACCCGCGCATCCCGCGACGAGTGTCCGGCTACAATCTGGACCAGCTCCTTCCGGAGAATGACTTCCATGTTGCGCGAGCCTTGGTCGGCTCCGAGGGGACATGCGCCCTGACGCTTGAAGCGACCTTGAACCTCACGCCCAGCCCCCCGTATAGGGCGTTACTGCTCATGGGCTACGGCGATTGGGGTACAGCTGGCGATCACGCGCCTGCAATAGTTCAGCAGAAGCCAATCGCGCTGGAAGGGTTCGATGTACATGTTCTCGAAAACATGCAGCGCAAGGGTGAAGAGCCAGCGGGGCGTAAGCAGCTGCCCGAGGGCCGGCTTTGGCTGCTCGCCGAATTCGGTGGGGAAAGCCAGGCGGAGGCCACTGGGCGAGCCGATGCCGCGTTGAAGGCCCTTAAAGGTAAAGTCGGCGAAACAGAAATGCGCGTGATTGGCGAGCCGGCCGATCAGAAGGCCATTTGGTCGATCCGCGAAGCGGGGGTCGGCGCCAGTCGGGTTCCAGGGAGGGAGGATAGCTGGCCCTCATGGGAAGACACCGCGGTCTCCGTCGAGAGGCTCGGCGACTATCTCAGGGATTTCCAGAAACTCATCAGCCGCTACCAATACAATTGCACCATGTTCGGCCACTTTGGCCAAGGCTGCCTGCACACACGCTTCGATTTCGATCTGAAGAGCGAGCCAGGCGTCAGGAAATTCCGGCGCTTTTTGGAAGCAGGAGCCGATCTTGTGGCCGAATACGGGGGCTCGCTACCGGGGGAGCATGGCGACGGGCAAGCAAAGGCGGAACTACTCGGGCGGATGTACGGCCCCGCGCTGCTGAGCGCCTTCAGGGAGTTCAAGGCAATCTGGGACCCCGACTGGAAACCTAATCCGGGAAAAATCGTCGACCCTTATCCGCTTGACGACAATTTGCGCACCGGACCGGATTACAGGCCGTGGAGGCCGCAGACGCATTTTCAATTTCCGGAAGACGGCGGATCAATCGCGCAAGCGGCCGAGCGTTGTTTTGGCGTTGGCCTTTGCCGGAGCCTTTCAGACAAGCGGACGATGTGCCCGAGTTTCGCTGCGACCCGGGATGAACGCCACACTACCCGTGGGCGCGCGCATTTGTTGTTCGAGCTCTTTCGAGGCGACAGCCTCGGCGATGGTTGGCGTAATAAAGCTGTGAAGGACGCTCTGGATCTCTGCCCCCAATGCAAAGGCTGTAAGGGAGACTGCCCTGTAAAGGTGGACATGGCGACTTACAAGGCTGAATTTCTGTCGCATTATTATGAGCATTGTCAGCGCCCGCGTTCGGCCTACGCCGCAGGCTATGTGCACCGCTGGGCCCCGTATGCGTCCCGCCTCGCTCCAGTTTTCAATGTCGCAACGCAGACCACCGGGCTTAGACAGGTCGCCAATATGATCGCCGGATTCCAATACGGAGTGGCGCTCCCGAAAATAACGTCTAGTACCCAGAATCACTGTTCCGCGAAACAAGGTTTGAGGCGTTTTTGGTGGACTTCGCTTTTGGTCCAGACGAACGGCCTTGCGGTTTCATTGTAGCTTTCGATGAACGCCTCGATATGGGCGATGAGTTCGGGGACGCTTTGGAACGAGGCTCCGTTCAGCGATTTGCCCGAGAGGATCGAGAACCAGATTTCGACTTGATTGAGCCAAGAGGCGTGCGTCGGCGTGAAGTGGAAATGCACGTTCTTGTGGCGTTTGAGCCACATGTCGCGCCGGGGCTTGTGGGTAGCGAGATTATCCAGAACGACATGGATTTCCTTGTCGGGATGAGCGGCGACGACCTTGTTCATGAAGTCGAGGAACTCGACGCGACGGCGGCGCTTGTAATGTTTGCCGACGACCTTGCCGCTCTCGAGATCGAGCGCTGCGAAAAGTGTTGTCGTTCCGTGCCTTTTGTAATCGTGCGATTGACCGATCAGGGCGCGTCCGTTCGGCAGCTTCAAATAACCCTGCGAGCGTTCCAGTGCCTGGATCGACGGTTTTTCGTCCACTGCGAGCACGATGGCGTTCTCGGGCGGCGCCATGTAGAGCCCGACTATCTCAGCGGCCTTGGCCGCGAACTCAGGGTCGTTGCTGACGCACCAGGACTTGCGGCCCGACAGGTCGATCTTGTGCGTGCGCAGGAAGCGCCAGACATATTGGACATTGACGTCGCCAAGCGCTTTGGCGACGAGCGGTCCCGTCCAGTTGGCGTAGCCTTCCGGGGGTTTGCGATTGAGCAAGGCCAGGATGCGCCGGTCGGTCTCCTCGTCGTATTTAGGCGCCGCGCCGCGCTCGCCGACTTCCGAAAAACCGGCAAGCCGATCCTCGGCGTAGCGCACGCGCCATTTCGACGCCGTGCCGGTGGTGCATCCGAGCGCGCGGCCAATCGCCCGGGTAGCGGCGCCCTCGGCCGCCATGAGCACGATTTTCGCCTTCAGACGCGTGCGATGCTCCGTTCTGGTCGAGCGCGCCAAGCCCTCGAGCTCGATCCGCTCTTCATCTGTCAATTCAATTGGCGTCGCTTTCAACTGGCTGCTCATGCAGCCTTGAATCATGACTCATCAATCAGCGATAGTGGGTACTAGCCCTTTCGTCGATTGGTTCAACAAACGCCGACGCCCCGCGCGGGTAGGGATCCCCGTGCTATTATGGCCTGACACCTTCAGCAATTACTTCAGGCCGGAGGTTGCACAAGCGGCCGTGCGGGTACTCGAAGCCGCTGGCTACGAGGTCAAAATCCCAAACGAACGGTTATGCTGCGGGCGGCCCCTCTACGAGTTCGGTTTTCTTGACGAGGCGAAAAGAGGGCTGCAGAAAATTATGCATTCGCTCGAGGAGCATATGGACGCGGGCACACCCGTAGTAGGCTTAGAGCCAAGTTGCGTCTCGGTGTTCCGAGATGAACTCACGAACCTCTTCCCTGACGACGCCTACGCCAAGCGGCTTGCTTCGCAAACGAAACTGCTTTGCGAGTTCCTCGGCGACGAGCCGAATTATACCCCTCCAAGCCTCCACGGGAAGGCGATCATCCACGTCCATTGCCACCAGAAAGCGGTGCTGAAAGGGGGCTTCCGAGGCCGATATCCTACAGCGCGCCGGCTTGAAGAGCGAGACGCTCGAAACAGGCTGCTGCGGCATGGCAGGCTCGTTTGGCCTTCAGCATCCGGAGCTGTCAGAGAAGATCGGCGAAAGAGCGCTTTTTCCGGCGGTTCGAGAAGCCGATTCCGACACGCTCGTGATCGCGAGTGGCTTTTCATGCCATCATCAGATTGCGCAGCATACGGGCCGAGTCTCCTTACATTTCGCAGAGGCGCTCGCCCTTGGCCTTTAATCGCTCTGCGTCCCGAAAATCCGGATGCCGGCGAAGCGCGCCGGAGATAGAAAGTGAGAACGATGCGTAAGAAACGAGAACTTCGCGATGATCCACTTCAAAGCGTCGCTATAATGGGGCCACGCAATGACGCGCTGGAGGCTCAAAATCCAGACCTTCTAAGGTCGCCCTCAACTGACGCGGGAACTGTTCCTAATCTGAAGTTCTCTTTTTCCGCGGCTCACAACCGAGTGACCAAAGGGGGGTGGGCGCGTGAGATTACGGAACGCGAGTTGCCGATCGCGACAACAATCGCTGGCGTAAACATGGCTTTGAACCCCGCCGGTATCCGTGAATTGCATTGGCACAAGCAGGCCGAGTGGGGCTTTATGCTGGCCGGCAGCGCGAGGATAACGGCCGTCGATCCACAAGGCCGCAATTTTGTGGATGACGTAAACGTTGGCGATCTGTGGAATTTTCCTCCGGGCATACCCCACTCGATCCAGGGCCTCGCAGAAGGCTGCGAGTTTCTCTTGGCCTTCGACGACGGCAACTTCTCGGAAAATGAAACCTTCTTGATCTCCGATTGGTTTGCGCATACGCCGCGCGGGGTGCTGGCGAAGAACTTCGGGGTTCCCGAAAACGCTTTCGCCAATATCCCGATCGACATCGCGCGAGCAAGGTGGATTTTCCAAGGGAAAATCCCGGGGCCGCTGACCTCGGACAAAGTCGCATCGCCTGCCGGTCCAGCGCCACTCCAGTATAGCTACCGGCTACAGGCGCAGGCGCCCCTCAAAACGGCTGGGGGGCAGGTGCGAATCGTCGACTCTCGCAATTTTCCCGCTGCGAGCACAATCGCTGCGGCGTTGGTCGAACTGGACCCTGGTGGGATGCGTGAGCTGCATTGGCACCCAAACGCCGATGAATGGCAATATTACATCGGCGGACGCGGACGCATGACGGTATTCGCCTCGAGCGGCAAGGCGCGGACTTTCGATTATCGAGCTGGCGATGTGGGATATGTGCCCTTCGCCATGGGTCACTATGTGGAGAATCTCGGCGATGAACCGTTGCGATTTTTGGAGATTTTTAGGAGTTCGTATTTTGCCGATGTTTCCTTGAATTAGTGGATGGCGTTGACGCCACCAGAACTGATCGACGCTCATCTCAATCTCGGGCCCGAGATTATTGCGGCCCTCAGCAAGGACAAACCCGTCGCAGTCCGCTCGACACAGCTATAGGCAGTTCCCCAGTTGGCTAATTGGCGGCCGAAAGAGTCCTCTTGTTACGTGCCCTCGAATCATGCGCTATTTTCTCTGGGAATGAACCATTCCTCCCAGGCCGCATAGCAAACAGCGACGAATATAGGAACTAGTGGCTAATCGCGGGAGTTAGAAGGGCAAATCGTTGGCGGGAGTCCTGGGTTGGCCCTACGGCTCTAACCCCACGTGGTTCCATCGCTTGGCGTGGAGAAGCTCGATGGAAGTGGCTGCGGTTTCGCTTTTTCTGATCGCTTCAGTCGGCGCATTTCTCGCGGTTGTCGCGGCGCTCGTAGTGCTACGTCCCCAAAGAGAACGGGCGGCTATTTCCCCCGACGCTATGAAGCAATTTGTGATTCTCGCCTCCGTCTTATCTCTCGTCTGCATTGTCCTTTACATCATAGCCGAATACACAACTATTGAAAAAAGCGCATCGAATGGGTCAATGATTCGGCAATCCGGATTCGTGCGTGCGACCATTGCCTTGGCGTCGGCGTCGCCAATCTAACGCCTTTCGGTTCCAACATCCACGCCCTGGCGATTTACCTAAAAGAGACGCAACTGTTTTCCTACGAACGGCTGCGGCGCTTCCTCACGGATGTCTGCGGCCTTGCCCTCAGCGAGGGCGCGATATGTTCCGGCGTTCCGCGGCGGCCTTTGCTGCGCGCCGGGAGCAGGTGTTGGCGGCGCCTCGGGAGGCGCGCTTTTTGGCGAGCGACGAGACAGGCGTCCGCATCGAGGGCGTCAACGCCTACCGTTGGGTCTTTCATTGTGCGCAAGCTGTCGTCCATGGTGCCGCCTTCACGCGCGGCGCCATCGTTGTGCACGAGACGGTGGCCGGGCATCGCCCCGAAATCTGGACGTCCGACCGCTACAGGGCGCAGCAAGGGCACGCCACGCGGCAGTAGACCTGGCTGACGCATTTGAAGCGCAAGGCGCGCCTCGCCGACGAGACTGGCGAGGGCTTCGTAGCCTGGCGCATTAGGATCTGGCTCGATCGCGTCTTTGCGCTGGCGCGGGATATCGGCGCGCTTGCGCCTTCCACGATGCAGGTGCGGCGGCGGCGCTCCCGACACAAACAGCGCGTCTAATATATTCCGCTAGTCGGCGTCAGGGACCGTGCTTGCGTCAGT
Organism: Methylocystis sp. IM3; assembly: GCF_038070105.1. Taxonomy (NCBI): domain Bacteria; kingdom Pseudomonadati; phylum Pseudomonadota; class Alphaproteobacteria; order Hyphomicrobiales; family Methylocystaceae; genus Methylocystis; species Methylocystis sp. IM3. Next base: position 345,842 of record NZ_JBBPBZ010000001.1, on the reverse strand, counting down.
TGTAGGCTGTTTCGAAGCCGAGCCATATGTATCGATGCCCTTGCCCCCGAGGGGCGGCTGCGACTGCAGATTACTTTCTAGCCGGTAAAAGTCTTCCCACCTGGGACGTCTAATGAGTTCAGATTTAAGGGCCGTTAGCTGTACGAATAAGTCGGAGGTCGTTGCGTATTTGTTGAGGTCACTCGCCTTCGCGAATTGATGGAGATCAGATTGCAAAGAAGCCATTCGCTGGTTCACATCTGCAACCTTTGCATAGGCTGATAAGTCCGTTTGTGTCGCAGACTTAGCCAATTCGGTTTTGAGAGACGACAGTTGGTCACGAAAATCCGAACCTCTCACGAAGTTTTGGAGATCGCTTGTCTTTGCATATTGCGCCAAATCAGTTTGGAAGGAGGCAATTCGTTGGTTCAGCTCGGAAAGTTCTGAAGATCTGGCTTTGTCGGTTTCGGTGGAGGATCTCGCCAATTGTGCTTTTAGCGATTCCAGTTGCTCGTTGAATAGTTGATTAATCTTGGCCAAACACGCGATTCGGGAAGTTACACGACCGTTGCTCGGATCGCAGGGAAGGACCGCCGCGTTGCCACGAGCTCCAAAACCGACACCGGCTAATAAGCCTATTATGAGAAGCGTCCTTGACTTGCGCATCGCAGGCTCCCTGAGATGTAGGAACCCTCGGCGGCGTAGGGAAAGCGGCCGCAAAATTGTTCCGCGCATAAGAAACCTCTCAGGCAGAATAGATGTTCCTTTCCGGGGACGTCTAGGAATATCAATTCTGCGCTGAGGCAGACTCGCGCAGTTGACTCCCCGGAGCAGTCGGCTTCGGGTTCGAACTTGCGAAGGGAGGAAGTTTGCCATGGCGGCCGCTATCGGATATCGCAAGACATCAACGCAAAGATTGCTCGGGCTCTTGCCAAGCACGAAAGAGGGGCCACAAGCGCGCCGGCTCCTAGCTTTTTTGGCGATCTACGAGGGCGCAACGCGCAACGAGGCTGCCAAGATCGCTGGAGTGACGCTCCAGATCATTCATGACTCGGTTTCGCGCTTCGACGCGCTTGGTCCTGACAGTCTGGTGGATCGCAAGGATCTTTGGCATCGAACGAAGCAGGCCCTCCTGAGCGAAGGCCGCACCATTGTCGAATTGGGCAGGGTCGAAGATAGCAACCCTGACAGAGATGCTCTCCTTCGCGGTCGTGCCGGCGAGACGGGCCACTAATGTTTACGCGGGCTTTTTGTTCATGCAAGACAAGACAGGCGTTTGCGCTTGCAAATGGTTGAGACTTACCCGGAGCGGCGGGCGACGTTTAAAGACGGTTGGCAGAGACCTTCGTTAGTTCGTGGCGAGGGCCGATGCGGCGACTGCGATTAACACCTTTGCTATTCGTAGGCCGAACAGCATGATGATAGCTACGCCCATGGCGTTCAGCATGATCTGGCCGATAGGATGCATAGTTGAAGGGTTCCTTCGACGCCCTGCCAATATCACTTGAAAGAACCCCTCAAAAAGACAAGGGGCGTTCCCGGCCACCGCCTCAAGGAGTTCAGAGACCGTCGGCGCAGCTACAGTACCCGTAATCAACCAATTTTTTTGACTCCTGGGTTCGATTATTCCGTAAGAGGGCGTTTGCGAGAATGAAGAGCTTGCGATAACGGCTGTAATGACGATCTTCACAAGATTTTCCCGTGCTGATTATAGGCGGCCGTGAACTGAGGGGTTGGCTTTTTGCTGGCGGCGTCGATCTCTTGGATCCTCGTCTCAGGAAGCCCCGAGGTCGACGTAGCGGCTTTGCAGAAAAGCGCCTTGAGCTTTGAGAAGGCTTTTCTATTGAGCTGAGGTCAGCGCTGTAGGGTGGCAGGTAAAACAGCGTCGCGCCTGCGGGCTCGATCACGGCCCTTGTGGCTGTCCGTCGAGCCACGCTTGGCGGCGCTTCAGGACGTCAGGGTGGTCTTGCTCGCTCGCATGTGTAGTCTTCTTTCCGCGTGATCATATGGCGAGCGAATAAGCGTCAAAATGGGCCCATGCTCAGTCGATGGCCCGCTCGGCGACTCGTGCCTGAAGCTCCTTCGGGGTCGGCTGCAGCTTTTCTCGATGAGCGGCAGGACCAGGCTCCTCTGTTCATCTATGCGCGCCAGCCAACGATCCCCACCACACCTATACGAGGCCGGAGTGCGGGCCCCTTCCTGCCATTGACGCCGTTTCATCCGAGGTCCCGTCGCTGGCACGATGGAGGCCGGTGAGACCGCAAGAGCGGGCGGTGGCGATCACAAGGCGGATCACGCGTGTTGGTAAAGTTGATGCGAGGACTTGGCAACGAGGAGACCATTATGAAAGGTCGTGTTATCTTCGTCGGCTGCTATGCTATGGACAAGCAGCGGGCGCTGCCGAGGCGCTTCGCGTCACGGACGCGTTTGTAGGCGTCTTGCATGATAGTGCGGCCGTCGAAGCCCTTGCTCGTGGTCTGCCCCGCGTAGTGGTTTGAAGGCGCCAGGGAAGCTGGCTTCAGCCTGGAGGAACAAACGGTTTTCCTTGCCAGTTGTGAGTCAGAGGAACGCACGATGAAAACATCAGTGGCTTTATTCTGCATCTCACTAAGCGTCTTAGTGCCAAGCGAAGCGGCTATCGCAAAAGGATGTGTCAAAGGGGCAATCGTCGGCGGCATTGCCGGTCACTACGCGGGCCACCACGGAATCCTGGGTGCAGTAGGCGGCTGCCTATATGGTCGTCATCTTGCACACCAGCGCACCGCCAAACGACATTCACCTGTTCCCTACCACTATGGGCGCGGCTGGACCTGAGGGCGGGAACCGGCCCTCCCTCTCTCGGGTAGCAAGATCTCCCGTACTCGGAAAGTGCGGCCGTCTAACCCGGCAGGATCCTCGATGCGTTGGATTACGACATAACCGTGCGAATGCAAGGGCTGTCGTGCGCTCCTGAAATCAAAGGCGGGACATTGTTTCTTCTGCTGCTTTAACGGCGCGCACCCTCCAGTTCAAGAAAAGTGCTTTGCCGCCGCATTTCCTCCAGCGCTCAGACACACGGTTGGGCATCAATGGTGATGCGCTACGTCCTCTTGCTGCAGGCCGTGACGCTTGAATTCATTCTCCATAGCCTGGAATCTTTTTGCTGAAATTTGTGACAGGCCTCGGACGAAGCCGACAACATTCCAGATGTCCTCGTCGCTATGTAACAACCCAAATGCTGCATCCCGGTCATCTTGACCCCGTTTTTGATGATCTAAAACAATTGTGCCGTCGATCGTTGCTTAACTGTGTCGGCGAGGTTTGGGGGCTGGGGGCCATACCTTTGCTAACGGGTGTGCGTTCCTTACCCGGCGCTGAACGGCAGATGATGCGCAAGCTCACGCGACAACGCGGGTTCATTACAAAACACGGGGCAGTGTTCAGCTTTAGGGCGCCTCCGCACAAGCCTTGTCAAACAGGCGCAGAGTCGTCACTAGATCGGAGACATACTCATCAGCCCCCAGCTCTGAAAATCTCCGGATGTCACCCATAATCATGCACCGGACGTTCTGATGTCCGCGGTGGATATTGCAGAGGTAAGAACTTAGCATTCTCACGGGTCGGCCCGAATCCCGCGTCTCGGCCGACACAGGCTCGTTTTTTGAATTCCGCATCAGATACTCCCAGTGTCGCGCCAATTGAGGATACCTGCGTCCTCCGGAGGAGAAACCTGTGGAAATTACGAGAGCCATGCTGCAATGCAGAACGCCGAACCGAATAGCAGTTGTTCCGAGAGGCTTATTCAGGGTTCCATCACATAGCTGCCAGGCGCGTCCCATGGCGCAGCATACCCCTTATTGGGCGCGCCCATGGGCGGCGGCACGGTCACCGGGGCTGATAGCTTTCCGAGCCAATCCACCCATTCAGGCCACCAGGCGCCCTCTCTCGTCGCGGCGGCCTCCTGCCACGCATCCGGATCGATATAGTTTTGCCGCTCCTTATGGGTCGCAATTTGGTAATGCCGTCGAGGGTGGCCGGGCGGACTGACGATGCCGGCGTTGTGACCGCCATTCGACAAGACAAACGTTACGTCGGCGTCCGTAAGCATTTGTATTTTATAAACGGAACGCCAGGGTGCGATGTGATCAGACACGGTGCTCACTGCGAAGATTGGCGTGCGAATGTCGCGCAGAGAGATTGGATGGCCTTCGATCACGAAGCGACCCTCGGCGAGGTCATTATCGAGGAAGAGATTGCGTAGATACTCCGAGTGCATTCGATAGGGCAGGCGCGTCGGATCGGCGTTCCAAGCCATTAAGTCGACCATGCCCGGCCGCTCGCCCAGCATGTAGCTCCGAATGATCGCAGACCAAATCAGGTCGTTTGATCGGAGAAACTGAAAGGCGCCAGCAAGCTGCTTGGTGTCTAGGTAGCCGTTCTCGGCCATCATGTCTTCAAGGAGGCTGACTTGCGCCTCGTCAATGAACAACATGAGCTCGCCCGCCTCCGTGAAATCCACCTGCGCGGCAAAGAGGGTGATGCTGCGGATGCGACGGTCGCCCGTCCGCGCCATCGCCGCCGCCGCAAGCGCGAGCAAGGTTCCGCCAAGACAATAGCCGACGCAATGGACCCGCGCGGGAGTGATCTCCCCAATCGCCTTCATCGCAGCCATCAGCCCCAGGCGCCGGTAGTCGTCGAGCCCTAGATCGCGGTCTTCTTTCCCGGGGTTTTTCCAGGAAATCATAAACACGGTATATCCGTGCGAGACGAGATATCGGACAAGAGAGTTTTCGGGCGAGAGGTCCAGAATGTAATATTTCATGATCCATGCCGGCACGATCAAGATGGGTTCGGGATGGACTTCCTCCGTCATCGGCGCATATTGGATCAGTTCGATAAGCCGGTTGCGGTAAATCACCTTCCCCGGCGTCACGGCGACATCGCGTCCAACCTCGAACGCCTCGGACCCGGCCGGCTTGTCTCCGGCGGCGAAGCTCCTGGCGTCCTCCAAGAAATTCAGCGCGCCGCGCCAGAAGTTGCTCCCGCCATGATGGATCGTCGCGTCGATGACGTCAGGGTTCGCGAAGGGAAAGTTCGTCGGCGACATCACGTCCAGGATCTGGCGCGCGAGGAAAGAAAGGACGTCCTCGTGATGCTCGGAGACGCCGTAGACGTTCGTCATTGCCTTATGCCACCACTGCTGGGTCAGCAAAAAGCTTTGCTGGAACAGGTTGAACGGCCAATGTCGCCAGCCTTCGCCGGCGAATCGTCGGTCCTGTGGCAAGGGATCGATGCAGAACGCGGCGCCCGGGTCGATCGAGGCGCGCAGGCAATATTCGCTCAATCGAATCCATTGCCGTAAGGCTCTTTCGCTCAACTCGACCTGCTTGTCCGGCGAGAGCAAGAGGTGCAACGCCCAGTCGGTATAGGTTTGGATGAGCGCGGCGGGCGATATGCCCATGGTCGATTGCGCGATGGCCGCGTGAAAAGGTCGATCGAAGGAGAAAGGCTTGCGCTGCTCGGAGCGCAATGCAACCTGGCTCGACGGCAAACGCCTCTTTGCCTCCTTTAATTCCCAGGACGAAGGGCGGCGCATGTCTTGGGCCGTCACGGAAGAATTTATTCCAACGTTTTCGCCGACCCCGATTTCATCGCTTCGATGCGGCACGATCCATGCTCCGGCTTCACATTCGGTTTTTGCTTAACTGGAGGGTGACTCGTCGCGTGGAGAGATATCTTCCAAGCACTGCTCGCTAGAACACGCCCCTCGCCGTCCTAAATAGCGTCCCATCCATGCGAGTGGACAAGCTCAAAGCCATTTTATCAGCCTGGGAGGTGTCCGTCGGTGACCGAAGCTGGCGAACTTGCAGCCTTCGTCGAACGCGCGCAATTCAGCGACCTTAGCAATAAGGCAATCGCGCAGCTCAAGATACGCGTCCTCGACACCGTCGGCGTTGCTGTCGGGGCGCTCGGCGCGGCGCCCTTGCGGGCGATCCGCGACTTGACCGACAAGCTTGGCGGTTCGCCGCTTGCGACGCTGATCGGCGGCGGGATGACGGCGCCCGACCGAGCGGCTTTCTACAACGGCGCGCTCAGCCGCTATCTCGATTTCATGGACAGCTACATCGCCAGAGGCGAAACCTGCCATCCGTCGGATAATCTCGCGGCTGTGATGGCCGCCGGCGAAATGGCGCGCGCAAGCGGCGCCGAATTTCTGACCGCGCTGGCGATCGCCTACCAAATTCAAACACGCCTGAGCGACGTGGCCCCGGTGCGTCAGAAAGGCTTCGACCATACGACGCAAGGCGCCTATGCGGCGGCGGCAGGGGTCGCCAAGGCGTTGCGTCTGCCGCGCAATCAAATTGCGAACGCTATCGCCATCAGCGGCGCAGCCAATATTGCTCTCAGAGTCACGCGTACCGGGGCCTTGTCGAATTGGAAGGGGCTCGCTTATCCGAACATGGCCATGGCGGCGACCCACGCCGCGCTCCTCGCGGCCCATGGCGTCACCGGGCCGCGGGCTGTCTTCGAAGGAAACAAGGGCTTCAAGGAGACGATCAGCGGACCCTTCGAGATCCGTTGGCTCGAGGAAGATCTCGAAAACGTCAGACAAACGGCGCTGAAGAAGCACAACGCCGAGATCCATGCGCAAACCGCCATCGAGGCGGTGCTCGACCTTCGCGCCCCGCCCGGCTTCCACGCAGACGCCATAAAAGCCGTAAGGCTCGAAACCTTCGCCGTCGCCTATCAGATCATCGGCGGTGGCGAGGAGGGCGACCGGCATGCCGTCGGCACGAAGGAGGAGGCCGACCATAGTCTCCCCTATCTGCTCGCTGTCGCGCTCATCGACGGTAGGGTGCAGCCAGAGCAGTTTGAGCGGACGCGCATCGTCGCGCCGGATGTGCAACGGCTGCTGCGCAAGGTGACCGTGACGCCCGTTCCCGCCTTGTCGGCCCTGTTTCCCGCAAGGCTTCCCGCCCGGCTTGAGATCGAATTCGCGGACGGCGCGAGGCTGCGCGCGTCGCGCGACGATTATCGCGGTTACAACACCGATCCCTTCGACTGGGCCGACGCGCGCGCAAAGTTCGATTTCCTGGTGAAACCGTTCGCTCCACCACAATGGGCGGAAGAAGTCGTCGGTGTCGTTCATGGCCTCGACGAGCGGCCCCTCGACGATCTCACGAAGCTCCTGGCCTGCGCTGGCGCGGCCACCCTCCCGCAAAATGGTGAGCCATCATGACGGAAACGACCTTCTCCTTCATTCCGCGCGCCGCCCGCTCCGAAAAACCCCGGAAAACTGGCCTGACGGAAATTCGCGGGCCTTACTACAGCGCCTATGGGCCGCGCCATCTCGCCGATGTGCTCGAGACCATGGGCGCTTGGGTCGACGGCGTCAAATATGCGGGCGGCTCGTTCGCGCTCATGCCCCCTGAGGCCGTAAAGGCGATCAACAAGGTCGCCCATGATCACGAAGTCTACGTCTCGAGCGGGGGATGGATCGAGAATGTCCTGCGTTTCGGGCCGGAGGCAGTCGCCCACTACATCGAAGAGGCGAAGACACTTGGCTTTGACATAATTGAAATCTCGGCGGGCTTCATCAGCCTGCCAATGGACAGCATGTTGCGGCTCGTCGAGGCGGTCAAGAAGGCCGGATTGAAAGCGAAGCCGGAACTCGGGATTCAGTTCGGCGCGGGCGGCGCGACCGCGGCGGCCGAACTTGAAGCCGAGGGGACGAAAGACGTCGGCTGGCTGATCGCCCAGGGCAGAGCGCTGCTCGCCGCGGGCGCGGACATCCTCATGATCGAGAGCGAAGGCATCACCGAGAGCGTTACAGCTTGGCGCACGGGCGTGGCGGCCGCGATCATCGAGCAACTCGGACTCGATAAGGTGATGTTCGAAGCCGCAGATCCGCCTGTCTTCGAGTGGTACGTCAAGAACTACGGCAATGAGGTGAATCTCTTCGTGGACCACAGTCAGATCGTCCAGCTCGAGGCGCTTCGGTCCGGGATATGGGGAACCAAAAGCACCTGGGGGCGGATCCAGAATATTGGGCTTGTCTGATTGACAGCCAGCCGCTATATGCCTCCACCCTTCGAGGCTAAAATCACGCGAGCTTTAACATTCGCTTGCTCGTTAAGGCGTGAATGATTATGGCGCAAAACAGCCCTATTTGGTAACGGCGCGCGCAACGACGATACGACGAAGGTCGGCCACAAAATAAATTGAAAGTCCAATCGAATCGTATCCTGAAATCGACACCGTTGACGCTTGTGTTGGACAGCCGCGGAAAAAGCCGCGGTAGAAAGTCGCGCGCCGTTGCGACCCAAACCCATCCAAGGACCAGCCGCTGGACGCGTCATCATCACAAGAAACCGCGCGCCTCCCGATGAGGCTACGTCATTTTTCGCCGGGAAGCGACGTCCGCTCTCCGAGCATGTCGCGCACGTAAAGCTTACTGACGAGCACGAAGAGGATCACGGTGATCGGCGCCGCGAAGATTGCGCCGATCCACCCGAACAGCGCCGTTATCGTTGCAATGCTCAGCAGCATCACGGCAGGGGGGATATAGGTCATTTGCCTCTGGATCAGGGGCATGACCAGCTGGCCTTCGGCCTGGTGGATGAGAAGATAGGCGACGATCGTCCAGATGACTGCGGGAACATTCACCGTGACCGCGACCAGTATGGCCGGCAACGCCGAGAGGATCGGGCCGAGATAAGGAATGAACTCCAGGACGCCGGCAATTACGCCGAGCGCGAGCGGGGAGGGAAGCCCGATGAGCAGAACGGCCGTGCCGGTAAGAGCGCCGATAATGAACATTTGAACGAGCTGGCCAAGTAGCCAGAGGCGCAGCCCGTCCCCGAGGTGATCGAGGATGTCGTTCATTTGGTTCCGCCAGCCATGGGGAGAGAGCTTGAATATTCCCGCGCGATAGAGCGAGGGCTGCGCGGCGAGATAGACGCCAGCGAAAATCGTCACCAGAATCGCCAGGAAAAACGTCGCGCTGACGCGAAAAACGCCGCCGACAAGCTGGCCGACCGGAACATTTGCATTTTCAAGATGACGCATGATCGTCTGGCCGAAAGGCGACCCTTGCATTGCCGCCACGGCGCTGTGCCTCGCGTCCTCGATCCGGCCGAGCACCACGTCGAGATCAGAGATCACGCCGGAGCCGAACAGATAGCCGGCGCCGCCAATGACGCTGACGATCAGCAGTCCGGAGAGCATGAGCGCGAGGCTGTACGGGAGCTTTATCTTGCGGAACGGAGCCGCGCCCAAGCTCAACAGTGTGGCGACCAGCAAGGCGCCAACCGTGATCAAAATCACGTCGAAGAGATACCAGACCAGAACCGGCGCAAGCGCCAGGCAGATGAATATCGCCGCGCGTTTTTTAAATTCTGTGGCCGTCGTCGTCATCCCAGCAGCCTGATGCTCTGACTTGTTCGCGGCCCGCCACTTGCTGTGAACCTTTTCGTCGCGGGCCGGTTCCACGCGCACCGCTGCGCGCGAACGTTGCCGAACGTCAAGAGCGCTGCTCGGGGTCGTGTAGGCAGACTGCGCAATTGGAACCAATATTTTCCACCCGCCGCCTCGCTTGCCAGTGGGATTCATGGTCCCACACTAGTGATCAGCCGTTCCACGATGGGCCGGCGTCGCGCCCATTGGCAATGGAGTGAAGCCTATGTCTATCACCTTCCGCGAAACCCGATCATATAAGGGAGCGGCTGGGGTCGGGCTGTTGGACGCAGCGGCCGGCGTTGCGACGGTGGTCCTTGCGATCTGCGGCCTTGCGGGCGTTTATCCGCCGATACTGACGTCAGCCGCCGTGGTAGTGTTGGGCGTGGAGCTGGTCGCCCGCTCCGGGATGATCATATCGGGCATTTCCTTGGCGGCCAGGGACCCCAATGCGGATCTCGCCCTAGTGAGCGAATATGGCGGCGGCCTCGCGGCGCTGTTGCTGGCTGGCTTCGGGGGCGTCACCCTCGGGATTCTCGCGCTTCTCGGCATTGCCCCGCAAATTTCGGCGGCGGTCGCCGTCATCGCCTTCGGCGTCGCCTTCGTTTTGAGCAACGGCAGCGGTTCGCTTCTGCTCGACGCGGGTTCGGCGGAAGGGGCTGCCTCTGAGGAAAGCGTGCCGGCGATCGCCGGACTAGCGTCGCTCGTGCTCGGCGTTCTGGCGCTCGTGCAGATGGACAAGATGGCGAGCAGCCTCTCGCTCATTCTCGTGGCGCTGCTCATTCTCGGCGCCGGCGCCATGGTCTCGGGCGGCGGCCTCGGGCTGATGATGCAAAGCCTGACGCGGCCGAGGGCATAAGGGGGCATAAATGCGGCCTTCTCTTGATGATGCGCCAGGAGGCGTCGCCTCGGAAATCTTCGAAGCGATCGCGAGCCTCGGCGCGGCCGTGTTAGCGATCTGCGGACTCGTCGGAATTTATGCGCCAATCATGGCCGCAGTCGCCACCATCGTGTTCGGCGTGGCGCTAGCGGCGAATGGCGCGAGAAACCTGCGCGATTACGATCAAATTATCGCCGATGGCGTTGGGGCCTCGAGCGGCCCGCTGCGCTTCTCGGTTCTCGTCGCCGGTGTCATGGGCGCGGCGCTCGCGATTTTTGCGCTCTTTGGCGCCGATCCCGCGGTCCTGACGCCTCTCGCAAGCGTGATTTTTGGCGCGGGCGTCGTTTTGAAGAGCAATATCGCCTGGGAGCTCTCCTCGCTCAGACTCGTCGGCGCGACGCACGGCGCCGAACGATTGCGGCGACGCGGCGCCTTCAATTCGATCGGCAATTATGCGGCCGGAGTGGCGCTCTCCGGACTTGCCTCGGGCGCGCTTGGCGCTATCGCCATGGCCGGCGGGCCAAATGATCTTGCGCTCAATCTCATCGCTATTGTGGTCGCGGCGTTCACGCTCGCTTTGGGGAGCCGGATCGCGGTGACCGTGATGGCGCTGCTCGCGCGTCCAATTTCGCTCATGGGTAATCGTGCGTCAGTTGCGCGTAAGCTTTGGCGGGACGACGGACTGCGTTAGCTGTGTTCCGGGTCGGAAAATGCTGGAAGGATCGAAGAAATGTCAATCGCACCTGAAACTCCCATGCAAGAAAATACTACGGTCGCTCTCGGTGGATTGGTCGACGCCATTGGTGGACTCGCCACCGCGGTCCTGGCGATCTGTGGCCTGGTGAATATCAATCCGCCGGTCATGGTCGCCGCGGCGACGATCGTGTTCGGCGTGGCCTTGCTCCTCCAGGCTAGCGCCTGCGTGGCGGCATTCACGCAAATCGCGACAGCCAGCGGCAGCTCCTTTGCAATGGAGCCGGGCGGCAATGTAGCCGCCGTTCTTCTTATTGGCGCGGCAGGGATCGTGCTTGGCATTCTCGCTCTGCTGGGCATCGGCGCCGGCTCCATGCTCCCCGCCGCCGTGATCGCCTATGGGGTCGCCATGATCCTTGGAAGCAGCTTGCTTCCCCAACTCCATGCGATGCGACACACCGCGCAGGCGAGAGTTCTCGGTGCACGCGGTTTCGCGGGTAGCGACATTCTCGTGTCGCAGATCGCGACCGGATCGGCTGTTGGCCAGTCGCTCGCGGGCCTCGCGGCGATTGTGCTCGGAATCCTCGTGCTGGCCGGCCTTAATCACCCAGCGCTTATTCTCGTGACGCTGCTGGAACTCGGAGCAACGCTGGTCGTCACGGGCGGCGCGCTGACGGCGATGATCCTCGGCGCGATACAGCGCTGATCGTTCGCGCGATCATTTTTTTCGGGCCGCGCCGCTCGGCCCCATCGATGGCGAACGAGGCGATATTAGCAGGGGACATCGAGCGCCGCGGCGACCGAAAACGCCTTTGGGCTCGTTGTCCTCAACTCGCATGAATTGCGATGGATGCTTTCACTCTTTGTCCGAACGAGGAAGCGGAATGGAGCTTGTCATTACCTGCATTTGGGCGGCCGCCGTCGCCGTTTTGATCTGCCGAGCGATAGCGCAACGCCAGCTCCTTCCGGACGCGCGCGGAAATGTATCGTCGCCGCCGCCGTCGGATGCGAGCGTTCTCGTCGTCGTGCCGGCGCGAAACGAGTCCCTCAATATCGCTGCCTGCATCGATGGGCTATCGCGCCAGACCTATCCCAGATCGCGCCTTTTCGTTCGAGTCATCGACGACCATTCGAGCGACGACACTTGGCGTATCGCGCACGCGGTGACGTCTCGACACGAAGGCTTTTGCGCTTTTGCCAGTCCGCCGCTGCCACCGCGCTGGGTTGGGAAATCGCACGCATGCTGGATCGGCGCGACGCAGGATATCCCGCAATCGCCGGAATGGATATGTTTTATCGACGCCGACGTCGTGGCGGAGCCCGGGCTGTTGGCCACTGCGGTCAAGCAGGCCGAGGCGCGATCGCTGGATCTCCTCTCGCTCACGCCGAAGCAAATTTTGGGAACATGGACGGAGAGACTTGTGCTGCCCTGCGGGCTTTATTGCCTGGCCTTTTGTCAGGACATGAAGAGACTGCAATCGGAACAGTGCGAGGACACAGCTGTCACCGGCCAGTTTCTCCTCGTCCGGGCCGAAGCGTATTTTGCGATTGGCGGGCACCGAGCCGTCTCCAGCGCCATCTGCGAGGATGTCGCGCTTGCCCGGAGGCTGAAGCGGCACGGCGGGCGCGTCGCCCTTCTTGACGGGCGCGAGCTGCTCTCCGTGCGCATGTATCGCAACTGGGCTGCGCTGAGCGCAGGTCTCGCCAAGAATCTCGTCGAAACATTTGGGGGCCCTGTCCGCACAATTTGCACCGCGATTGGGCCCCTCCTTCTTGCCTGGGCGGCGTTCATCGTTCCACTTATAGACGCTTCCGCATGCGCGCAGCAGGCGCCGTTCGCCTGCGGCGCATTCGGCCTTGCGCTCGCGGCCTCCGCGGCCGCATTCGGACGCCACCTCACCGGGGCCCGCTTCTTGGGTATTCCCCTGTGGTACGGGCTTCTTTTTCCGCTCGGGTATTCGCTCGGCGCCTGGATCGCGGCACAAAGCCTACAGTGGTGGATTAATGGCGGGATTATCTGGAAAGACCGGGTCTATCGATGACACAGAAAAGAAGCGGGCTTTTTGGACTCCCGGCGCAAGGGAATGCGAGCGGCGCGGCGTTCATCGTTGCCTTTGCAATTTCTGTGATTGTCTTCCATGAGTTGCGATGGGCGCTTCTGCCTTTCGTCCTCGCTGGCCTGTTGGCCTATCTCTGCAATCCGTTTGTCGACTGGATTTCCTCCACATTTGGGTTCTCGAGGCTCCGAGCGGCGGTCGCCGTCTTCGTTGCGCTTTTGGCGATCGTGTTTGCGGCAGGGTGGCTGGGCTTTCCGCCGCTTTGGCGCGAGCTCGGGCGCCTCGTTACCGACCTGCGGTCGATACTGGAGAGTCTCGCGCATAGCCTTGTCGACGACCGGACGGTGGTGATTTTGGGAGAAAACATGGATGCGGCGCAGATTGCAGAGTCCGCGACGAGCAGTCTGCGCGACTGGGTTGGCCAAACCGGCCGCGCACTGAATTGGCCACAATGAGCTTCGCCGCCCTTTTCGGAGGAATTCTCGTCCTGGTGCTCTTATTTTACCTGCTGGCGCAAGGGCCGGAAATCGTGCGGGGCGTTCTCTGGCTCGCGCCGCCGGAGAAGCGACTGATGATCGAGCGAGTCTGGTCCCGGCTTGGGCCGTTGCTCTGGAGGTATGTCCTTGGCGTCCTTATTGTCGTCGCTTTTACGACACTCGCCGCTTACGTCGGACTCGGACTCGTGCTCGGCTTGAGGCACGCCCTCTTTCTCGTCTTGCTCACTGGTTTCCTCGAGATGATCCCCGTCCTAGGGCCGGGCGCATCGGCGCTCATCGGCGGTCTTGTCGCCATCCAAAACGCAACAGGACTTGGCCCCGTGGTCGCCTATGCCGTCTATGTGATTTTCCTGCGACTGACGATCGACCAGCTGCTTGGCCCATTGGTGCTCGGCGCCGCCGCGACGCTCAGTCCGGTGGTGATTATTTTCTGTTTCCTGGTGGGTGGAACGCTTTTTGGCGTTCCGGGGATTATCCTCGCGGCTCCCTTGGCCCTGACCATCAAGACCTCGATCGCCGTGTTGCGCGACGATACGCCGGGAGGATGAGTCCGATGTCTCTCCGGCAGAACGCGTTTCATGTTGATCAGCGGATTGCCGTCGGCGCGCGGCCGGCGGGTTCGCCAGCACGCGCAAATGCGCCGATAACCTTAGCTCGGGCGCTCGTCGACGAGAGCGCGGATCAGTGGCAAAAGCGCCGCATCCTCCTCTTTGCGGTATCGTCCGCGAGGCTTCGTCCGGCTCTTCTTGCGTTCGGCGAGATTGGAGCGCGCGACGCCTAGGATTCTGGCGACGGCGCTCATCGGGAAGTCTCCTCGTTCTACGACACGAGCCGCAAGATCGATTTTTTTGTGCGCGCCGCGTCGAGGGCCTCCCGAAGGATTTCGACCTCCATCGTCTTTTTGCCGAGTAACCGCTCCAGCTCGCGGACGTTCTTCTCGAGGTCGCGAAGCTTCGAGGCGCGCCGACGACATCCTCGTCCGCCCCCACGGCGGTCTGGCCGCCTTCGGCCATGCGGCGCTTCCAGGCGAAAAGCTGCGAGGGCACGATCCCAGCCCGGCGCGCGACGAAAGATACGCTCATCCCGGGGCGCGAGGCTTCCTCGACGAGACGGACTTTCTCGGCGGCTGAACAGCGTCGACGCCGCTGAATTGCAGTGATCACTTCTACGCGTGCGGTGGAGGTGTCCGGGGCGTTGCTCATAGTCGCATTCATAGGCTTACGCCTATGCCTTATCGGCTATGCCGCCTGTCCGGTCAAAACAGGGTGCACTCCACGAGGATATCGACTTGACGCATGAACAGAGTAAGCGTGATCTGATGACCACGGATCGCTATGCGGCGATGGCTTTCGTAGCCGCGCGCACCAATTTCCACGGCGGCAGATCATCGATCCGGTTGATTGGGTGATCGGCGATGACGTCGGCGAGCCAGGCTTCCGGGTCGATGTCGTTGAGGCGCGCGGTTTCGATGAGTGTGTAGATGATTGCGGCGCGGCGGCCGCCTTCATCGGAGCCGGCGAAGAGGTAGTTCTTGCGCCCGAGGGCCATCACCCGTTCATTCTGCCCATGTCGGTCAGCAATTGGAAGTCCACTACCGATTTTCATCCATATTGTGGCAGCAAGGTTTTGGTTCGTCGGGTTGAGCAGCGCGCAACTGGCTTATTCCTTCAAGCACGAGGGCCGAGCGGCGTCGTGATATCTATCGCCGGCTGGATGCTTGATCCCGTGGTTTGCGCCGGCATGGTGATCGGAGCGCCGCGCGTTGACGTGGCCGCGCTCGTTGAGCTGCAACGTCGGTTGAAAGGCGCGGTCAAGGCCGCAGACTCCCGGAGCGATGTCGCAATCGTTCCGGAGGAAAACAATGTAGTCTCTCGAGACGCCGTCGGCAGCAATGGGCCGGCAGATGAGTTTGTCATTGGAAGACAACAAGTTGGACGGCCTGCAATCCCCCGAACGGGACAAAGTCGCCACGACACTCGCACAAATCCTCATGCAGGCCGCGGGTCTCAGCGTCGCGGAGCTTGAAGATGACGAGCGGTGAGCTGATTCCGGCAGCCGTCCTCAAGAGGAAGGCCGTCATGTATGTGCGTCAGTCGACGCAATCTCAGGTCATGAGCAGCCTGGAGGGCAAGCGGCGCCAGTATGATCTGGTCGATGTCGCCCGCCAGCGCGGCTTCGTCGATGTCGAAATTATAGACGATGATCTCGGCCGGTCGGCGAGCGGGACAGTGGCGCGCCGGACCAAACCGGAATGAAACTAACTCAACAGAAACAAAAAAGCCGCCCAGCTACGGGGTAACCGGACGGCTTTTCATTCCCCAACCGAGTTGTGGAAGAAGGGGAATAGCGATGAACTCCAAAAACCATACTCGTTATACGAAATAAAGGAAGATCCACCCATGAGGCGACCAATGGCGCCACACCAAAACCCGACGAAAAGAGGCGAAGCGCGCACTTAGCTTATCAACGATTCTTATCATCGCGACGTCAAGAGGAAAATCGAGGCAACGGGCATCCCAGCGAGGCCGCATCCATCTTCGAGCTCGGGCGACGCACCGCGCGTCGCGACCCTGTCAGCCCGCTTTTTTTTGGCCGTTCGCGTGCGGTTGACCAAAAGCATCGTCGGATATACGATTAGGGCCACCGCCAGCAACAATATAATATAGAGCAACGTCGCCTCGTCGATCCAGGCGATGAGGGGGACGCCCAGCGCCAGAGGGGCGCCGATTAGACACATTCGCCACACGCCATTCAGGCCCGCGGTGAACGTGCCCAAGGCCAGGACCGTCAGCACCATCAGCGCGCTCGCGTCCGCGTTCATGATCCGTCGCACGTCTCCGATAAAGACAAGCAACATTGCGACGAGAACGGTGCCCCAGTGAAAAGGTCATTTCTGGACGATGCGGGAATCATAGGCGCTTCCTTTCGCCATTCTAGGAGAAAGGCTAGGCCAGACCTATCGCCACTTCTAGAGTGTCCCGTCTCTGAAATATCGACTATTATTGTCCTGCGAGTGATTTGCCGGAAGTCTTACTGAGATGGCACGACCAATCAAGTCACGCAGCCGCCGAAGGGACGCAAACGCTGGAGCGTGCGCAGCATGGCCGCCATGCCGGCGTCTCCCATAGCACAGTGCAGCGCATCTGGACGAAGAACGACTTGAAGCCGCACGTCACCAGGACGTTCAAGCTGTCGACCGACACGGACTTCGAGAAGAAGTTCTGGGACGTGATCGGCCTCTATCTCGAACCGCCGACGAATGCACTGGTGCTGTGTTGTGACGAGAAAAGCCAATGCCAAGCGCTGGAGCGCTCACAACCCAGTTTGCCGCTCGGTCCCGGCCATCCGCGCACTATCACGCATGGCTATAGACGCCACGGCACAACCACGCTGTTCGCGGCGCTCGACTATCTGCAGGCACCGAGCAACGCCACACGCATGTCGAATGGTTGCGCTTTCTCAAGCAGATAGACCGGGAGACACCAAAGAGCTTCGAATTGCACCTGATCGCTGACAACTACGCGACCCACAAGCATCCAAAGGTGAAGACATGGCTCGCCAAGCGCCCGCGCTTCGATATGCACTTCACCCCGACATCATCATCGTGGCTCAATTTGGTAGAACGGTTCTTCGTCGATCTGACCGAGGATGTCATCCGATCGGGCAGCTTTGCCTCGGTAAAGAAGCTGGTTGACGACATCAACGCCTATCTCGCCGAACGCAACGCCAATCCCCAGCCCTATAAATGGACCGCAAAAAGCGAGGCCATCCCTCGAAAAAGTCAGCCGCGCCCGCAAGGCTCTCAGGAAAGCAGAAGCCTCATGAGTTATTGGTCGCCAATTAAGAGTCGGGACACTCTTATGTTGGCCTTCCTGCATCCGCCGAACCATTTCCGCTCGACCAAGCGGCGTCATTCGCGCATTCTTATGGGGGTTGTTCATCCGAAGAAGTCCCGAGTGCATCGTGTGGCAACCACGACTCTCAAGCCTTCAGCTCGGGTGAACCCTCCTCAGAGACCACAGCTAGGCTGACCAGAAGCGTCGTGCTCATTGCAGCTGCCTTCCCGTGTTGCTTAGGTTGAAACCAAGCAGCAGGCTGGCAAGGACTGTGATGAGCAAGCGGAGAACCACGTCCGTCCAATGGAGATTTAGGATCATCGGCATCGCTGCCCCTCCCTTGAATCCGCTTGTGGTTCATAGTCCCCTATTTTCGAGGCAATTCGTCGCATCGGATCGAGGATTCGGTGAACGGATCCTTGACGCCAACGACTCTCCTGAAATCGACGTCTTGTAGGCTTGTGCTTCAAACAGTTTACCATCTGTTTTCTGAAGCAGGCATACAACCGCTTCGCGAACAATTTTCGAGATCCCTACGTCGTTGGCCCGACGTGGGACTTGTTGATTTTGATTCACCTCTAATTGAGCAAGCAACGGGGGCCACGCATAATAGGAGATCCGAATGTCGCTGATGTCACGAGAGGCCACTTATCGCGAAAGCGCCGCCTACGGCGGTCTGATTGACGCAATCGGCGGAATAGCCACTATCGTGCTCACTATCGTCGGCTTGGCAGGCGTTCATGTGCAGTTGATGGTGGCGATCGCAACCATCGTGTTCGGCGTCGCGCTTCTAATCCAAGGCGGCACGATGGTGTCGGAGTTTGCTCAAATCGTCTTCCCGTCCGAGTCGAAGGCAGATACAGTTGACGAATTCGGCGCCACTAGCCTGACCGCCGTGTTCATGGGCGGCGCCGCCGGCATTGTCCTCGGCGTCCTTGCTCTGCTAGGGATCAACCCGACAGTGTTGACGCCGATTGCGACAATTGTTTTTGGCACCGCTTTGGTGTTGAGCAGCAATGCTGTCTGGCGCCTCTACATGCTGAGGCGGTCGGTAAAGAGCGAGGGTCAGTATAGCGGCAGCGAGATTCTCGCGAGTGAGATTGCCTCAGGTTCGGCGGGCATGCAAGCACTGGCCGGGCTAACCGCGATCGTTCTTGGGGTTCTCGCAGTGGCGGGGGAAGCCGATCTTACCCTGAATCTGGTCGCGTTGCTGGCTCTTGGCTCCACGATCGTATTAACGGGCGGCGGCCTTGCCGCGACCGTCCTTGGCTTCATGCGTTCGGCGTGATGATCACCGAAACTTGGCCGACTGCCCGCGCTGCCGCTCAGGAGCGCGGGCATCTCTTGTTGTTCTGAAAGCAACGGAACCCTCGCCCTCCAGACGATTCCGGATCCAGCAGTGACGCTTGGTACGGGATCGCATTTACCTCCTCATGGCGGCAGCCCTCGTCCCATAAACCGCCGGGTCAGATATGACCCTCCCCAGGGGAACGGGGGTGTTGTTAGCAACCTCGCAACACATTTAGCGTTTCCGAACGAGCACAGACAGAATAAAAAATAACCTTCGTCGACAAGCGAAGTTCTCCGCCAACACCTGTAAATCGGGCTGGCGCTTCATAGGTAATTCTGTACGAGGGCCTATCGCGGAGTGGGGCGAGTGTCGCGATTCATGTTTAGCACGGGTATAGAAAACAGCAGCCCGACCATCGAAAATGGCCGCAAGCGTATCGATGAGATGGCGACGTGCAGACACTACGACTTCTGGCGTGAGGATTTTGCTCTCGTTCAAGAGGACCTGACGATCCGGACCCTTCGCTATGGGCCGCCACTCTATAAGACCTTTCTGGGACCGAACCACTTCGATTGGGATTTTACCGATTTGGCATTCGGCGACATCAAGGCGCGGAGAATAGTCCCTATCGTCGATTTGTGTCATTTCGGCGTACCGGACTGGATCGGGAATTTTCAAAACCCTGACTTCCCCAGACTCTTTGCATCGTATGCGAGAGCATTTGCGGAACGATTTCCTTGGGTGCAGCTTTATACGCCGGTAAATGAGATGTACGTCTGCGCAACCTTTTCGGCCGCCTACGGCTGGTGGAACGAACAGTTGCGAAGCGATATCGGATTTGTAACCGCGCTGAAGCACATGGTCAAAGCGAATATCCTCGCGATGCACGAGATCTTGACCATTCGACCAGATGCAATTTTCGTCCAAAGCGAGTCCTCGGAATATTTTCATGCCAATAATCCAAAAGCGATCGGGCCTGCCGAGATTTTAAACGAGCGTCGGTTCCTTTCTCTAGACCTGAATTACGGCCGGCGCGTCAACTCGGAAATGTACCGGTTCCTTATGGACAATGGCATGACGCCTCGGGAATATGATTTTTTCATGAGCGAGCATCTGAAAAGTCATTGCATCATGGGAAATGACTATTACGAGACGAGCGAACATAACGTCGATGCAGACGGGAGAACCGCATCTTCCGGTGAGATCTTCGGCTATAACGAAATCACCCGCCAATATTATGAACGCTACCGTCTGCCAGTCATGCATACGGAGACAAACACGTGGGAGGGGCCGCAAGGCGATGAGGCGGTTCGTTGGCTCCGCAAAGAATGGGCGAATGTTCTCAGAGTTCGCAATAGCGGGATGCCGGTGGTCGGCTTCACATGGTATTCCCTAACAGATCAGGTTGACTGGGACATTGCTTTGCGTGAGGACCATGGACGCACCAACCCTCTTGGCCTCTATGACCTCGAACGCAAACCTCGAGCCGTCGGAAAGGCCTATAAGCAACTGATTAAAGACTGGCGGGAGGTGCTGCCAGCCCAAAGCGTCTGCCTGACAGTCCCATTGGCGAATTACCAGTTTTCCCCGCTCCCTGCGCAGGAAGGAAATGTCACCAAAAAGCAAGAGCAATCTGAGGGTGAATGAATGAATGTTTCCAGGGATCGATCTCGCCGATTAGCCTCGCTCTCATTCGATCAGCAGCATCCAAAACTTCTGCTCTCATCCTTGGCGCCGCCTACTGGCGCGATGGCGACTTCGGACCAGTCTGGGGCCTCGATTTGATGCCATAAAGAGTAGCGTGACCGCGTTAGCGTGTCAGGTACAGAATGGCGCCCCTGTGTGTCCGGCCTGCAAACGTCGTTGTATGTGCATAGCGTAAAGCCGCTTTCTCCGAGCGCCGCCGCCACCCTGGCCGACAAAAGGGCGTCGAGTTCGATTCGATAGCCGTACCCCCGCGCGTGTCCTCGGAAATCATCCCTTATTGCAGGATGGCAATATATCTCGGTCAACGCCGGTCTCGGGATCTGAGAGAGAAGCCCAATCATGCGCCTTTCGTTCAAGGCGCCAGACCACGCCCAGCCGAAGACGGCGTCAGCGGTCATTAGCCCTGCCCGACGCGCCTGTCGCTTCAAAAACGCCACCGAGGGAGCGAGCATCCAGGACGAACGAATGTCCTGTTTGTCGATTGCCTCGAGAACGCTCCGCGGTTCGGATGGCGCCCGCAGCGATCGCATGCCAAACTCTCGCCCAATCGAAATGATGTCGGCGGCTACGTCTGGATGCAGGTGATAGTGCTTGTGAACATCGACGTGGCTGAGCGCCATGCCGCTCGCGGTAAAGGCCTCAAACTGCGCTCGGATCTCCTGTCTCAACTGCGATCGCACCTTCGGCCGGAAAGCGATGTCAAGGCCGAGCTTCGCGAGATCGTTGCGAAGCTGGCCTCTTTCGTCGACCAGATCTGGGATTTCGTGGGGCGGAAGCGTCGGGACCCCATCCACCAGGACGACATGAAGCCCGATGGCGAGTCGCGGCAGCGCCTGAGCCCGTCTGACGGCGTCTTCCGCCGCCGGGGCCCCGACCATAAGACTTGCAGCGCTAAGTATCCCGTTCCGGTGCGCCATTTCCTCGCGCGGCACGGCCGACGGCGAGCAAAGTCGGTTAGCAGATAGCTTCGCTAGTTGGTGGCGAACGCCGCTGCGGCGACCGCAATTAACACCTTTGCTATCCTGAGACCGAACAGCATAACGATAGCTACGCCCATGGCGTTCAATATGATCTGGCCGAAGGGATGCATGGTTGAAGGGTTCCCTCGGCCCCCCGTCAAAATATCACATGATAGAATCCCTCAAAAAGACAAGGGACGTCCCCGCGCACGCCGGAAGGTCCGTAGAGACCCGGCGTAGCTTGCTCGCGTTATGTTCGTTGCCTGCTATGCCGTAGGCAAGCAGCGCGCGCTGCCGAGGCGCTTCGCGCCACGGACGCGGTTCCAGGCGTCCCGCATGATAGTGCGCCCGTCGTAGCCCTTCTCTTGGCTGCCCCGCCCAGTGGTGTGAAGGCGCCAGGGAAGCTGGCTGCGCTAACCTGAAGGAACAAAGACGGTTTTCCTCGGCAGTTGTGTCTCAGAGGACAGCAGAATGAAAACGTCAGTGGCTTTGATCTGAGCTCGCGCTCCGTAAGTTCGAGGAAAAGGTTCTGCCCGCGTTGCCATAGAACGCGCTGGTTTTGCGTGGCAGCTTTTTGGTGATCGCCCTAAGTCTACCATAACGCGATGCCCGGGTTGTCGCGGCTGCGCTCGGGGCGGAATAATACACAATCGGGCATTCCAATCTGATGGGACGAAACGCTTGAGCTTAGAACACATCAGGCGGAAACTACTCTCAGAGCCCATTTACAGATGGGCCCGTGGCGCTCTGCCACAAATGTCCGCTACCGAGCGCGAGGCGATCGAGGCGGGTGACGTATGGTGGGACGCGGAGCTGTTCACCGGCGACCCAGATTGGAAAAAGCTTCTCGACACGCCGCCGGCGCGCTTGGGCCCTGCTGAGCAGGCGTTCCTCCTCGGGCCCGTGGAGGAACTGTGCGGGATGCTCGATGATTGGAAAATCCAGTTCGAATGGCGAGATCTTCCCGCTAACGTCTGGGACTTCCTGAAGCGGCACAAATTCTTCGGAATGATTATCCCAACCGAGTATGGCGGCTTGGGGTTTTCAGCCTACGCGCATTCGCAAGTGATCCGTAAGATCAGCACCCGTAGCGTGACCGCCGCCGTCACTGTCATGGTCCCCAATTCCCTCGGTCCGGGAGAGTTGCTGGTCCAATTCGGGACCGACGAACAAAAAGCCTATTGGCTTCCCCGCTTGGCGGACGGCCGCGAAATCCCGTGTTTTTGCCTTACCAGCCCGGAAGCAGGCTCGGACGCCGCCTCCATGACAGATAGCGGGGTCGTTTGCTACGCGGACCATAATGGCGCGCGCGCGCTCGGCCTGCGGCTTAATTGGCGCAAACGCTACATCACGCTTGGTCCGATAGCCACGGTGCTCGGGCTTGCCTTCATCGGCGGCGAGGAAGACCTCGGCATCACTGTTGCGCTTGTGCCGGCCAACGCCCCGGGCGTCGAAATCGGCAGACGCCACCTGCCGGCGTCTCAGGCGTTTCAGAATGGCCCAAACCAAGGACGCGACGTGTTCGCGCCGCTCGATTGGGTCGTTGGCGGAAGAGAGCAAATCGGCGCCGGTTGGAAGATGACGATGAGCGCGCTGGCCGCTGGGCGGGGAATTTCTCTACCAAGCCTCGCGGGCGCCGCCACCGCTTTCAGCGCGCGCTCAACTGGCGCTTATGCGCGAATTCGCGAACAGTTCGGCATCCCCATTGGCGACCTCGAAGGCGTGCAAGATCGCCTCGGCCATCTTGCCGCGACGACGTACCGCATCGACGCGGCACGACGATTGACCTGCGCCGCTTTGGATCAGGGTTATAAGCCAGCCGTCATATCGGCCATCATGAAGTCCGACGCCACCGAGCGCATGCGCGAGGCGGTGGAGGAGGCGATGGATCTCCATGGTGGGAAAGCGGTCATGGATGGACCGCGAAATTATTTGGGCAATTTACATCGAACAACACCCATCGCCGTCACTGTCGAAGGCGCAAACTTATTGACCCGCTGCCTCATCATCTTCGGGCAGGGCGCAATCCGTTGCCATCCCTATCTCCTCGAGGAAATGGGCGCGCTGGCCGACCCTGACAAAGGGATAGAACAATTCGATCGGGCGCTCTGGCGCCACGTCGGCCACTTCTTCGCCAATCTCGGCCGCGCCTTTGTCCGAAATTGGAGTGGCGGCCGTATTGGCCCCTCGCCCAAGGCAGGCCCGATGGCGGCGTATTACAAGCAACTGTCGCGCGATGCGGCGTCTTTCGCGCTGATTGCCGATTTGGCGCTGATCACGCTCGGCGGCCAGCTCAAACGGAGAGAAATGATATCGGCGCGGTTGGGCGATGTTCTATCCGAGCTCTATTTTCTTTCGGCTGTGCTCAAACGCTTCGAAGACGAAGGTCGGAATGAATCCGACGAGCCGCTCGTCGACTACTGCGTTGCGGCAGGACTCCGTCGGATCGAAACGCTTTTCGCCGAAACGCTCGCTAATTTTCCAAATAGGATCGTGGCGCTAATCGCCGGGGCGATTATCCAGCCATTTGGCCGGAGACAAATCGGACCGTCGGACGAACTGGCGCGGCGCTGTGCGGCGATCTTGGTGCAACCAGGCGAGGCGCGCGATCGGCTCACGGCCGATGTTTTCCGGGGGTGTAGCAATGATGCGGTCGCGCAACTGGAGCGGGCCTTCGGCCTCACCGTCGAAACGGCGCCGCTGCGTCGTCGGCTGCGCGAGGCAAAGATCGATTCTACTGAGGAGGGCCTGCGACAAAGCGTGATCGGCATAAGCGAGGCGGAGAGGCTACGCGCAACAGACGCCGAGGTTTCTTCTGTGATCGCGGTTGATGATTTCGATCCTCGTGAGCTCGCTCTGCTCGCAGAAAAGGACGAACTGCAATGGCGGGGGCGGCACAGCGCTTCCAGCGCAAAAATGGCGTGAAGCGGCCGGTCTATATCATCGACGGCGCGCGCACGCCCTTTATCAAGGCGCGCGGGCGGCCCGGGCCGTTCACGCCCGTCGATCTCGCAGTGCAATGCGGCCGGCCGTTGCTGTTGCGCCACCCGTCCGTGGCAGCGGCCATCGACTTGGTCATCCTCGGGTGCGTTAACGTGATCGCCGAGGAAGTGAACCCGGCCCGCGTCGCCGCGCTGCGTCTTGGCCTCGGCGAAGACATGGTCGCGTTCACGGTGCAGATCAACTGCGGCTCTGGCATGCAATCGATCGACACGGCCTATCGCTACATCCAGGACGGGGCCGCCGACGTCATTCTTGCTGGAGGCGCCGAAGCCCTCTCGCATTCGCCGCTGGTCCTGCGGCGGGAGGCTGTCGAATGGTTCGGTCGATTTTCGGCGGCAAAAACGATCTGGGACAAGGCCAAGCGGCTCGGCGAGCTGCGGCCACGTTTTATGAAGCCCATCATTGGGCTAGAGCGAGGGCTGACCGATCCGATCGTGGGTTTGAATATGGGGCAGACGGCTGAGCTTCTCGCGCATCTATTCGCCATCTCGCGCCAAGACGCGGATCGCTACGCGGTCGAGAGCCACAGGCGCTTGGCGCATGCCCAGGAGGCCGGCCTGCTCATGGGGGAGGTCGTCCCGATGGCGGACAGGGACGGGAAGCTCTACGAGAAGGACGACGGCGTGCGTCCCGACACCTCGGTCGAGAAGCTGGCCGGGCTTTCGCCAGCGTTTGAGAAGCCGTACGGAAAGGTCACTCCTGGCAATAGCTCGCAGATTACCGATGGCGCCTCCTGGATAATCCTTGCCTCCGAGACGGCAGTCGCGGAGCACAAGCTCGATGCGCTGGCGCGCATCGTCGATTCCGAATGGTCCGCGCTCGACCCGTCGATCATGGGACTGGCGCCGACGCTCTGCGCGACTGCGCTTCTCGAACGCAACGGTCTCGCCCGCGAAGATGTCGACCTCTGGGAGATCAATGAGGCGTTTGCGGCGCAGATCCTCGCCTGCCTCGCCGCATGGGAAGACGAGAGCTACTGCAAAACCGTGCTGGGCCTCCAAACGACCTTCGGCCGGATCGAGTGCGACCGTCTCAATGTCGACGGCGGAGCCATCAGCCTCGGTCACCCTGTTGGCGCCAGCGGCAACCGCATCACGCTGCACCTCGCCAAAGCGCTGAAGCGCCTCAACTTCAGGCGCGGGCTCGCGACGGAGTGCATCGGCGGCGGGCAGGGGGGAGCCATGTTGCTCGAAGCAGCCTGAGATGGAGAAACCGATGGCTGGCACGGTCTGGTCTGCGCTTCAAGGGCGAGAATTGGAGATGGGGCCGGGGATCGCGCCGTCCTGGAAAGGCAAGAACTGGCTGTTGAAGCGAGACGCGGACGACGTCGCCTGGCTGATCTTGGACCGCGCGGGGGAGAGCGTAAACACGCTCTCCGAGGCCGTCCTGTCGGAACTCGATGAATGTCTCGGCCAGCTCGAGGCCCGGCCAGCTAAGGGGCTTGTCTTGCGATCTGGCAAGCGCTCCGGCTTCATCGCCGGCGCCGACATCGCTGATTTACGTGGGATGCGAGACGCGAAGAAAATAAAGGTCCGCCTCAATCGGGCCGCAGCTGTCGTCAACAGGCTGGACGCCCTCGCATTTCCGACCGTCGCCGTGATCCATGGGTTTTGCCTAGGCGGCGGACTGGAGCTCGCGCTCGCCTGCGACTATCGCCTGGCCCTGAGGGGAGCATCCTTCGTATTTCCGGAAATCAAGCTCGGCCTTCACCCAGGCCTTGGCGGCACGGCGCGCCTCACGCGGTTGATCGATCCTTTGGAAGCGATGACGATGATGCTCACGGGCAGATCGATCTCACCCCCCAAGGCGAAAGCGGTCGGGCTCGTTGATCTCGTCACCGAGGAGCGTCACATCCTGGCGGCCGCGCGGGCGGCGGTCGCCGGCAAAATCAAACGGTCGGGCGGAGGATTGAGAGCGCGTGCGCTTTCATTGGCGCCAGTCCGAAAATACGCCGCTGAAAAGATGCGCGCCAAAACTCAAGAGAAAGCGCGGCAGGAGCACTATCCCGCGCCTTACGCGCTCATCGATCTCTGGGCGCGGCACGGCGGAGCGGCGGATCTGTTCCAAAAGGAGCGCGAATCATTTGCCGATCTCCTCGTTGGCGATACCGCACAAAATCTCATCCGCGTTTTTTTCTTGCACGAGAAACTGAAGAAGCTTGCGGCAGACCACTCTGATTTGCGTCATGTGCACGTCATCGGAGCCGGCGTGATGGGGGGCGATATCGCCGCATGGTGCGCGCTGAAAGGATTAGAAGTTTCGATCAGCGACCTGGATCATACTGGTCTCGCCAAGATCGCCAAGCGAGCGAGCGACCTTTTCTCGCGCAAGCTCGACGCCCCCGCCGAGAGACGGCACGCGCTTGATCGTCTCATCCTTGATTTCAATAATCTTGGAGTAGAGCGCGCCGATATCGTCATCGAGGCCGTGCCAGAGCGTCTCGACATCAAGCATGATGTGTTCCGGGCCATGGAGCCGCGCATGAGGCGCGAGGCGGTATTAGCGACGAACACGTCGAGCATTCCTCTCGAGGAACTGCGGCAAGGGCTCCAGCGGCCCGACCGCTTGGTCGGTCTGCATTTCTTCAATCCGGTCGCCAGCCTCGAACTGGTTGAACTTGTCCGCCACGATCAATCGAGCGACGACGCGGTCGCTAGAGCACGGTCTTTCTGCGGGCGCATCGACCGCCTCCCGGCGTCGGTTGCGAGCGCGCCCGGTTTTCTCGTCAACCGTGCGCTCACACCCTACCTTCTCGAGGCGCTCACCATGTTAGACGAAGACGTATGGCCTGAAACCATCGACGAAGCCGCCTTGCGTTTCGGCATGCCCATGGGGCCAGCCGAGGTCGCCGACCGTGTCGGACTGGATATTTGTCTCGAGGTCGCCGACAGACTGAAAGAGTCCGTTGATCTCTTGCCGGAGGTCCCGACCTGGTTGCGCGACAAGGTAAAAAAAGGCGAGCTCGGGCTCAAATCTGGCAAGGGCCTTTACGAATATTCGGCCGGCAAGCCGAAAAAGCGCGACGCCGCGCCAGAGCCCGACGACGCCATGACCGACCGGCTCGTTTTGCCTCTTGTGAATGCTTGCGTCGAGTGTCTTCGAAAGGGAATCGTAGCTGATCAGGATCTCATCGACGTGGCGATGATCTTTGCAACTGGCTTTGCGCCTTTCCGAGGCGGGCCTTTGCACTATGCCAAAACACGCGGTGCAGAGGCCGTTGTCACCGCTTTGCAAGGATTATCGCAAAAGCACGGCTCTCGGTTTGCCCCAGATGCGGGTTGGGCGGCTCTGGGCGAGTCCTTTGACCCTATATCATGAGAGCGTCCGTGCGACCGCTTTCATTGACGTCCCTTTGACCTGCCAAAAGATAACGGACGATCCCCGAGCCCGGTTCCAGTTTGGGGTAGGGTCCACCGACAATGCGTGGTCAAAGCCATGCAAGGTTCAAAACCGGCATACGATCACTACTCAAGGCGCCGTTACGTTAATTGCATGGATGTCCGTGCGGCGCTTCTTTGAGCGTCTCCATCCCCTAACTAATTTGGCTAATTCCTCAGCCATGACGAGTCGCAGGAGGAGAGAGTGAAAGCTGCCGACGTTTCACGCGCAATCAGCCGTGGCAGTGTGCGGGAGCTTGCCCACCGCTTGCAATCTTCCGTCGAAGGAGAAGTGCTATTTGACGATGCAAGTCGCGCGCTCTACACACACGACCTTTCCATTTATCGCCATGTGCCGGTCGGGGTGGTGATCCCTCGGCATAAGGATGATGTGGTTGCGACTGTTGACGCATGCCACGAACATGACGTTCCGATCCTCGGCCGCGGCTGCGGCACCAGCCTATCCGGCCAAGCCTGCAATGTCGCCGTTGTCATCGACTTTTCGAAATATATGAACAGGGTGCTTGATATTGACCCGCACAGTCGCACGGCGCGGGTTGAGCCGGGGGTTATTCTCGATGATCTCCGCAACGCCGCCGAACAGCACGGTCTGACATTCGCGCCGGATCCAGCCACCCACGAATATTGCACGCTGGGCGGGATGATCGGAAATAACAGCTGCGGAGCCCACTCGGTCATGGGCGGCAAAACCGTCGATAACACCTGCGAGCTTGAAATCATAACCTATGGCGGCGAACGGCTAAGGGTTGGAGAAACGGCTCAGGATGCATTTGCCCAAATCGTCCGCGCTGGCGGCCGAAAGAGCGAGATCTACGCGAAACTCAAGGCTCTGATAGATGCCGTGTCCGAGTAGGTCAGACAGCAATACCCTCAAATCCCCGAGAATGGTTTCCACGTCGCTCGGGCCCTGGTTGGATCGGAAGGCACCTGCGCCTTAACTCTCGAAGCCACCCTAAGGCTTTTACCAAATCCCGGTTTTCGGGCGTTGCTGCTCATCGGCTACCCGGATTGGGGCACGGCGGGAGACCACGCACCCGAAATTCTGCAAACCGGGCCAATTGCGCTCGAAGGGTTCGATATCAGGGTTCTCGAAAATCTCAAGCGCAAAGACGAGGATCCTCCGGGACGCAGGCTGCTGCCCGAGGGCAGGCTGAAGCTGCTTGCCGAGTTTGGCGGAGAAACCCAAGGTGAGGCGACAGCCCGGGCCCATGCTGCGCTGGGCGAGCTGAAGAGAGGCAGCGACAAAGCGGACATGCGCGCCTTCAGCGATCCCGCCGACCAACGAGCGATCTGGATCATTCGCGAAGCAGACCTCGGCGCGAGCCGCCTGCCGGGGAAGGAAGATACGTGGCCTTCTTGGGAAGATACGGCGGTCTCCGTTGAAAAGCTTGGAGCCTATCTGAGAGACTTCCAAAAACTGATCAATCGCTATCAGTATCGATGCACGCTGTACGGCCATTTCGGGCAAGGCTGCGTTCACACGAGATTCAACTTTGATCTGAAGAGCGAGCCGGGCGTTGCGAAGTTTCGTCGGTTCATGCAGGACGGAGCCGATCTCGTTTCGGCCTATGGCGGTTCGCTGTCCGGGGAGCATGGCGACGGCCAATTAAAAGCGGAACTCCTTGATCGAATGTATGGGCCGGACCTTTTGCAGGCGTTCCGAGACTTCAAAGCGATCTGGGACCCTGATTGGAAACTCAACCCCGGCAAAGTTGTGGATCCTTATCCGCTCGATGACAATCTCCGCACGGGCCCCGATTACCAACCCTTAGCAGGCTGTTGAAAAAAGGGGCTACTCGCCGCCTTCCGCTCTGGAGCGGATTTTCGGGGGGAGGTGGGCGCGGTTGATAGGGCTCGGAAGCGCGCGCGCTTTGCGCGCTTCGGTCTCTCATCTCACGCTGCGGCGAGCAGCTTCGGTAGCCTGACCAGATTATAGGCGGCTGCCGCGAAGGTGAAAGCGAAGCCCACCCTGTCGCAGCCTCGAAACTTGGTTTTCTCCTGCCCGGCGACTGTCTTGATCCAGCCGAAGCCCTCCTCAATCTGCTTGCGGATGCGCTGGCTGAGCCCGTAGCCGCCATGCCGCGTCGTGCGCCCATCGATCGCAGATGACCGGCCGCTCACATTCTGCGCCACATGCGGCGTAACCCGCATCGAGCGCAACTCGTTGACGAAGTCCTCGGCGTCGTAGCCCTTGTCGGCCGCGAGTGTGATCCGCCTCGGCCGGTCGGCCCGCGGCTCGATCATATGCAGCGCAGCGACGCGTTCGGCGTGGCCGTCGGCTTTCGTCAGGCAGGCATCGACGAAAAGAGCGTTACGGTTCTCCATCAGCGCATGACCGATGAAACACAGCTTCGCCTCCTTGCCAGCGCCCTTGCGATAAAGCCGTGCGTCCGGATCGCTCGTTGAAGCATGTGTGTCGTTCGAACGCTTCTCGCCATGGAAATCCGCTTCGCGGTTGCGCGATCCGCCGTCGCCCGAAGGTGGATCGTCCGTTTGGTTCGCCTCGCCTTCGCCCGCGCTCTTCGGCGTGAAGCTCTTCATGGACGCCCAAGCCTCGATCAGCGTGCCATCGACAGAGAAATGATCGTTGCTCAAAAGCCGCTTCACACGCGGCTGCGCCAGCACGGCGGCAAGAAACTTCGCCGCGATGTCGCCATCGAGCAGCCGGTCGCGATTCTTGGAGAAGGTCGAATGATCCCAGACGGAATCGTCGATCCCGAGCCCCACGAACCAGCGAAACAATAAGTCGAAATCGAGCCGCTCCATGAGCTGGCGCTCCGAGCGGATCGAGTAGAAGGCTTGCAGCAGCATCGCGCGCAGCAGCTTCTCCGGCGGGATGGAGGGCCGGCCTGTCGAGGCGTAGAGCGCCGAAAATTCCCCGGCAAGAGCGGCGAGTGCCTGGTTCGCTAGGTCGCGGATGACTCGCAAGGGATGCGCTTGCGGAACGCGCGCCTCCATGTCCACATAGCTGAATAGCGCCCCAGACCGCTCGTCCCCGCCGCGCATTCC
This sequence comes from Methylocystis sp. IM3, assembly GCF_038070105.1. NCBI lineage: Bacteria > Pseudomonadati > Pseudomonadota > Alphaproteobacteria > Hyphomicrobiales > Methylocystaceae > Methylocystis > Methylocystis sp. IM3. The sequence continues at coordinate 315,098 of NZ_JBBPBZ010000001.1, read as the reverse complement.
AAGCCCCCCTTGCCTGAAGCGAAGGGAATCACAACAGCGTCGTCAGTGCGAGGGGTTTTTCAACAGCCTGTTAGAGCTGAAGACGCATTTCGCCTTTCCAGAGGATGCAGGCTCCATCGCACAAGCGGTCGAGCGCTGCTTTGGCGTCGGACTCTGCCGAAGCCTATCGGACAAGCGGACCATGTGCCCGAGCTTTATCGCGACGCGCGATGAAAGACATACCACCAGGGGGCGCGCCCATTTGTTGTTCGAGCTCTTCCGAGCCGGCGCGCTCGGCGGCGGTTGGTTCAACAACAATGTGAAAGAAGCTCTGGATCTCTGTTTGCAATGCAAAGGCTGCAAGGGAGATTGTCCCGCAAAGGTTGACATGGCGACCTACAAGGCGGAATTCCTTTCTCACTATTACGAGGCGAATTGGCGCCCGCGCGCCGCTTATTTCGCTGGCTATGTGCATCGTTGGGGCGCCCTATGCGTCACCCCTAGCGCCAATCCTGAATTTTGCGACGCAGGCGCCCGGCCTCAGTGTCCGTCCGGAGAAAAGTTGAGTCGAATGAGTCGGTTATGATTCAAAAGGCGATCTGATTCTTTGGGGATCGCCGAATGTGGACGCACGAAACTCGCTGCCGTTATGATCGTAGCAAATTGCGCTATCCTAGCGATCTGACGGACGCGGAATGGCGATTTGTCAGACCTCTGATACCGCCTGCAAGGCGTGGCGGCGGCAAGCGCACGGTGAACATACGCGAGGTGGTCAATGGCCTGATGTATGTCCTATCAACCGGCTGTCAGTGGCGCGCGATCCCGAAGGACTTCCCACCGAGAAGCACAGTTTACGGCTATTTTGATCTCTGGACATATGACGGAACGTTGGAGCGTATCCACCACGCGCTTTACGTCAGGTGTCGGGAAGCAGAAGGGCGCGAAGCCAGTCCGACTGCCGCGGTCATCGACAGCCAAAGCGTGAAGAGCGCTGAAAAAGGGGGAGCTATATCGATCCGCATGGCTATGATGCGGGCAAGAAGGTCAAAGGCAAAAAGCGGCATATTCTCGTCGATACGATAGGCTTGCTGCTTCACGCCGTCGTTCACAGCGCGGACATTCAAGACCGCGATGGCGGCATTCTCGTCTTGAGCACGTTATTTGGAAAATTTCCATTTCTTCAAAAGATGTTCGCCGATGGCGGCTATCAGGGTCCACAATTTCGCGAGGCGCAGAAGAAAGCCTTGCCGGGTCTTGTGACAGAAATCGTCAAGCGTTCTGATAGAGCCAAAGGATTCGAGATCTTGCCCAGGCGTTGGGTTGTTGAGCGAACTTTATCCTGGCTGGGCCGCTGCCGCCGATTGGCCAAGGATTGGGAAAATCTCAATCGAAAGGCGCTCGCTTTCTTGCACCTCGCCTCCATTCGCCTCATGCTCAGAAGGCTCTGTAATCAATCATGAAGTCTCCGGACCGACTCTCAGGCGCCTTGTGAATGTTATTGCCCGGTTTCACGCCAAAGCCACGCTTCCAAAGCTGGCGCCCGCTTCGTTCGAGGCCTGGTTTAAGAGGCGTAAACCTACCGTGAGAGGAGCAAATCGGCGCGTCTTACTGTGGCCCGACACGCTCAGCAATTATTTCGCGCCACAAACCGCTCAAGCAGCGGTGCGTGTGCTCGAAGCCGCCGGCTATGAAGTGGAAATCCCGACGGAAAGATTGTGTTGTGGTCGACCCCTCTACGAGTCCGGCCTTCTCGATCAGGCCAAAGAGGTGTTATGCAAAACCCTGAAGTCCATTGAGAACGATATAGAAGCAGGCATACCGGTGATTGGGTTGGAGCCAAGCTGTGTCTCCGTTTTTCGAGACGAACTGACGAATCTTCTTCCGAACGATCCGCTTGCCACGCGCCTCGCCTCGCAAACTAAATTACTTTGCGAGTTCCTGGCCGACGACGCCAGTTTCACTCCGTCGAATCTCCACGGAAAAGCGGTGATTCATCGCGCCGAAATCGCGATGGAGCGGGCGCTAACACTACTTTGGCAGTTTAGGTTTGACGGTTTGGGTGAGTAGCCAATTGCAATGAGGACATCGCGTGGTTGGTTGCCGAGCGAAGAGGTCAAGGATGGCTTGCCGAATGGCCGGCATGGACGGTTGTGGCGGCGGTCCTCCGACTCTTTTTTTCCGTCCCACAGCCTTGAGGCGGCGGGATTGAAGGAAGGCGTAGGCGATCATCGTCATCAAGGCGTGTCGATGTAAGCAAATCCAGGACCGACCTTCAAAGTGATCGAGGCCGAGTTCTTCCTTGAGCTGCTGATGGGCCTGCTCACAGACCCATCTGGCTTTGATTGTGGCGGCGAGCTGTCTCAGACTCGCGTTGGCTGGTAAGTTCGACACATAATATTTTTGCTCGCCCGTCGATCGGCGTTCGCCGACAAGCCAGACCTCGTCGCCCGGCATGCACTGCACGCGATTGTCGCGCATGCGGTGCTTATGGCCATCGGCGACGCGAACGCGGCGAGCCGCGAAGAGACACGTCAAGCGGCCTTTCGTGCCCCGCCGCCAACTGGCCTTTTGCCAATTCGCGTCACCCAAAGCGGCTTCAGCAGAGACAGGCGGCTGTTCAGGGATGTGGTATTTACGCGGCTTCCCCGTTTTTGCGACAGGAAAGGCCAGCGTGACATCTGCCGGGTAGACGTTCTGGCGCCGTGACAGCCCCACCGCCCACAGCAGACCGCGCGCGCTCAGCGCCTGACGAAACGACCCGCTAGAGCCGTAACCTGAATCTGCAAGGACGCAGCCGAAGCGCACCCCAGAGGCGATGACGCGGTCGATCTCCTCGATCGCAATTTCCGGCTTGCTCAGGGCGACCTGCCTGTTCTCCGGAATGCGCGCCTGCGCCATGCGCTGGGGATCGCTTGTCCAGCTTTCGGGCAGGAAGAGCCGCAGTCCCACCATTACCGGAACTTCGCGCGACGCTAGGGTAAGCGAGACCAATGACTGACAGTTGGCCGTCTTTCCGAGGGACGAGGCGTATTGTGGCGCCACGCCAACCGAGTGCGCGCCCTTTTTCGGCAAAGCCGTATCATCGACGATCAGCCATGCATCTGGGCCGCCGACCATCCTGTCGGCTTCGGCGAGCAGCGCCTTTTCCAGCGGTTCTGCGTCCCATACGCCGCTGGCGATGAAGTGATGGAGCTGGTCATAGCCGACGTCGCCGTCCCGCGCCGCCATGGGCTGCACGCTCTTGCGATCACCCGCGCCGATCAACCCCGCAACATAGACCGGGCACATGCGCGCCCGCGTCTTGTGCCGAAATGCGCCGATGAAAGGCGCGAGCCACCGCTCGAGATCGGACTTCCAGCTCTCGTCCATGGTCGGCCCTCCAAAACGCCGACCACTCATGAATCACGCAAAACGATCCTAGGGAATCTGGAGGGTTATGTGAGGTCCGGGGCGCGATGCTGCGACTTGCGAGATGCGGACCTCACATAAGATCCCATGGGGAGGTGGAGAGCGACCGGCGCTCTGGCAGAGTGAGGTTGCGAACACCGACTCTGGAGACGACCATGCAAGTTGGAGCTAATCGACACGAAACGCCGAACGCTATCCGCATCGATATTGGCGCGATTTTCATCTCAATGGAATTGAGCCGTTCAACCTGGTTGATCACATCGCTGTCGCCGGGCAGTGACGAGAAGATGTCGAAGCACGCTGTGCCTGCTGGGGACATCGTCGCGCTGTTGGCGCGCTTTTCGGACCTCAGACAGAAGGCGCCGGCGCGAACTGGAAAATCCTTCCCGATCGTCGTCATTCAGGAAGCCGGGTTGGACGGCTTCTGGATTCATCGAGTGCTGGAGAGAGAAGGGATTGAAAGCCATGTCGTCGATCCGGCCTCGATCGCGACATCACGTCGGCGCCGACGGGCGAAAACCGACAGGATCGATGGCGAGGCGCCGCTTCGCGCGCTGCTGGCGCACAAGCGCGGCGAGCCTCGGGTGTGCGCGATGATCAACGCGCCGACCCCCGAGGACGAAGACCGCCGACGTCTTTGTCGCGAGCGCAAGGTGCTAACCAACGAGCGCGTTTCGCACATCAACAGGATCAAAGGATTGCTGTTCTCGCAGGGCGTATCCGGTTACGAGCCGCTGCGTCGCGATCGACGACGACGGGTCGAAGAGCTGAAGACGGGCGATGGCCGTCCATTGCCGCCGCATCTCAAGGCTCAAATCACTCGTGAACTTGATCGGCTCGAGCTCCTGCTTGAGCAGATCAAGGCGGTGGAGACCGAGCGGGATACGCTGCTTGCCACGCAAAAACGAGTCGCGGCGCCAGAACCGGCGGCAATGTTGCTCACCATCAAAGGTATCGGTCCAGAGTTCGCCGCCGTCCTCTGGTCGGAAGGGCTATTCCGGCATTTCGACAATCGACGCCAGGTCGCTTCTTATGCGGGCTTAGCGCCGACACCCTGGCAGAGTGGATCGGTCGATCACGAACAAGGCGTGTCTAAAGCCGGCAATCCGCGATTGCGAACAACGCTCATTCAGTTGTCCTGGCTATGGCTTCGGCATCAGCCATATTCGGCGCTGGCCGTGTGGTTCAAAGAGCGGGTCAGGCGCAACAGTGGCCGCCTCAAAAAAACGACTATCGTGGCATTGGCGCGAAAACTGCTGGTGGCGCTGTGGAAATGTGTGACCTCCGGCGTCGTCATTGAGGGAGCCGTGATGAAAGCCGCCTGATGACGTACACCAGCCAAATCCTCAATCGTCCAGGAATCTGATCAGTCCTGGCGGATCCGGGCAGACGAACCGAAATCCGGCATGGCCTGAACCGCCGAACTTAAGAATGGTCTCGTCTTCCTGAGCCCACCCGCCGCAAGCGGGATATTGGCGCAGCCGTCACGAACGGCGACCGAATGTGAGTTTGATCTGGCGAGGAAAAACCAGGTCGCGGAAGCTGGCTCAGACCTTGGATACCGAAACCGCAATAGGAGTCTTACTTATGCGCCACTAAATCTAACCCCCTTGACGCGAACCTCCCCATGTGAGCCGGATTGAACGAAGGCGCGGGTCGTTAGCCACTATGGGGAAAGCGCGTCTCGTTGTCGTTGGTAGCAGGGCCGCGGTGGGCGCCGGTGCTTGCGGCGGGAGACGAGAAGTCCGCGCATGGGCGGGAAGCGCTCGAGCGGGCCGACATTCGTGGCCGTCTGTCGCGGTATCGGCGGCATGTGGATGAAGATTTTCGCGCTCGCGGCGCGAGGCGGCGCCCCGTCGGCGCATCGTGCGATGAGCGAAACGGGGGAGTTGTGCCGGGTTCCGAGCGGGGGTGATGGCCGGGCTCATGACGTGTCGCATCGGAACGGTCGAGGCCTCGCGGGCGGAACGACGCCGATGCGGCGCATGAGTCCGCCGCAGTCGGGGCATGGGAAGGCGGCGCCAATTGCGGTGGTCGCCGGATCCTCGCGGGTGCCGACCTTCGGCTCGACCGGATGTTCGGCGGCGGCGAGCCGACGACAGAGCGCGAGCCGCTCCTCGCGGTCGCCCCTGGCCAGAAGGCCATAATGGCGGATGCGGTGAAAGCCGTCGGGGAGCACATGCAGCAGAAAGCGGCGAATAAACTCGTCGGGCGAAAGGCGCATGATCCGACGGCGCCCCTGGCGGCGATAGTCCTTGTAAGAGAAAGCGACGTTGTCGTCGCCAGCTGCGACCAGCCTCGAATTGGCGATCGCTGCGCGGTGAGTGTAGCGCGCGAGATAGGCGAGCACCTGCTCAGGGCCGCCGAAAGGCGGCTTGGCGTAGACGATCCAATCGGTCTTGCGCAGCGCAACGATGCGCTCGGCGAAAGCGCGTGGATCGCAAAGCGGCGCCAACTCGCCGAAAAAGCCAAGCTCGCCTTTGTCGAACGCCGCCTCCAGGGTGGCGAGGAACAATCGGCGGAACAAGCGCGCCAGCGCCTTCACCGGCAGGAAGAAGCCCGGCTTGCAAACGATCCAGCGCTCGCCGTCGAGCGAGACGCCGCCGCCGGGGACGACGCAATGGACATGGGGATGATGGGTGAGCGTCTGCCCCCAGGTGTGGAGAACCGCGAGCAGGCCGATCCTGGCGCCGAGCCGCTTCGGATTTGCGGCGAGGGTCATGGTCGCCTCGGCGGCGGCGCGCATCAGCGCGGCGTAGAGAAGCCTCTTGTTCTGGAAGGCGACCTCGGCCGCCGCCGGCGGCAGGGTGAAGACAAGATGGAAATAAGGCGCCGGCAGCAGCTCGGCCTTGCGCGCGTCGAGCCAGGCGGCGCGCGCCGCGCCCTGGCATTTTGGGCAATGCCGGTTCCGGCAGGAGTTGTAGGCGATGCGTCTGGCGCCGCAATCGCCGCATTGCTCGACATGGCCGCCGAGCGCCGCCGTCCGGCACGCCGCGATCGCGCCCATGACGCGTCGCTCGCCGCGGCCGAGACGCCCGGCGTGATCGCGACGATAGGCATCGCCATGGCGGCGGAAGATGTCGGCGAGCTCGATCGCCGGCCTCTCCACGCCCGGTCACTCGGGCGGCGTCACCTCCAGGGAAAGGCGGTCCAGGGGGCTCTTCGTCCCGCTGATCAGATGCGTCGAGACCTGCGTGTTGCGCGCCGTCGTCGACAGATGCTCGTGGCCGAGCAGCACCTGGATGATGCGAATGTCGACGCCGCTCTCCAGGAGATGCGTCGCGAAGCTGTGTCGCAGGATATGGACGCTCACGCGCTTGTCGATGCCAGCCGCCGCACGCGCCGAACGGCAGGCGGCGTGCAGGACGGTTTGCTCGATCGGCTTATTCTTGTCGCGACCGGGAAACAAGAAGCTCTCTGGCCGCGCGAGACGCCAATAGCTGCGCAGAATGCTGAGCAATTGCTCAGACAGCATGACGTTTGCCGCCCTTGCCGCGCTCGATCCGGATGACCATGCGGTCGCTGTCGATGTCGGCTACCCTCAGGCCGATCACCTCCGACACGCGCAGTCCCGCGGCATAGGCTGTGGTGAGCGCGATGCGCGCTTTGAGGCTGGAGACGGATTCGAGAAAACGGACCACTTCGTCGGTGCTCAGCACGGACGGGAGCTTGCGCGGCTCGCGGGCATAGGCGATCCGCTCCGGGATCGTCGCAGCCGAGCGTCACCCCGTAGAAAAAGCGGAGCGCGCAGACGATCTGGTTGAGCGACGCCCAGGATATGCTCTTCGAGATCAAATGCACCTGGTAGGCGCGGACGTCCTCCAGCCCGAGGCGATCAGGGGAACGCCCGAAATATTGGCTGAACCTCGCGACGGCGTGGATGTAGGATTGCTGGGTCGCCGGCGAAAGATTGCGGACCGTCATGTCTTCGATCATGCGACGACGCAGAGGGCTGATCTCGGCCATCTGGAAACCTCCTGTCTGAGGTGGGTTGCAACGCCCAAATCCTCTCAGACAGGAGGCCAATCACGCGACCTCGCCCCTCCCGCCGCGATAGCGGCTTCGTTCAATCCCAAAAGTGCAGGACCTCTCAAAAATCTGCCAAAGTAGTGCTAATGTATCTAAACGTGCGTTTGGGCGATCCTGCGCCGTCTGCCGATGCGAGGTCGGTTAGCAGAAGCAATGAACCGCGACTTAACCATGGCGGCGATTATCTGGATGCCAGACTTGGAACAAAAGTAGCGGCTTCGCTTATTGCGCGTCGTCGGTTTTGTTTTAACCCCGCTTCTTGCCAGCCAGCGTGAACTAGCTCATGCTCCAGATGCGCTCCTCTAAAAGGGGAGGGAGACTCGTCATCGGGGAGGATTTCAATGACTCGTAGAATTTTCATTCTCGTGCTGGGCCTGGGCCTCGCTGCGTTTTTTGCTCCACGCTTGGCTCTCGCGGAAGACCATCTTGGGGAAGCGATCAAGCATACGAAGGAAGCGATCGAACATGGCAAGGCAGGCCACGCTGACGTACTGGTGACGCACGCCGAGGCGGCGCTTACTCACGCCGACGCCGCGGAAAAAGAGAAGGCCAACCCTCACACGAAGGAAGGCATCACGCACCTGAACGCCGCCATTTCCGAGGGCAAGAAGAAGGACGCCGCTAGCGCGACGAAGCATGCCGAGGAAGCGCTGACGCATCTTGAGGCCGCCAAGAAATAAGTGGCCGGGCATTACGGCTGCCTTATCATTGGGGAGAGCAGCCTCAAGCCGCTGTTCTCCCGCCATCTGATCTGCCAGGGGCTGTCCAGGAGAAGACAGAGACACGAGTTCTATTTCCAGCCGTTCGACGCGGCGCGGCTCTTGCGCAGCGGCTTGCGCGAACTGCTCCCTCCATTTGGAGCGGTGTTGGCGCACCCATGAAACTTTTAGATGACTGCGGCGACGGGTTTGCCGGAGCCAGCGCTACGATTCCGTTCGAACGGCGGACCTCCAGGAAAAAATGGATCTTCCGCTACTCCGCAGCTTTTCTCGGCCGGCCAGATGGGCACAGAGAGGGCTAGCAGGCTGTTGAAAAACCCCTCGCCTGAGCGTCGCTGATATGATTCCCTTGTTTTTGGACAGGGGAGGCTTGGGATGCGGGGTGAGGACGCGCGCTCGGGGGCGTTGTTCAGCTACGTGGACCTGGAGTCGCGCGTTTCGAAAGCGCATCCGCTACGGGTCATCCGCGATCTGGCGAACGAGGCTCTGGCTGCTTTGGCCGGGGAGTTTTCGGCGCTTTACGCCGCGACCGGGCGGCCCTCCATCCCGCCGGAGAAGCTGCTGCGCGCCATGCTGCTGCAAGCCTTCTATTCAATCCGCTCCGAGCGCCAGCTCATGGAGCGGCTGGATTTCGACCTTTTGTTTCGCTGGTTCGTGGGGCTCGGGGTGGACGATCCCGTCTGGGATCATTCGACATTCTCGAAGAATCGCGACCGGCTGCTCGACGGCGACGTCGCGGCGAAATTTCTTTCCGCCGTGCTGGCGCAGCCGCGCGTGAAGCGACTCCTGAGCAACGATCATTTCTCAGTCGACGGCACGCTGATCGAAGCCTGGGCGTCGATGAAGAGCTTCACGCCGAAAGACGCCGGCGAAAGCTCGAAGGACGGGACGGACGATCCGCCTCCAGGCAGCGGCGGGCGCAACCGCGAAGCGGATTTCCATGGCGAGAAGCGTTCGAACGAGACGCACGCCTCGACGAGCGACCCGGAGGCGCGGCTTTACCGCAAGGGCGCCGGCAAGGAGGCGAAGCTGTGTTTTATCGGCCATGCGCTGATGGAGAACCGTAACGCGCTGTTCGTCGACGCGTGCCTGACCAAAGCCGACGGCCAGGCCGAACGCGTCGCCGCGCTGCACATGATCGAGCCGCGCGCCGACCGCGCGACGCGGATCACCCTCGCGGCCGACAAGGGCTATGACGCCAAGGACTTCGTCAACGAACTGCGCTCGATGCGGGTGACGCCGCATGTGGCGCAAAACATCAGCGGCCGATCGTCGGCCATCGATGGACGCACGACGCGGCACGAGGGTTACGGGCTCAGCCAGCGCATCCGCAAGCGAATCGAGGAGGGGTTCGGCTGGATCAAGACGGTCGCCGGGCAGGAGAAGACGAAGTTTCGGGGATGCGACCGAGTGGGCTTCGCTTTCACCTTCGCGGCCGCCGCCTATAATCTGATCCGGCTGCCAAAGCTGCTCGCCGCGGCGTGAGGCAAGAGGACGAGAGGAAGCGCGCCCCGCGCCTCCGAGCCAGGTAAGCCGGCTCGGACATGACCTGAAAACACCGCGCGAAGCGGAATGAAGCCGACGCAGACCCCTTTTTCAACGGCCTGCTAGAGAACTCTCAGCTACATGAAAAATGCCGGATATTTGTCTCGATGATTGAATGTCGGCGTCATGCGCGGGTTTCGAGACGATGCCCCGGGAGGCGGATCCAGAATTCGAAAGGTTGCACAGAATTTCCGTCACCAATTCGACCGCGATTGCAAGCGGCTCCATCGATCCCAAGCCATCGGAGCGCGAGGCGATAGGTTCCGCCGATGATTCTGACGCGTTTGTCCTTGGCGGCTGCGCTGAGCAGCGGCATCGGGCGTTTTGAGCGCCTCCACGCCGAGACGGACATGACGCCGGCGCCTATGCGTCGGCCCGCGCGCGTGGTCCCGTCAGCATCCCGAAATACAGCAGCACGAAGAGCCCATAAGCTAGACTCCAAAGCCCAGCTGCGACCGCGAGGGCGACAAAGTAATATTCGCCCGTAAAAGGCGCGCCGACGCGAAGGGCCGCCGCGAGCGTCACGGCGATGTAGATGGCCACCGTTCCACGATCCGCGACGAGCGGGCGGCCAGTGTGGCCACGCGTTGCGCGGGTCATCACGGCGAGCGTCATGGTCCCAATGGCGCCGGCAGTAAGCGTATGCAGCGACGTCGTCGCATCCGTGAGAGGGAAAAGTTTGTTGACGCCCATGAACAACAGGCCCAGCGCAAGCCAGCCATAGCCCAGATGCAGCACAAAGAGGAGCGGCTCCGCTCCCGTGCGGGCGCCGCGCCAGCGCGCCAGCCGCAGAAGCAGCGCGGCGCCAGCGAGGATTTGAAGAACAGCGGTCGGCGTGGTGTCCGGGAGCGCCACCCAGGCGATGAGCGCCACGAGCGTCGCCGCGAGCGCGACGCGGTCGAGCGCGCCGAAAGGGGCGGGCACGCCGGCGCCGGGCAAGGCTCTCGCCAGCCAGTTGCGGGTGAAGCTCGGCGTGATGCGTCCCCCGACGAGCGCAACGAGCATGGCGAGTGTCGCTATACCCAACCGCACTCCAAGGGCGCCCGTCTCAGCGACATCCATCGCATCGAGATGCGTGAGCATATTGCCGACAAAGAGAAGGGCGAGCGCGACCACCATGGGAAGGTTGCGCCAGTTCCGCCCGGTCACAATCTCGCGCGCGACGACGACGAAGAACGCGGCCGGAAAAGCGAGATCGAGCACTGCCGCGACGGGCGCCGGCGCACTCGCGGAGAAGAAGACGGCAATGCGGCCGAGAAGCCATAGCGCGACAAGACCCGCGAGCGGCGCGCCTTGCAAGGGCATTCGCCCTGTCCAATTGGGGATCGCCGTGAGTAGAAATCCCGCCACAACCGCGCCACCGAAACCGAAGGCCATCTCGTGCGGGTGCCAGATGCTGGGTGAGAATCGCGTCGGCAGTTCAGCGGCCATCTCGAAATAAGCGATCGAAAGGGGCAGCGCGACGGCGGCCCAGAGCGCCGCGAAGAGAAAAAAGGGGCGGAACCCTGCCGAGAGGAAAGTTGCGAGGAAGGCTTGGCTCTGTTGGGCGCGGTAGCGCGGAATGGGGGGCATGATTCGCCTCGCTTAGGGTCATGGAGCGTTTCAGAATGGCGTGCCGCCGACCAGGCTGCAATACAGGCGAGATCGAGGGGCGTCTCGCTCGCGCCTCCCAGTTGTGATGTCGGCCGGATTGCCGTTCACTGGCAAAGGTCAAGGCGTCACCAGCAATGGAGCCTTAGCGAGTCGCGTCATCCGCTGGAATTTCGGAAAGGCGGAGGTCTCGCTGGCCATCAGGCCCTCCAGTTGGCGCGCCCAGGGGTTGAGAGGAGCGGCGGTATGAAATCCGAGCCCCGAACGACCTCGCCAAGCCTTTTTTGAGCTCCTTTTCGTCGCAAGACAGAGCGTCCGACCCCCACCAAACCCCCAACAGCGCCCTTCATTCAGGCGACCACCGCCAGCGCCGCAGTCTTCTCGAATCTCGGCAAGTCCTTCAAGATGACACGGATGTTGTTGTCGCTTGCGGCTTTCATGAAATCCTCGAGGGTTTCCATGATGTCGCGATCGATAAATGTCGCCCGGGTTCCGTCGATGACGACGAAACTGTCTCCGTCTATCTCCTCGAGAATAGTGCGTAGAGGCGCCTTGTTGAGAAACGAGACATCTTTCTGCAGCCGCAACAGGTAATGGTTGCCGTCCCGGGTAAGCGTGAATGCCGAATGGTAATTCGTGCGAAGCACGAAGAACAGACCGACCGCCATGCCGATCGCCATCCCCTTGAGCAGGTCAGTCAAAAGGATGGCCGCGATTGTGACTGCGAAAGGCGCAAATTGCTCGAAGCCCTTTTCGAACTGTTCAGCCACGAGTTTCGGCTTGGCCAGCTTGTAACCGGTGAGCAGAAGCACTGCCGCAAGGCAAGCGAGCGGGATCATGTTCAGGACACTGGCGAGGAACATGACGCTCAAAAGCAAAAGCACTCCATGCACAAGGCAAGCAACCTTGGTGTGCGCCCCGGCGTTGATGCTGGCGGAGCTACGCACGATTACCGCTGTTATAGGCAGACCACCCATCATACCGCTTACGAAATTGCCAACGCCTTGCGCCTTGAGCTCCTGATTGGTGGGGGCCGTGCGCTTGAGTGGATCGAGCTTGTCGACTGCCTCGAGACTGAGCAACGTCTCGAGACTACCGACAAGGGCAAGGGTCGCCGCCGTCACGTAGATATGGTAGTCCGTCAGCAATCGAAGATCCGGCAAGCGGATCTGTCCCGCGAACTGAAGGGGCCCGAAGATTTGCGGCAGCGTCACAAGGTGCTGTGGGGAAATCGCGAAGAAAGGCGCCACGGCCTGCGCGGCCAGGTTGAAGAGAATGCCGAAGATCACCGCGACGAGCGGGCCCGGCACAAGGGCGAGGATTCGGTTTCCCCGTATCCTGTCCGTGTCCCATAGCAGCAAGATTGCGAGCGAGACCAAAGCGACGATTGTGGAGCCGGGCGAGATGGAGTTCCGCGACGACCAGACAAAGGAAAACGTCGCATTGGCCCCGCCTTCGAGGAAGGACAGATCGCGGTCTGCGTCTGCGTCATAGCCGATCGCATGGGGCAACTGCTTTACGATCAGGATCAGGCCGATTGCGGCCAGCATGCCCTTGATGACGGCGGAAGGAAAATAGGCGCCGATCACGCCCGCGCGGGCATAGCCCATGCCGATCTGGAAGAGGCCGGAGAGCGCGACTGCCAGCACGGTGCCGCCGAGACCAAATTTCTCCACCGCCGCCGCGACGATGACGGTGAGGCCCGCAGCCGGGCCGGAAACGCTGAGTTGCGAACCGCTGACGACGGAAACGACGAGACCGCCGACAATGCCGGCGATAACGCCGGAAAACGGCGGCGCTCCGGAGGCGACCGCGATGCCGAGGCAGAGCGGCAGCGCCACGAGAAACACGACCACCCCCGCGGGGATATCGTGGTCCAGATAACGCGTGTAATAGTCGAGATGCTTACGCATGATGTCCGACATCTCCTGTTTGATCGTTTAGTGCGCTGGCTGTGCGGGTTCATCATCCCATCGGTAGATTGCGTCTATTTCGCTCTCTGGCCCCAGCGAGATGAGCTGTTTCAAAAGCCCGTCATCGAGCGCATAGACCCACCCATGAACCATGGGGCGTTGCTCGCTTCGCCATTCGTCTTGAACGAGCGACGAAAAGACGAGGTTGTTAACCTGCTCGATGACGTTAAGCTCGACGAGCCGGTTGGTCTTGGCGTCGACGCAATTAATCGCGTCGAGCTCACCGCGATGCAAGCGATAAACATTTTTCACATGTGCCAGCCATTTGTTCAGCAGCGTGAAACCCGATTGCTGGCGCGACAACGCCGCTTTCACGCCGCCACAATTGTAATGGCCGCACACGATGATGTGTTTCACTTTTAAAATCTGAACAGCATATTGCACGACGCTGAGGCAATTAAGATCCGTCGCGATGACTTGATTGGCGATATTGCGGTGCGCGAAAATCAGGCCGGGATCGGCGTTGACGATGATATCCGCCGGGACGCGGCTGTCGGCGCAACCGATCCAAAGGAATTCGGGCTGCTGTCCGTGTACCAGCTTTTCGAAAAACTCGGGCTTATGGCGCTTCTTCTCTTCGGCCCAAGCCTTGTTTTCAAGGAGAAGCTTCTCGTGCGATTTCATTTGAATGCCTGTGTGCTTCGCGGCCAAACACGAATTTGGCTTGCTTTACCTGCAAACCCTCGTCCCTATTCACGTCTCGAACGACGGGAACGGAGGTTGCGACTGGCAAAATTATATTGGAGATTTATGGAAGATCATCGATCCACGAGGATCTTAGTTTATGATGCCAGGATATGTTTTTTAACGAATCCTGCTTCGCCCTACTCATCGGCGCGACGATAGCTCTTGGAAACCTGCCGACGATCGAGAAGTGCAAGCCAGGCGGTGCTTCGATGGCAGATGCGTAATTGTTGCGTCGTCGAGTATCGGCCTTAGACGAGCTAGATGCCGGCTTGATCGGCTCGCGGTCGTGACAAGAAAAAATGATTGACACGTTGATCGACGCTTCCCGCAAGCCCTTGCCTTAGGGAGCCCCTACGAGAAAAGGTTGAAAGTTACTTCAGGCTTTTCCGCCATGCGAGTGCGTGCGACTAGCAGGCTCTCCCGGAAAGGACTGAATTACGATGTTAGAAGACGCGAGCGGCGCCTCGACCCTGAAGCGCGACCCGTGATCAGGAACGGAGCAAGCGGATAGCTCGTGGCCGAGCGTATCAGCCGCAATTCTCGCGATCCACAGACCAAGACCGAGGCCGCTGGTGTCGGAATTTAGGCGGCGGAATTTTCCGAATACCGTCTCGATTTTATCCTTTGGAATTCCGATCCCGGTGTCGTAAATCTCGATCCAAACGCGGCCGGTGCGTCGTCGGCAGGAGATTAAAATTCCGCCTTTAACCGTGTAGTTGATCGCGTTGCCAATCAGATTGCGGATGATCGCCTCAAGAAGAACAGGGTCGCTTAAGACGTCCGCTTCGCATGACCGTAACCGAATTCTTAGGCCTTTCTGATCAGCCTTCGAGGCCCACTGATCCACGACAGATCGGAGCAAGGGTCCGATCGAGACTGGTTGGCGCTCGCGAGGCCCTTCGTCGAGCCGCGTCGCGGTAACCAGGGCCTCAAGCTGGCTGTTCAGGCGTTCGACCGCTTCGTCAGCCGCCGCCAAATATCGATTTTCGTCCTCCTTATCCTGCGCCCGGCTGCGTAACCTGGACACAGCCATGAGTATCTGCAGCGGCTGTCTCAAGTCGTGCCCGGCGATAGCAAGGATCAAGCCCTTAAATCGATTGGCGTCGGAGAGTTCTTTCTCGTGCGCGTGTAGGGCATTCATCAGCTGGTTAAACGACTCGCCGAGCTCGCGGAACTCGGGGGCTTCGAGGGCTCGCGGGACATAGACTTGGTAATCATCCCGCTGCCACCCTCTGATCACCTTTAGCAGCCTCTCGATGGGCCGTCGGATGGCGTTCGCGCCTACCACCCACGCGAGCGCCAAGGCGGCGCTAAGGCTCAGGAGGCCAAGCGCAAAGCTCCGCCATTGTTCGGCGTAGAGCGGGGCAAATGCGTGCTCGCGATCGACTCCAAAAAGGATGTAGAGATCCGGCGGCGGCACCGTGATGGGAACATAGCCGTAAATGACATCTTTGCCGTGCTCGTCCTTTAGCTCCGCGGTTGCGGGCGAATCGGCGCGGATCATCGCCAGCTGTTCGGGAGTCGCGTTCTTTCCGACGCGGCCGGCGCTGTTGGGCAGCTCGGCCAAGATTGTCCCGTGCCGATCCGTGATTAAAAGGGACTCGCCGGGTTGGAATGGAACCCGACGCAAATTACCGGCGAGCCAGTCCAAGCTGAGATAGGCGACAGCGATCGCTATCGTTTCGGCTTTGTCATTCCGAATCGGATAGGCGAACGGGATCGTCTTTTCATTGTTGATTCGGCTTATGGTGAAATCGCCGGTTGAAAACGTTCCCGATTTCAGCGCCTCGGCAAAAAAGCTGCGATCGCCGATCATAGCTCCCGAAAAGCCGGGTACGCTGGCGCACAGGATCGCGCCGTCGCGGTCGGCGACGGCGAGCACCAGATCTTTTCGATACTGCCTGGCAAGTTCTCCGAGGGTTTCCGTACACTCTGCAGGGTTTTCCGATTTGGAGATCGGTAGTTCAGCGACGGCTCCCAATAGGCGTTCGATGCCGTTCACAATTCCATCTAGCTCGGCGTTTCGATGTTCGGCTGTCGACAGGGCCGAGGCGCGAATCTCCTGCTCTCGCGCGTTGTTTCGCAAAATTTCGTTTATCCCCTGCACAGCGAGAGTAGGAAGCAATGCGAATAGCGTCACTGTGAAAATGCGAACTGATATATTCACGGCCTAACCCCGGTAAGGATTTTAACGGAGGACAGGCTCCGTGTAATCGCCTCCCATCGCGCTAGATTCTCCACTGCAGTCAATGTCGTTGCTTTCAGGTTTATTGCAACGCGGGCCATTAAGCGAGGCCCGCGCGCAGTAGGGACGCTCACTTTATTTAAGGGCGGCCAGATCGGCTCCGAAATTGATGTGATACGCCTGACCGTCGATGACGAAGGCTGGAACTGACTTCACGCCCGCCGCTTCCGCCTCGGCTATCCGATTTTTCGTTTGGCCGAGGTGAACGATCTCAATCTTGTATTGATTCGGATCGAGTTTCTCGGCGAACTGACGCTCCGCGTCGACGCAGACTGGGCAGCCAGCGTGATAGAAAATCGCTTTGCGGGTCATAGCACTTCACTCCTTCTTGCGTGCGTCGCCTGTTGAGGAAAGGCGACTCTCTTCGAGCGGCTGAATATTTGAGCCAGACGCAAAATCCATTGCGTCATATCCTGTGCTAAGTTCTGGGAGCGTTGTCGTGTAGCTTCTCCAGAGAACCTCTGCGTCGGATAGAGATGATGCATCATGGTCGCGGCAATCGAGACGCAGACTCTGAGGTCCGAAAGCCGCTCCGACATAATCGCAATGGTGGGGCGCCGTCGGTTCTTTATGCACATTGGGACGGAAATATCGGCAGGTGACGCACATGCGTTGCGGCGAAAGAGCCCCGGCGATTTGAAGCGCGCGGATCGTTTTGATGACCAGTTGCAGTAACTCGGTTTGTTCCTGATTTGACAATGTTTCAAGGGCGCGCTCGGTCGCGGTTACGACGAGACCGATCCCGCGCACGATGTCGCGTCCGGCTTGGGTGATGCGCATGGTTACGGCACGAGCATCTTCTGGGTCAGACGTCTTTGTCAGCAAGCCTTTGCGAACCAGCGCCGCGATCGAGTCCGTCGCCGTAGGCTGAGACACGCCAAGCTGCGCGGCGATCGCGCCGACGCGTACGCCTTTTTCCGCTCGGCCGGCTATAAAAATCAGAACATGCGACTGCGTCGGATTAAGCCCAGCCGTCCCTGCGATCGCCCATTGATCCGCGCGCATAACGGCGCAAATGCGATCGAGGCCATCGCGAATCCGGCGGGTCAAGTCGGGATCTGACGGAACGCAGGTCATGCCACATACATAGGACACCTATGTAATTTGGTCAAGCGGCATTTGAAGCGGGGACTTCAGCGGAAACGCGAGCGCAGAGGATTTGGGCGTTCTGCTGCCGGCCATCGTCGCCGCCTTGCGCGCTATCGGGACGCGGTGGATCGTTTGTTTAGGCGTTTCCGTGATTCAATGACTGTCGAGAGGCTTGGCTTTTCGCGGCCGGAGGCCGCGAATCTCAGGCCTTCTCTGACGCGCGCAAGCGCCTCATCGGCTCGGCCGGCGGCGTAGACGGCGTGAGTGGAGTAGGAGAATTCAGGAGCTCCTCGCACCCGACGCAATCGTCCATCGTCGATGAAGGGTTGCGCCGTGCCAATGCGGAAGTAGCCAGAACCGCCGACCGACAGGAGGAAGGTCAAAGCAAGGGGCCCAAGCGAGATCGACGTAGCGGGACTGCCAAGCTCAGGGAAGGCCGCCTGATGATTAGCTTGGAAGGCGTTGCCCCAATCTACGAAAATGTAACTGCTTGGATCGACGCTTCCGTCAGGCGAACTCGTCACCTGGACGAGTTTTTCTTCCATGAGCAACTCGCAAACGAGGCCAGACCGCTGAGGCGGGCTATAGACGACCGCCAAGTCTAGAGATCCCTCTTCGACTCGTTCGACGAGGCGCGTCGCAGCGTCGACTTCCGCTCGGACCGCGATGTCAGGACACTCCAGGCGCATCCAAATTAGCCAATCCGCAAGTAACGGATGCCAAAGGCTCAGTTCGCCTCCAAGGGTGATTTTGTCGGCTTTGTTGGCGGGAAGAGCGACCTGTTGCCGGGCCCTCTCCCATATCTGCACAAGCGTCTCGGCATAGCGCTTGAAGCGTTCACCAGCTGGCGTCAGCCGGGCGCCTGCCTTGTTTCGAATGAAAAGCACCCGGTCGAGTTCCATTTCCAGCGCTCGAATTCGAGCGCTGACGGCGGTTTGGGTCAGGTGCAGGCGCTCTGCGGCCGCAATGAAGCTTCCGCTTTCAGCCACTACCAGAAAGGTCCGAGCAAGGTTGATGTCCATGAGTTAGTATGAAAAAGTTCGATATTAAAATCAATAAAACACATTTGTCTGTTCGTAAATCAAATGCGAACCTGTTTCCGACCGGCGCCCCTTGCGGAGGCCGAAACTGTTCGTGCGAGCGCCATGCTGCAGAGATTGTTGTCCCATCAGTCGCCATTTCCCGAGCGCGCCGGTCTTGGAACGCACCATGGTCGTTGACAACAGGCCATTACGCGGCTGGCGTCTGTGGCTGTTCACCGCCACGCTAGCGCTTGGTACGATTGTTGTCCTCTCCAACGTCCCCGGTTACACGATAACCGTTCCCTATGTCGCCGGCAGTCTCGGCGGCGTCACCCCGAGTTTCGGCACGTGGGGGACGACCGACCATATGGTTGGCCTGGCGCTTGGGCTGCCGTTTGCGCGTTGGTTCTCGGGCCGCTTCGGCGACTATCGCGTCTATGTCGTGGCGTTCGTCCTTTACGCCTGCGCCGCATCGGTTTGTGCGGCGAGCGAAACCCTTTGGATGTTTCTGCCGGCCCGCATTGCGCTTGGCTTCGTAGGCGGTGTGACCCTCCCGCTCGCACAATCGCTGACGCTTAAAGAGTTTCCCGAGCGCCGGCGCACCTGGGCCGTCGGATTGTGGGGGGTATTGAGCATGACGCCCTTAACGATCGGCGTGTTTCTCGGTGGATGGTACGCCGAATTTTTAGGTTGGCGCTGGTTGTTTTACACCGACGTTGTCGTCGGCGTGCTTGTGGCCGCCCTTGTGGGCGCGCTGCTCTATGGCCGTGGTTTCAATGTGAGGATCGTGCGCTTCGACTTCGTAGGCGTCGCCCTGCTTACCGTCATCGTCTACGGCGCTCAGACGGTGTTTAACATGGGTAACGATTTTGACTGGTTCGCCTCGCCGATCCTTGTGACGGCGCTAATCGCTGTTGAAATCGCGGTGCCGGCATTTGTGATATGGGAGCTCGGCGAGCGCAATCCCGTGCTTGACTTGCGCTTGTTCGGGAATCGCAACTATGCGATTGCGACCTTCTGCTCCGTTTTCGGATTCCTGATCATCCAGGGGCTATTGTCGGTATTCGTCTTTCAGCTGCAGCTGCTCATGGGCTATACCGCATCCCTTGCGGGAATGGTTTACCTATCGATGTTTGTCGTCGCAGGGCCGGCGGTCGCCGTTCTCCATGAACTCAACAAAACGGTCGACGTGCGCCTGATCAGCTTCTTCGATTTTGTCGGTCTCGCTGGGACACTTACTTGGTTGGGGCTGTTCGACCGACTTGCCTGGTTCGACCAGCTCTTCTGGCCGATGCTGATCTTCGGCTTTTTCATTGCCCTCTTCTTTGCCCCGCTTGCGAGCCTGGCCATGCACGGGCTCTCTGGAGCGAAACTTATTCGCGCCGCCGAGGAACTGGCGTTGCTGCGCACCGTGGCGGGCTCTTACGGCATCTCGTTGCTCGCTGTTGTGCAGTTCCGCCGGTTGCCGTTCCACCAGCTCGATCTTGCCGATCACCTCGGTGGGCGGCGGTTCGCGTCACTGGATCTTTTCGCGCAAACGACTGCAAAACTTGAAGGTGCTGGCCTCAGCTCCTCGACGGTGATGCGCCGGCTTGCAAACCTCATACGTGAGCAATCAGCTCTGCTCGCGTTGAACGACGTGTTTCTAGTCGGTGCTGTCGTCTTCGTGTTGCTGGCCGTCCTCCTCTGGTTCGCACATCCGACAATGATCGCCTTCTGGCGGCGTGGGGATGCGGCGCATCTGCGCGCGGAGGAGCTCATGGAGTCGCCATGACGCGGAGCTACGGCGTCTCGCGCAGGCCATTTTTGCAGCGCCGCGCGCGGGCTGCGTCGCGGAAGAGGCCAGAGAATCAGCGCGGCGCGAGCCGGCTAAAAAAACTTGTTGGTCGGGGGTAAGAACCTCCTATGCAGATGCATCTAACAGGCGACGTCACGAGAAAGATGATCATGCATGCTGGATAAGTGACCACGTTGTGATTTTAGAGGCTCACGCTAACGCAAAGGCGTCAGTCGAGCGGGACGTGGCAGGAAACTCTGTAACGGAATTGACGATGCCTTCAGTCGCTCGATCCGTCAAAGGAGACACATCGATGAAACATCTTCTTCTTACGCTGCTGATCCTATCCACTACAGCGCAACTTGCGGCCGCTTCGCCTCGGCACGAATTCGCTGAGCGTCGCCACCTGCATACATCGACCGTCTTGTCCTCCACACAGGATGTCAAAACGCATCACCAAGACGGACAAGCATTAATTCCAATCGCGAATCAAGACCTGCGAGGACTTCTTTTCGTGCTTGCCGGATTGGCTGGCCCCGCAGCGTTTTTGTTCGCAACGCCATAGCTCAGAAGCTACGGCCAATCCTCGACTTCATGCGCCTCGAAAATCGATGTGGACTTAGCATCTAATGTCGATGATCAAGAATCGCGCCATCGACCCCCAAATACCTCTCGATGGCGCGACAAAGGGGGCGCGGCGTTTGTCGCGCCCCCGCCCTTATCCTGATTGTCGGATGCGCATGAGCGAGAAAATCGAGGGACACAGAGATGCTACATCGGCGATATTTCGAGGCGGCCGTCTCCCGTCTGAAGGACGAGCGCCGTTACCGCGTCTTCGTCCACCTCGAGCGCGAAGTCGACAGCTTCCCCTTCGCCCGCTGGCATCGCGACGACGGCTCTGTCCAGGACGTGACCGTCTGGTGCTCCAACGACTATCTCGGCATGGGCCAGCACCCCGAGGCGGTCACGGCCATGGTCGAGACCGCGAGCAAGGTCGGCGCCGGCGCCGGTGGCACGCGCAATATTTCCGGCACCAGCCACGCCATTGTCGAACTCGAGCGCGAGCTTGCCGATCTGCGCGGCAAGGAGGCGGCTCTCGTCTTCACCTCGGGCTGGATCTCCAATCTCGCGGCGATCTCGACCATCGCCGATCTGCTGCCGAATGGCCTCATCCTTTCCGACGCCTCAAATCACAATTCGATGATCGAGGGCGTGAAGCGTTCGCGCGCGGAGCGGAAAATCTTCCGTCACAACGACCTCGCCCATCTCGAAGAGCTTTTGATCGAAGCCGGCGACCGGCCGAAACTGATCGTCTTCGAGAGCCTCTATTCGATGAACGGCAACATCGCCCCGGTCAAGGAGATCGCGGCGCTGGCCGAGCGTTACGGCGCCATGACCTATGTGGACGAGGTCCATGCGGTCGGCATGTATGGCGCGCGTGGCGGCGGCATCTGCGAGCGCGAAGGCGTCATGGACCGGATCGACGTGATCGAGGGCACGCTCGCCAAGGGTTTCGGGGCCATGGGCGGCTATGTCGCGGGCGACGCCGTGGTGATCGATGCGATCCGCTCCTATGCGGGCGCCTTCATTTTCTCGACCGCTCTTCCGCCGCCGGTGGCCGCCGCCGCCTGCGCTGCGGTGCGGCTGCTGAAACGCCGTCCCGACCTGCGCGCCGCCCATCAGCGCGCCGCGCATATCACCAAACATGCGCTCGCCGCCGCCGGCCTGCCGGTGCTCGAGAACGGCTCTCATATCGTGCCGGTGATGGTGCGCGACGCGGAACTGTGCAAGGCCGCGAGCGATCTGCTGCTGACGCGCCACAACATCTACATTCAGCCGATCAACTATCCGACGGTCGCCAAGGGCTCGGAGCGCCTGCGCATCACGCCGACCCCACGCCACACGCAGGAGCACATTGCGCATCTCGTCGAGGCGATGGTCGATGTCTGGCCGACGCTCGGCATCCGATTCATCGAGCCGCCGTCGCATCTGCATGTGGATGAGAACAGCAAGGAACATTGCACCTATCCGGAGATCAAGCTCGCGGCCCAGTAGCGGAAAAAGTCAATGTCGCCGTCTCTACGGCGTCGGGGGGCCGACCGACCTTGTCGTTGGCTGGTTCGCCCATACTGGGAATTGGCGCTGTAAAATCCGCCACCAGGGTGGCATGGGTCTACTGATTGACTCCCGGCCGGGCTTCCGATGCAGGGCCGGCGTGGTGGTTTCGAAACCAGGCGTTCCAAATGAGTGAAGGAAAACATCCCGGTGCGACCGGCAGCTGGTCTGCGATAAGACGCCAAATCAGACTTGCGCCTGACCGGTTGAGCTTTGTAAATTCCAGCAACCATCGACAGCAGGGGAACTTCGCCTCCGGGCTGCAGACTAGAGATGATCTGGCGTCCTTTGGACATCGTCGAGGGCCTGTGAGGGATCGAGCGTGTGGCTAATCGTCAACTCCAGGGGCGTCGGTGACGACAAGATCCAACACTGAGTGGCTAGCGGCTCTGCGCCAGAGGGGGCAGAGTCATGAGAACGCCGTCAAGGAGCTGCGGCAATTGTTGCGCCGCGCCATTTTCAGTTTCCTATCCCGCAAAGGCTCCACCAACGCCGCCGGCCCTGGCTACGATCATGAGGACCTGGCGGAAGACTGCGCACAGGAGACGGTGCTCCTCATTCAGTCTAAGCTGGATCAATTCCGCGGCGACAGCCAATTCACGACATGGGCTTATTCGATCGCTATCCGCGTCACCCTTAATGAACTGCGGCGTCGCCGCTGGCGAACCTCGGCCATCGAAGTCGCGCGTCTTGGCGACGCCATGCCGCATTGGCCGATCGACAATCCCGGGCCCGAGCGAAGCCTCGAGCAACAACAAGCTTGGGCGATGCTGAGCGAGCTAATCGAAACAGCGCTGACTCCCTTGCAGCGCAAGGCGTTGATTGCCCATGCATTCCAGGAAATGCCGCTCGATCTCGTGGCGGAATGGCTGGGAACCAATCGAAATAGCCTCTATAAGCTCATCCACGATGCGCGCAAGCGGCTCCAGGCGGCTCTCCTCTCTAGGGGAGTCACACATCGCGAGCTCATCGCCATTTTTGATACGCCTCGGCCCGAGCGGCCCTATTTTGAAGACG
This sequence comes from Methylocystis sp. IM3, assembly GCF_038070105.1. NCBI lineage: Bacteria > Pseudomonadati > Pseudomonadota > Alphaproteobacteria > Hyphomicrobiales > Methylocystaceae > Methylocystis > Methylocystis sp. IM3. Next base: position 291,903 of record NZ_JBBPBZ010000001.1, on the reverse strand, counting down.
GTAAGGAATCATTGTTTCACCGCGTCTAATGATTAGCGACGAGAATCCAGCATGAAACGGACCGAGTTCGGACGCCTGATCGACACTATCTTCGCCTCGAAAGCCGGCGAGGAGCTGTCGTGCAGCGATTATTTCGAGCGATTGCCGCGTTATGCCGAGCTGGAGGCTACAGGAGAGGACGCCGCGGCGCGCCTCCCAGACGTGCGCCATCACATGCATCAGTGCCCGGAGTGCGAAGAGGTTTACCTGGGTCTCCTTGAAGTCGTCCTGGCTGAAAAAAAATCCGACGCCTCAAGGTAAGAATCCTCCCTCACCTCCCTCTAAAGGAGCGTTCGAAGAAAACTGGCCGCCGTCGAAACGCAGCTGGCCTGAGGGAGGGATACGCATGTCTAGTCTTTATGAGCGTCTCGGTGGCGAAAAGGCGGTGGACGCCGCGGTCGACCTTTTTTATCGTACGGTTCTCGCCGACGGCCGCATCGCACGCTTCTTCGAAGGCGTGGATATGGAAGATCAGCTCGCAAAGCAAAAATCCTTTTTGACCATGGCGTTTGGCGGCCCCAATAAATATACCGGCAAAGACATGCGAAAGGCGCATGAGAGGCTTGTCGCCAAGGGCTTGAACGATTCACATGTCGACGCGGTGATCGAAGACCTGTCGAGAACGCTTCGGCAGCTCGGCGTCGCTGAAAAGGAAGTGCAAGAAGTTGCGGCGTTGGCCAATTCGGTTCGCAGCGACGTATTGAACCACTGAGGCCCAAGCGATGACGCTGCTCACCTATCGAGAGGCAGCCATCGAGATCGAGCCGGGGGAGGACGTTCTTTCCGCGCTGCTACGCGCTGAAATCGACGCGCCTCACTCCTGCCGATCCGGGGTCTGCCAAAGTTGCCTGCATCGCGTGGTCGAAGGCAGTCCGCCGGCCGCCGCGCAGAAGGGGCTCAGCGACGCGCAGAAGGCGCTGGGTTATTTCTTGCCCTGCGTCTGCGTGCCCGATGCGCCTCTGACCATCGTGCCGGCGCAAGAAACCGGGACCCGATCGGAGGCTGTCGTTCACTCGATGGACCGCCTTTCTGGCGACGTGGTGCGGCTGCGGCTGGAACATGATTCGAACTTTGCCTATCGCCCCGGGCAGTTTCTGGAGCTCATCACCGACGACGGACTTGGACGGCACTATTCAATTGCGAGTGTGCCCGAGGAAGATGCCTTCATCGAGCTCCATATCCGTCTTCATCCGGGTGGGAGAATGAGCAGATTCATCTCCGACGAGCTTGCGCATGGCCGTCGGCTTCATATCGCCGGTCCTCTCGGAACGTGCATTTATGAAGGCGTCGATGCCGATCAGCCGATGGCGCTGATCGGCTCGGGGACTGGCCTAGCGCCTCTGATCGGCGTCCTGCGAGACGCTCTGAGGCGCGGACATCGTGGTCCAATCCGCCTGTATCACGGAGCGCGAGAGCGCAACGGATTGTACCTGCACCGTCATCTAAAGGAGCTGACGGAGAGGCACGCGAATCTGAACTATGTCCCGCGCGTCCTTAGCGATCCCGATCGTCACGGCGGCGACGTGGCGGCGGCGGCGCTAGAGCATGAGAACGAGCTCTCCCAAACGGCGTTCTTCCTCTGTGGGGGCGAGAGGCTGGTAGGCCGCCTCAAACGCGATCTCTATATGAAGGGCGCCAGCCTTAAGCAAATGCGTTCCGACACGTTTCTTCCCGCGAGGTCAGGTCGTTGAGAATTCTCGACTTGCCGTCAAGCGATTCCTTTTGGTTCGCGCGATGGTTCAGCCCCCGCGTCTCCGGCGACGCTGCTGGCAAATCGGGAAAGATTTTCGAACGCACAGAGTAACCATCAGCTCTTCAGCGTCCACTCTCAATGGACTTGAGCACGGGCCCTGCTCTTAGGGCCATTGCGGTGTTTCACTAAAAGGTGCCTTGCGACGCTGGATAAAGGATGAATCGGTAGAGAAAGCACGGTGCGATCTCAACCGGTTCATTTCGATACTTCCATCCCAGGTGCTTGAAAGATGAGTCCTATTTCCACAGACGACTCCCGAACTGCCGAGGTCGTTGATTACGGAAATTACCGTATCCGCATCGTCGTATCGCGGCTCTATGCTGCGCTTGCGTCCGGATTGGCTATCGGGGCTATTGGTGCCCTGGCGTTAGCAGCCGACCAACCCTGGGTTTTCCCTAGCCTTGGGCCAACCGTTTTTATACAGGCTGTCACGCCACACGAGCCTGGCGCAAGGATCTGGAATACAATCGTCGGTCACGCCATGGGCCTTGGGGCTGGGCTTGTGGCGTTGTTTGCATTCGGCGCTCAGAACACACCGGCGGTCATGAGCGGTGAAATTCTGTCAATGCAGCGGGCGGCGGCAACGGCTCTTGCGGTCTCTGTAACGGTTGGCCTGCAATCGGTTTTGAATGCTCAGCACCCGCCTGCCGCGGCGACCACCATGCTTGTCACGCTCGGTAGCCTGAAGCCGAACTGGAACACGGTTTCTATCGTCACAGCCGGGGTCCTATTCGCTACCGCTGTCGGCTTGATCGTTAGAATATGCCATCCCGCAATCTCTCGAAGAGACCAATGACGACGGCATCTGTAGCGCAGAGGGAGTGCCGCCAAATTTGTGGATTCTTGGGTCAACTAACCGGAAGCGGGTCGGGAAGGGATAGAATGATTGTTAGCTCGAAGGTGAACATCGCCGCGTCCTACGGTCATCCCTGTCCTGAAAAATTCCGCGGCGGGAAAATCAGCTTTCCCAAAACCCGAACGGGGGCGCGCGTTTGGATAACGTCGCCTGGGGCCCGAACATCTCACAAAACGCCTAAACACGGGAGGCAACCACCGTGAGACGGCCTCCCGTGGTTGAAAGATCAAAGAGTTCCCGAGCGCCCGCGAATGGCGTCCCGAATTTCTTCGAGCAACAGTTCGTTGCGAGGCGGCGCAATTGGAGCGGCCGGAGGAGCCTGCTTCTTCAGCCTTTCGAACTGACGGATGACGATAAAGAGGACAAAAGCGACAATAAGGAAATTGACAGTGATCGTCACGAATTGTCCGTAGCCGATCGTCGCGCCGAGTTTCTTCGCTTCGTCATATGTCATGTCGGAATGCGCCGCGGTCGAAAACGAGTAATAATAGTTGGAGAAGTCCAACCCGCCCGTCAGCTTGCCGATGATCGGCATGATGATGTCGTCAACAAGCGAGGAGACGATCTTGCCAAAAGCGGCGCCAATGATGACGCCGACCGCGAGATCGACCACGTTGCCTCGCATAACGAAATTCTTGAAATCCTGTAGCATGCTGGTCTCCTTAGATATCATGAAGCCGAAGCCAGAGGTTCGCCGCGTGTCCCACTCTTACAACGAGTGCCGCGCTAGCGGATGCAGGAAAGAAGAGAACAGGGCCACGCCCGTGGATTCTGCGTCGATGCGTAGGGTGGCGCAAACTCGATTATTTAAGATGATCTCAAAAAAGCGGAAGCCGCGGGTCTTTCCCGCGGGATCTCGTAAACGGGCGCTGCTCCCAGAACTTCACACGCCCGCGAATAGAATGGTGGCGCTCACGGCAGACTCGCCCTCGTAAGGGCGCCGCTTCCGATCCCACGATCTCACGCCCAGCGCTTCCACATCCAAATGTGGAGAGGCCGGAAAGTTTTTCCCCGTATCCCTCGAAGCGAACTTGCCGCACGACAGGCGGAGCTCGTCTCCCCCACTCGGGGGGGATCACCTCATCCCCGCCCCCGCGACGTCGCTCGGCTCGCCGTAGCCTTGTCACCGCCTGAGCCTGACCTACGTAACCTGCCAAGTTCAAACTTAGGGAGGCGCTCATGGCTAACTCGAAGCGAGGCTTTGCTTCTATGGACCCCGAGAAACAGCGCGAGATTGCCCGTAAGGGCGGGCAAAGCGTGCCGAATGAAAAACGCAGCTTCTCGCAGAACCCTGAACTCGCGGCGCGCGCCGGACGAAAGGGCGGACAGAGTGTCGATCCGACTAAACGGAGCTTCGCCAAGAACCACGCTCTCGCATCAGAAGCGGGCCGCAAGGGTGGGCATGCGTCGCACGGTTCGCATAGAGCTTGATACGCATTCGCCTGAGCGCGGGCCAGTGCGCTCAGGCCGCTTAAGCTGATAAAGAGGCGACAATCAGCGAAATGGTTATTGCGCTGCGTAGGTGGCGTGGCAAGCTTTGCCACGTCACTCCATGTTCGAGCGGCTTTATGCGAGTGTGGAGTTCCAGTGTAAGCAGCTTGTCCCTAATCCCGATTAACATGCAAGAAGAGCCTTCGATCTTCCCGGTCGACCGCGAGGTTGGAACGCGGATCTCGGTCAAAACAGTCTCGAGCAGCTAGCCGCGTGGCGCAGGTCGCGCGCCTGAACCGCCCCAAACCGCGTTGGGCGTTGCAAACGCCCACGCCGCTCAATAATCAAGCGCGTTGAATTGCCGCGATGACAGTCAACAAGGCTGCGCCTAACTTCTCGGCCAGCGCTACATCAGACACCATGGAATTCGCGTCCAGGGCTCTTGCTTTTCCTTCGATTGGGATAGTGAGGGACCCCGCCTCAATAAGCCTGGCGGACATTGTGGCGAGGGTCTCCCGAAGTTGGGCGTCTGCATGGACCGCGCGTGGCGAGGTGTGGAGCAGCGCTACGGGCTTTTCGGGAAATTCAATGCTGCCGACGAGCCAGTCGAGCGCGTTTTTCAAGGAGCCGGGAACGCCATGCGCGTATTCCGGGGAGCAGATCACCACGCCGTCGCTGTGACCGATGTTTTGACGTAACGCGCCAACTTCGCGGGGAAGAAGATGAGGCGCATCGGCGCGATCGAGATCGGGATTGAAATGCGGCAGGCTTGCAAGCCGATCGTAGAGAACAAATTCGACGCCGGGAGGTGCAAGCAAGGCGATCGCCTTTAGCGTCGCCGTGTTCGTGGACGCCGATCGCAAGCTGCCAGAAATCGCCAATAAGCGCATGGCAGCCTCTATGCGTCGCTTGCAAAAGATCGAGCCGTGGCGGGGGCTCCGACCTCCAGCGGCGTCGGGCCGGACCAAAAGCGAGAAGAGAACTTGCGCGCATCGACCCGATAGGGACGATCCCAAAAAAAAACGCATCTCGGCCATTTCACGCATTAAGGACGAACCGATCCCAAGGATCGGCAGGAACGCAAGCGGCAAAGCGAAAATGCGTGTCGCGCTACCGAGCGCCTGGGCGCCGAGGGATAGAATTTCGCGCGGCGTGCGCGTCGGCGCGCAAGGGAGTTGCCAAGCGTGGCCGTAAGCGTTGTCCGGCGCATCGAGCAGGGTGACGACGCCGCGTGCGACATCCGTGACAAAAGCAAAATCATGCTGCGTGTCAGGCGGCACCAGCAAAAAGGCGCGCTTCCTTTTCGCGATTGCGCCGAAGGCGTACGCGCCCAAATGAGATAAAGTTACGCCGGGTCCGTAGAAATCCGAGGCGCGGAGCGCCGTTGCGCGGATTCGTCCGGCTTCCGCCGCCGCCATCCAGATGCGCGTCGCCGCGACGCGAGCCACCGGTTTTACGCCGATGGGCACGAGTGGCATGTCTTCCCGCAATGGCGCATCCTGCGGTCCATACATGTAAAGATTGTCCACAAACACCATGCGTGCACGGGTCTTCTCGCAGGCGCTGACGAAGTTCGTCATTGCGCGTGGCCAGGCGACACGCCAGAAATCGCCCGCATAAGGAAATCCTACCGCGACGACGATCTGCCGCGCGTCTTCGGTTGCCCGACGCACAGCTTCGGCGTCTAGGACGTCGCAAGCCATGAAACTCACGCCTTGCGGCAAATCAGCGGGCGCGTGGCGCTGTGCAACACGAACGGAGACCCCTTGCGCGAGAAGCCGCCGCGTTGTCTCCCGCCCCACCGGACCGAAGCCGAATATAGTAACATTGATGCTCATCTGCCTCTACTTTGAGTCTTACTACATTTGCAACGCGGCGCGCGCCCTCGTGGGCGAGGTTAAGACTCCACGCCCACCAATCGTGAGCTGTTCCGGCCCGGTAAAAACTCAAATCGGGGCGGCGGCGGTAGCTCTCTTCCCCATCGAGATGCTGTGCGAGCGTATCGCCGTGCCTTGCATATCCAAAATGCATTGTTATGATCCGCCCTATGCGCGAAACGAATTTAGCCGGCGTCGATCTCAATCTTTTACCGGCGCTCGACGCCATGCTGCGGCGGCGCAACGTCACGCGCGCCGCTGAAGATGTTGGCCTCAGCCAACCGGCTATGAGTCGCGCGCTCGCGCGGTTGCGGGACCTGCTCGGGGACCCGCTCCTCGTTCGCACGCGCGAAGGCTTCGCGTTAACTCCGAAAGCGCAAGCGCTGGCGCCGCGCGTCATCGCAGCGCTCGATGGTCTGAAGCCAGTATTCAGTAAGACGCCATTCGATCCCACAAAAGAGCGCCGAGTTTTGCGCGTCGCCGCAGCCGATACGCAGTCGATCTTGCTCGGCCCAGCGATCATGAGACGCCTGTCCCGCGAGGCGCCCCTGGTTGATCTTTGCTTCGAACCCTACGGCGACGTTCTCAAGCGATTGGAGCGAGGCGCGCTCGATCTCGCTTTCGCGTTGGCGAGCACGCCTCTCCCGCCTGGGGCCGTGAGCGAGACCGTCGCGCGCGATGAACTTGCGCTTATTTTGCGCCGAGGTCATCCGGCCGCGAAGCGCAAATGGAAACTCGGAGACTACGGTCGCTTCGATCATGTCGGCGTCGCGCTGCTTGGCGACGGAACATCCGACATTGACGCCATGCTCGCTCGGAAGGCGTTTCCCGCCGCATGGCCCTTACCGCGCCGCATTTTACAGCCGCGCTCGCTTGCGTTGCGGCGACGGATTTGGTCACGACTCTCTCGGCCACGTTCGCTCGCCGCTTTGTCGATCATTTCGGTCTCGTTCTGTTGAAGCCGCCTTTTAAGAACACAGCATTGCCGATGACCCTCGTTTCCACTCAAGTTCAGGCTACCGACCCCCTGCTAAAGTGGTTTTGCGCGCTTGTGCGTGATGAGGCCAAGGAAATCTACGAAGGAAAAATCGCGTGGCGTAGACAGTCAGAAACGCCAAGGACAACAGGATAAGCTGGCAACTTGGCGAAGGCCGTCGCAGTCCCCGCCAGGAATCGGCAGAATCTTAGAGGCGTTAGTCGTTCGGCTTACATTCGCTGTTTGCTGATGTAGCTGATGAAGGCGCACAACCGTCACCGTCAAATTTCACGCGGCCATTTCGTTGACGGACGAGCGCAGACTATTTCTGCGAACAACCCGGCGGATTTCGGTTTGATTGAGGGCAATTGCCTCATATATCCGTTGGTAAGCCGGGATAGGAGCCGCGGCGTTGGAGGTGCGCAGTAGTACGCACTGGGGGTCAGCGTCGCTGCTCGACCGCGCGAAGGCCGCCGCAGCGTCGCGCTGGGGAGAAGGCGTGTTGCTAGTACTTTTGAGCGCCGTCGCCTATGCGGTCTATCTCATTGGTAGTCAGACGATCATTGGGCGTCTCGGCGCCAAGCGCTATACCGCGCTCGCCATGCTGGCGGCGACGGGCGGTGTGTATTTGCATTACGGCCTTTCAAATCCCCGCTTCGATCTGCTGGAGCAACCTGCGGCCGTCTATGGCTATGGATTGGCGCTTGGGATCTTTTCGGCCATCCTGCCAAGCTTTCTTACTTCGGAAGAGATCGCACGGATCGGCGCGGCGCATACCGCGATCATTGGCGCGACTGGGCCGATCGCGACCCTCCTGATGGCCTGGTTTCTGCTCGGGGAAGCTATCACCGCCCTGCAGCTCTTCGGCACAATTCTCATGCTTCATGGCGTCCACCAGGCTTCGAGCAGCCCTGCGCGGTGAGTCCTGAGGGGCTTACCCGAAGGGGAGGGATTCTAATACCGTGACGGCCGGCGCCGGCGTTGTTGCTTGCCCCATTCGCGTGGACTGCGGGGCTCGCGGCGGAGAGCCTTTCGCGATTTCCACGCCGCGACTGTTTTTGGTCCAAAGAAGCAAGCCGCCATTCTGGGCTCCCGAAGTGAATTCGTTAGCCTGTCGCCTTTCAAAGAGGGTGCCGCTCTCTGACGCGGCGAAAAGCGACTCTTGAGGGGCAGGTTGCGCACCTTGCCGGGCGTGAGCAGGGGACGGTTGATGAGGTCATCAAGCGACCCCAAAACCATGGATAGGAGAGTCGTAGTTCCTGCTCCGCGCCGAGAAGGGCAATGTTTAGCCGCGATCCGCGCTCGCTATTCTGCTGGCTCCCGACTTTTCGCGAAGGCGGTCGCCCTTTTTCGACGCCATTGGGCCGGTGGGCGACCGACTTGAGCCTTGAACGCGCGGCTAAACGCGGGGACGCTCTCATATCCAACGCGCTCGGCGATGCGATCAAGAGGCGACTCCGTCTCGCGGAGAAGGCGACAGGCGACATTGAGGCGCCATCGGCCGACATAGGCCATGACGCTTTCCCCCATGGTCTCCCGGAAGCGAGCCGCAAAGCGAGAGGGAGACAACGCAACCCGCGCCGCCAGCGCCTCCACGCTCCAATCTGCGCCGGGATCGGCGTGCACATAACGCACCGCCTCTGAAATCTTCGGGTCAGCCAGCCCCCGAAACCAGCCTGCGTCTCGCGCGCGCTGGCGCTGCTGAAACGAACGTATCGCCTCGGCGCAGAGCACTTCCAAAAGGCGCTGGGCGGTAAAGCCGTTGCGGGAGCGCCGCCCGCACTCCGCCGCCAGCATCGCCGCGGCGCCGGCCAGCGCCGGGCTGGCCTCGACCCCGCCTGCCGGGACTTTGAGCGCGGACGGCAGCGCGCCCAACAGCGGGTTGAGCGGAGTCGCTCGAATGACGAAGGCGCCGCAGATTAGCTCTGTCGCCCCCGGTTCGTCCTTTGGCGTGCCAATCCGGTTGGCGTCGCTTAAGATCGTTTCCAACGCCGCCGACTGTGCGACATCGCCATTGGACAGGCGATGCGCCGACCCGCCCGGCAGCAGCAAAAGCTCGGGCGCCTCCACCCGACCTACTGTCTCGCCCTCGCGCGACAGATCGAAGCCGCCACGACGGGCCAGGTGAAACGGCAACACCCGCATGTCCGGCCCCACGCCGAGAAGGCAGCGAAGCCTCGACTCTGCCGGCACGTCGACGGCCCAGGGCGGTTGGTAAGTCTCGTGAACCAGCACCGAGCCGGAGATGCGTAGATCATCCAAGGCGTCGTCCAACGGATCCGCGAGGCGCATGACAGTCGTTCCGGTCAAGAAAACGAGCGGCGCGATCATAGATAAGATTGCCGCAGAGGCGTAGCTCTTTTCTCCGTTGCAGCCGGCGCGGCTGATCGCGCCTGGAGAAGCCTAATGACCAACCAGACCCCTGAATTGACTTAAGTCGCCCTGTCCGCAGCCTTTACCGGCTTATTGTGGATTCCAATCGTCCTTAACCGCTTTTACGAGATTGGCGTGTGGCCGACGTTGAAGAACCCCCAGCGCGGCGCGCAGCCGCACGTCGATTGGGCTTATCGGCTGGCGAGCGCCCACCACAACGCCGTCGAGAACCTCGTCGTGTTCGCGCCGCTGGCGCTCGCCGTCCATGCGCTCGGCATTGGCGCGCCAATGACGGCGCAGGCCTGCGCGCTGTATTTCTGGAGCCGGGTCGCACATGCGATCGTCTACGCCCTCGGAGCGCCGATCCTACGCACCATCGCCTTCCTGATCGGGTTCGGCGCACAGGCGGCGTTGTTTCTGCACATCGTTGGCTTGGCGTAGATTGGCTTAAGATGCTGCTGCGTTACTGCGGCCCGGACGCCGGGGCCGCTTTCTCTGCTGCACGCTGCTACTGGCCCTTCACGAAAACACGACGGCGGCCGCGATTGTCCACGCCGCCGCCGCAAAGCCGATCGTCGTCGCCACACAACTCGAGATGATCGCGGCGAACAAGCCCGCTGGGGGCGCTGCTTTGTAATCCGGCCGCATGGCGTGCACCAGAAAGGCGAAGGGGTTGAAAAAGGCGCCAAAACACGCCGCGGCGATCAACCAGTTCGGCGGCGCCGCGCCGGTGAGCCGGCACAATCCATAGAAGACGAAGAGAAACAACGCCATCATCAGATAGTCGATATGAGAGCGGACGAGATCCGCCCGGTTGGGAAGAATTCGCTGGAGCGCCGCGCCGGTGGGCGCGAGCAGCGCGACGAGCAGCCACGCTTCGATCAAAGCCATCGAAAGGCAAAGAGCGCCAGAAACGGCGAAAGCGGAGAGCCACATGATTCAGTTCCCGTCGCGATCGTAGAGGCCGGCAAAGTCCTCCAGTGTGAGATCTCGGATGACGTTCGAGTCATCATCGAGCGCCTGGTAGAGGGAGCCTTTCCCGTAGATGGCAAAGAGAACAACCGCATCCTGATCGCCCCCGCCTTCGCGGTGCGGCTCGTCGGAGGGCGGCGCGACCGTGAAGCGCCCCGTCGGCCTGATTTCCTTCAGCCGCCCGTCGAGATGATAAAGACGATGCTCGCCCTGGAGCGTCATTGTTTTGTTCAGGGTCAGATGCCGGTGAAGAATAATTTGCTGATTTGCGGCAAATTTGAAGACGACGTGAATGACTTCGTTTTTTTCGTCGAAGTCCAGAACCGACAGCGACAAATAATCGATTCCGTCGATCTGTTTCCAGCGGATATTGCGGTCGTCGAAGGCAAACTCGGACATGATCCTATTCCTCGTGGGGTTTCCGCTTAGATTTTGAGAAATCCGGCGGCGAGCGCCTATGGCAGGATGCCCGGATTCGGCCGGGGAATTTGCCCGGTCTGTGAATCGAGGCCCCCTCGCGCCGCCGAACCAGAGGACTGAGCTCTCCTGCGAGCGACCGGCGTTGGGCAATTTGCCCGATTTTCGCGGATGCGCCGGCTTATGCATTGGCGGCGCACGCGCCGACGGCTAGACTTCAGACTTCGCGCCAAGCTGCGGAGCGCCGTTCATGCGCCTCATTGTTCAATTGATCGCTCAGCTCATCGTAATCGCCGCCATAACGCTCATAGCGACCTCGGCGTACGTCATGATCGACGCCCACAAGAACGTCGAAGCCGAGACCGTCGCCACGGCGGACCGTGTCGCCTTCGAGCTCGAGAACCTGTTCTGGCGGGAGATTCTGTGGCGCGGCAGCATGCGGCGCGACAAGGTGCTGCCCGTTCCGAACTGGGAGTCGCTCTCAACGCTGAAGCTCGTCTCCCCCGGCGTGTGTCTCGCATTCGCCCCGGCGGGAGACGAGCCGCGCCAACTGTGCAGCCGTCTCGAAGGCGTCGGCGCGTCGGCGCCGGAATGGTTCGCGCGCGCCTACAGGGAGGTTTTCGGCCCCGAGAGGCCGGTGGCCCGGCAACTCACCGTCCGAGCGCCGGAGACCGGCATCGTCGTCGCCATCGCCAACGCCGATGCGGCAGTCCGTCAGGCCTGGGGCCAGATCTCCGTCGTCCTCGGCGTCGCGGCCTCCATGGCGGCTGCGATCTGCCTCTTGGCCGCCATGGCCATCGCCAGGGCGCTGGCGCCGACGCAGACGATCATCGAGGGATTGCGGCGTCTGCAAGATGGCAATTACCGACGTCCCATCGCCTATCAGGCGGCCGAGTTCGGGCTCATCGCCGAGGCGGCCAACGATCTCGCCGAGCGCCTTGCGCAGACGGCCGCCGAGCGTACGGCCCTCACCAAGCGCCTGTTCGAGGTTCAGGAGGAGGAGCGGCGCGCTCTCGCGCGTGACCTTCACGACGAATTTGGCCAGTGCCTGACCGCGACACTCGCGTTCGCGGCCTCCATAGAGGCCGGCGCTTTGGATCGGCCCGATCTCGCCGAGGATGCGCGTTCGATTTCCGGAGTCGCAAAACGGATGATGACGACTCTGCGCGAAGCGCTGGCGCGCCTTCGATCCCAGGACCTGGAGGAACTGGGGCTCGAGGCGTGCCTGGTTCAACTCGTCGCAGGATGGAACGCGCGGCCTCAATCGCGGGCAAAAGTGCATCTCGATCTCGCAGGCAATCTCAAAGCCCTGCCACGCGCGGTCTCAATCAGCGTCTACCGCATTGCGCAGGAATGCCTCACCAACGCCATGCGTCATGGCCGCCCAAGCGACATCCGCCTGAGCATCGAAAGCGGGCGGTCGAGCGATGGCCAGATCGCCATGACGGTCGAGGACGACGGCGGCGGCGATCCGGCGAGCGTGAAGGCGTCCGCCGGCCACGGCATATTGGGGATGCGCGAGCGCATCGCCGCTTTGGGCGGCAGCCTTTCCATCGGCCGTTCGGCCCATGGTCTTCTCATCGCCGCGCGGATTCCGCTCTCCCCGCCGGGCGGAACGGCGCCACCGGGACTCGCGACGGCATGAGCGCCGTGGCCATCATACTTGTCGACGACCACCCGATCGTGCGCGAAGGCTACCGCAGGCTCTTGGAGCGCCAACCCGGCTTCCGTGTCGTCGGCGAAGCGGACAATGCGGCCGCTGCCTATCAGCTTTACCGTGACATCTCGCCCGATGTCGTCATCATGGATCTCTCCATGCCTGGCGCCGGCGGGCTCGAAGGGCTTCGCCACATCCGCCAGTGGGACAAGAACGCACGTATCCTCGTGTTCACCATGCATAGCGGATCGGCCTTCGCGCTAAAGGCGTTCGAGGCGGGCGCCGCGGGCTATGTCACCAAGAGCAGCGACGCAAGCGATCTCATAAAGGCCGTTAGGACGGTTGCGAACGGCGGCCGCGCGCTCAGCAACGACGTCGCGCGGCAAATCGCCGCCGAACGCCTTGGCGACAACCGGTCCGTCATCGCGGACCTCGGTCCACGCGAGACGGAACTCCTGAGACTGATCGCCATGGGCAGGACGACGGACGAGATTGCCGCCTTGCTCAATCTCAGCACAAAGACCGTTCAGAATTATCATTACCAGATCAAGTCGAAGGTCGGCGCGCGGACCGACGCACATCTCGTTTGGCTGGCCATTGGCTCAGGATTAGTCGACACCGAGAATGCGGGCTGAACAAGTCTGGCATGTTGCGCTCTCCAAGGAGATTTGCCCGGCTGCTAACGGGAGCCTCGCCTAAGCCAATAGACGCTGGCCTGTCCATATTTCTTCCGCGTTTTATGTCGAACGGGAGAAATCAGATGGGATCGCTTAAAAACCTTCTCAGGGCGTGCGCGATCGTCGCTTTGCTTGCCCTGACCCCAGCGGCGGCGACCGAGTCATCGCGCCCAATCAAGCTCGCCGTGTTTGATCTCGAATTAGACGACTTCAGCACCGGCGGCCCAATCGCGGGAGAGAGCGCGGCCGAAACGGCGCGCCTTCAACGCATGACCACGCTGGTCCGCGACCTGCTTTCGCGGTCTGGCCTGTTCGAGCTTGTCGATGTCAACGCGTCTGCTAGCCCGACGGTCGCCGACCATTGGCTTCGAAAATGCAACGGTTGTGACGCCGACGCAGCTCGCGATCTGGGCGCCGACATGTCCTTCGTGGGATTCTTCCGGAAGATTAGCGTCATGGAGCAATATCTGGAACTTCGAATCCGCGATGCGCGCACGGGGGGGCTTGTCCATGTTTCGCAGACCGATCTGCGTGGCGAGACGGACGAGTCCTGGAGCAGAGCCCTGAAATTTCTGATTAGATACGAGCTTGTCGAACCGGAACTCAGGCGCCGCGACCATCCAGGGAGCGGTCAGGCACACGGGCAATAACAGGCCATGGCCTCAAATGCGCAAATATGCGGCTCATTACGGCGCAGAAAGTCTACAAGGCTCCGGTGTGCAACAGGGCGATCGGATTCCTTGAGCTGTCGTTGACGATTCGGATCCGTGAGTGCGATGCCGGGCGTTGCTGAATTCATCGTGTCTCTGGTGGGGCTTCGCGTTCAGGGGATTCCAACAGCCAAACGACGGCGGCCTCGAGATTCTCCGCCACAAAGGTGGGCCGCTGGGGGAGCCGCGCCTCCCGTCCTGTCTGGTACTTTCCTGTCCGGACGAGAACGCCCATCAAGCCTGCGGCCATCGCGCCGCCGACATCGGCCTCAGCGTCATCGCCGATCATCGCCACCCGATCGGCGGGGCGATGGAGCCCGGATACAGCAAGACTGAAGAACGTCGGCGAAGGCTTGCCCAGCACCAAAGCCTCACGGCCAGAGGCAAATTCGAGCCCCTTCACGAACCGGCCCGCATCGAGGCTCAGTTCGCCATCGCGGTCGAGAAAGCACCGGTTTTTCGCCAGCGCCAGGAAGACGGCCCCGCCGATGATCTTGCGATACGCGCGGTTCAAAAGGTCGTATGTAAAGAACTCACCCGCATCGCCTATGACCACCGCTTCTCCGCTCCCCGCCGCAATATCCGCGAACTCCTCCTGCAGATCGGGATGCGTCACAAGAAATGGCGCGAGGCCTCTTTGGAGCAGGAAGGATCGCGCCAAAGCCGCCGGCGTGTAGATTTCTTCAGGCGAGACCGAGAGCCCCAGGCGCGGCAGATCCTCGACGATGCGCCGGAGGGGACGTCTCGTCGTATTCGTCACGAAGCGGTAAGGAAGCCCCGCAGCTCGAAGCCTTTCGATTGCTTCCAGCGAGCCAGGCAAGGCCGCGTCTCCCACGTAAACGACGGCATCAAGATCAATGAGCACGCCTTCGGGAGCGTTTACGGCTCCGTGGCTCGCTGGAACCGCAGCCGTGCAAATCCTCCAGAAATTATCAAGGCGCCGTCGACGGCTTGTCGGCCGCTCCGCTGCGGATGACCAATACGGAAGGCTAGCCGTCGAGCAAGACATGAAGCTTGGCTTCGAGCTCGACCAGCTCGAAGACGCTATCGAGGCCGCTCACGCGTTCCTGAAGATGGTGCGGTGGGCGCAACTGCATGTGGCTCGTTATGTCGGCGACATCCTTGGGTCTGAGCTTAACGCCAAAATCTGAACGGTCCCTTCGAATATCGAGCGGCTGTGGGGTTTTCGCAAATCTCGAGGAAACTCGATGTCGAACAATCGCGAGCTCTCCTCGAGTTTTTAGAGGAGCACAAGCAAAACTAGACGTCAGCATGGCTCAGGAGGATCTCGGGGAGAGTGGAAAATTCAAAATCTATGGCAAATCTCGTTTCTCCCGTAGCTCGCGTAATCCAAGCTCTGCGCTTGGGGCGGCGGCCGCATGTTTCGTAAATAGAAACTCATGCGGCGCGGCGCTCCTTGGGCCCGACCCAAAAGCGCTTCAATTCAGAACGGCGCAAGACGTCAAATGCAACGACGCGTCCGATCACATCCGCGCTGAGGTTTCTCATGAGATCGTCAGCGCCAGAAACGATTTTGTCGTCGACGCGCAGAATAATGTCCCGCGTCATCAGGCCTGATTCCCAAGCTGGGCCGTTCGGTTCGATGGCGCTGATCGAGGCCCCTTTTTCCTGTTCGATGTCGAGTCTCAATGCGATGCGGCGGGGCACGGAAACGGTCGCGGTGCCGATGCCGATGTAGCCCCTTCGCACGCGCCCATGCCGGATGATCTCGCTCATCACGAATTCCGCAGTGCTGGAGGCGACCGCGAAACAGATTCCTTGCGCGGCCCTTATGATCGCCGTGTTAATGCCGACCACGTCGCCTGCGGTCGTGATCAAAGGGCCGCCTGAATTGCCGGGATTCAACGCGGCGTCCGTCTGGATGACGTCTTCTATTTGTCTGCCTGTTCGCGAGGGGAGGCTGCGGCCCAAAGCCGATATGACCCCGACCGTTACACTCGCTTCGAGGCCTAAGGGATTTCCAATGGCGAGCGCCAATTGCCCGCGCTTGAGACGGCGGGAGTCGCCGAGTCGCGCAGCAGGGAGGGAGAAGCTCTCGTCGATCCGCAACAGGGCCAGGTCCGTGTCTGGGTCGTCTCCCAGCAGACGGGCGGATAACACACGCCCCTCGATCGTCGTCGCTTCGACTCGACGCGCGCCGCGGACGACATGGCTATTTGTCAGCAAAAATCCGTCTGAAGAGACAATGACGCCCGAACCGGCGCTCGCCCGTTTGTCGCCGTGACCAGCTTCGAGTCTGACGACGGCGGGCGAAACGGCGTCGACAGCCTTGATGAGCATCTGCGAATAGGGGTCGAGCTCGGCTGTTGCTTCCTGCATCCCCATCTCTGCGCTGCGATCGAGGTTAAAGGCCGCCTTGGGGGCGGAAGCGATCAAACCAGCCTGGCGTCCAGGGCGATTTCGACGTTCAACGCCTTGGAGACCGGACAGTTTTTCTCGGCGCTTCGGGCTATTTCGAGGAAGGACGCCTCGTCGAGGCCGGGCACAGCGGCGCGCAACGTCAAGGCGGAGCGCGTGATTCGAAAGCCTGATCCGTCGGGCTCGATCGCCACCGCCGCTTCGGTTGAAAGTTCAGCCGCAGTATAGCCAGAGGCCTGCAGCTGAAAGGCAAGCGCCATTGTGAAGCAACCCGCGTGTGCGGCCGCGATCAGCTCCTCGGGATTCGTCCCTTGCTGGTCTTCGAACCGAGTCCGATAGGAATAGGGTGTGCGCGACAGCGTTCCCGACGCGCTCGTGAGTTCGCCGGTTCCGTCTCGGCCGGAGCCCCGCCATGGAGCTTGCGCTTTGCGGATCATGTCTCCTCCTGTCGAATACAAAAGCGGCGGCGCGGCGAACGCGAAAGGCATAAATCGTTATTGCCGGCGGCGGCGACAAGGGTCGCGAACTCGGGCATTGTCATTTGCGTGGCTGACAAGGCCGTTAATCAAAGGAGGTCGCAGAGCATCGGCGGCGGCAGCTCGCGCGGTAGAATTTCGCGCGCCTCAAGGGGCCCGCGACTTCCTCACTCGACGCCAACAATGCGATCATCCGCGCGCCTTCGCGCCTCTGGCGGACTTCGCGCGTGACCGCCCCATCATCGCCAACACGAGCTTCGTCAGAGTCCTCATTGCTGCGATCTCTACCGCACCGGTGGTACGATATCTCGCAGCCTCAAATTGGCGTCCAGCAAGATCTTCGTGGCGGGAAAAGAATGGTGCTGGCTATGCCCGACGGCGACCGGCTGGTCGCCGGACTGGATCTTCCAGCGCACTCAAGCTCAACTAGCCCCGTTGCTGGTTAGAGAACGTCTCCGAGAACCATCAAAAAAGGGCCCGAGGGTATATCCGCGGCGGCGTTTGCGCTCTCTTGGCCCACGATTGACGGGGAATGTGACCGCGCCATGTGGGACCATATTGCCGGATGGCCCTGCAGGAGGGAGGCCTTGATGTCACGTTCTATGCTCCGTGCGAGCCTTGCCAGCGCGGCGCTGTTTGCCGGCGCGCTGCTTGCCCATGCCCAGTCCGTGCCCCCGGCTGGCCCTCCCGCGGAGGTGGCGCCTCCTCCTAGTGATCCCGGTTACGATATTCCCGCTACACCAGCTCCTCCGGTAGCGCCGGCGCCGGAAGACGACTCGGACGAAGACTGAGTTCGCATTGGAGCAAATAAGATGCAAAAAAGTGCCCCGCGCGATTGTTCACGGTCGGGGTGTCTCGAAACGCGGATCGGCGCTCAGGCTCGCGCAACGGAATAGGCTACGCTTCGATCGGCCATATATGTGAGTGTGAGGCGATGGTTCTGATTATTTTGGTCGCGGTGGCGACAGTCGCACTGGTCTTTCTCGCCATTTGGGCTGTCATTTATCGCGCCGGAAAGCGGGGCTAAGTGGCCGACAGGTTGCAAAGGTTGAGAAACGCCCTGCGCGTACATCGGGTGTCGGGGCGTTTTGGCGGCATTCAAACTGCTATCCGCCGGCGCCGAGGTGACGAACGGCATATTCCAACCCTACGCGAGGGACAGCCGATGTGAGCGAGGCCGACGAAGGCGCATGGGCGGATTTCCCCCAACGCCGCCTGGCGGGAGGGCTGCGAAAGTGCACACTTGTGGACTCAGATCGTCGGAACGATCGGAGTATCGCTCACTCCCTGGCTCAACCACTTGTGGCATGTCACGCTCTATGTGCCGCTCCGCGGCCTCGCCGCCTCGCATCAGCGTCCCAACGAGATCGCCGACGCCATCCCATCCCGGGAGGATCGCGTTCACGCGGCTTATGAGCTTCTGGAGATTGCAGGCGGATCGTGCGTTCAAGTTGTTTGGCACGGGCTTTATCGGCAAGGCCAGCCCCGTGCATTTCTTCTGGGGCAGCTTCGACATCGCGACGACGCGGTTTTCCGGTCGCCGCGCGCCGCCGCATCCGGGCGGGGTTCCCAATCTGCCAGACGTCGTCGTGCGTGAAGCATACTCGCACGAGGTGAGTAGCGCCGGCTTTTGGCCCGGCGGCGGCTCTGTGGATTACCCGGCCTTCTATTCCTACGCCTATCCCGCGCCGCCGGGATTCGAGGGCGCGCCGGTGAGGTCGCGGGACGGCTTTTTCCCCAACGAGCTCAAGGAATTCAGCCTGCACTATGACGTCGTCCGGCGCGCCAAAGACCCGGATGCGATTCTCCTCGACTTTCTCCAAAGCGTCTATGAGGCCCCACCGGGATCGCGCCGCGCTCGAGACGTCCTTGGGGCAGATCGGCACCCCGTCCGGTGATCAGCCCGAGCCTGTCCTGAACCCATTATTGGGGAACTGTCATCAATTCCATGAGATGGCCGTCAGGGCTCTCGAAATAGACGCCGCGGCCCCCGCTCCAGTCATTGAGCTTTTTATCAGTCCGGCTCCAGGGCGCGCTCCCGAAGCTCGCGCCTTTCTCCTTGACGCGGCCGAAAATGGCGTCGAATTCGCGGTCGCTGATGTGGAACGCATAATGATGGGCGTCAAACGACGGGGCGTCAGAAAATAACAGAGTCAGCGTTTCATTCACCCGCACGGGCGCGAAGTGGTCGCTTTTGTTCTCGATAGACAAGCCGAAAACGTCGGCAAACCATTCCGCGGCGTCTTGCTTATTGTGAGCAGGAACGATCGTGTGGTTGAGTGTGATAGTCATCGCCAAGTCTCATTTATGCTCGCGCCCGAGCAGAACGCAGTGTTGCGTGTCGGAAAAGATAAGCCATTTCAGTCCAGGCGCAAGAATCAAGCAGCCGCTCGCCGGCATCGGCGCCTCTCTCCCTCGGCGTGGCGATGGGTCGAACCCGAAACCACACGCTGACTGAGGAGGAAACTTAATGTCGCTCATGACCTGGACAAAAGAACAATTTGGCACGAACTCAGCACCCACGATGCATCGCGAAATCTTTCGATTGGTAAATGCGCTCGGCGACTCTACTCTGCCGCGCATAAAGCCGAACATGACAAGCTCGTGGTGACAGGCGTCGATTTGCAGAAGAAGTTTCAGGCTGGCGAGGCGGAGATCGCGGGCGAAACGGTGGTATTTGTCGTTGGCCGGTTGAACAACCATATTCCCAGCATCGACAGACGTTAGGGACCCGTCCTAAACGCGAAGGGCGTTATTTGGCCAGCTTCCCGCGCAAGAAAGAGTCCGGTCGCCCGCCACGGCAGCGGGCGACCTTTGCGCGCCTGCCGATCCGAATCGAAACGCTCGCCGCAAAAGAAGCCCATGCGACGGAGCGTGTCGCGCCGCCTACGACCGAACGTCGGAGATGTCGGGACCAGCTTTGCCGCCACAATGTGCGCGCGTTATAATACCGACCTTTCGATCTACCGCCGTGTGCCTATCGGCGTGGTCATTCCTCCCGACGCCGAGGTCGGAGGAGCAGCATGCGCGAATCCTGGGGCGGGGTTGTGGAGCCTAACAAGATAGACGTACAACGCACGCGGCTTCGGGCGACTCGATGTGTTTCCGCCAGGCAATGTCGGCGTGGCGCACGGCCTCGTCAGTCTCCTGCGCCTGTCCCATCCAGCATCGCTCGACGGCATCATCGAGCGCTTTGGCGATTGCCGCGGCTATCTCTATATCTGCGCGCTGGGCGGCACTCTGCTGACCAAGGGACTTATCCGCTCGCCATCGTCTGGAGCGCGGCCCCATAGCTACTTTGCGTGAAGGCGTAGCGCAGGAGCAGGTGGTCCGACGCCTGTTTGACGCTCTGGAGCGTAAACCACGGCGCAGTTTCCGGAAGGAACAACGCTTGTTCGGCGAGGCCCAGACGCTGCGCCTCCACTCCCCTCCCTGCGATTTGTGGCGCGAGCGTCAGGAACAATTCATCTACCATGTTCGCAGCCAGGAATATGCCGAAGACCGTGGGGCCTCCCTCGTGCAGCAGAAGGCGAACGCGGAACTCGTCAGCGAGGATCCCTAAAACCGCCGCCGGTGTCGTCGTCCCTGATTCCCCTGTCGAGCGCACGGCGACCGAACCGAGCTTGTCGCGATGTGCACGGGCAAGCCGCAAAGCTCCCTCGTTAGTTGTAATGACGACTGCCGCCAAACCTGGCGTGTGAAAGGTCGCTTCGTCGAGGTTAATATTCCCACTCGAGGTCAGAATCACGCTGAGCGGCAAGAGCGGCTTGCCGAGCCTTGCGCGAAGCTGTGCGAAAAGCTCTTTTGCCTGCGGATAGACAAACGCGGGGGTGCGCAAATGTCCATGCGCGGCATGTAGCGATCCGGACCCAAACAAGACGGCGTCCGCCATGCTTCTGAGGAGCCCCATGGTGAATAAATCCTCAGGCTTGCCGCCGCTGATCTCCTCACCCCCCGAGCGGCCTGGGAGGCCGAAGGACACAACTCCGTCGATCGTTTCGACGAAATTGCCGATCACATAAGGTCGGCCAACCGACGCCATAGAGAAGGAAAGGTCGCCTCCATAGAGTTGCTGAAGCTCGGTGGGTAGCAGCGGAGCTCGCGGTTTTTCTCTCTCATAAAGGGTGACAAGACGCATCTGAGTGTCTCCTTCCCGCGCCCAGCAAGCAATTCGTCGCGGGCGCTCTCGCGCTGATTTATGACCGCAGCCACCGCAGCCATCCCCGGCACGCCATTAAATGGAAGCCCTCGCACTCATGGGCCGTCCTCTCGGCTTCGGAATTCACAGTGGAGGTCGTTCGTCAGGATGAGCGGAACCATCTGCTCAGGCGAAGACTGGGAGGCTAACTCCCAGGCCCTCCGGCAGATGGGATGCGATTCAGCCACAGCATTGGCCGTTCGGCCGGCGTGCGCGTCTTTGCGGCCAGCAGCCGCACTGCAGCCTCGAGGTCAATAAAGACGCTACGCATGGCGTCGCGTGGCGGCGAATGATATCAGCGGTCACCACGTATAGCGCGACACATCTGGGGTGAGAAAACGCACGCTTAACCGCGCCAGTATTTCGAGGGCTGCCGGCGGCGATCTTTCAAGAAACTACAACCAAAACCCATCTGCCGAACGAATTGGCGTGATACGCTAGCTCGTCGCCCCGTTGCCAGACCATCAAATTTCGATGGTTAGGGTGCCGAGCCCAGCGGCCTTATGCGTTCGAAACTCGTTAATGGATTGTTCCGCCTTATCTGCATTCGTCGGTCCCTCCCGACTTTGCACAGTAACCTCGAAGTTCGTTTGACAACGTGAGCCGGGTCATATGAAAATTGGTAAATTTCGCAGCGATATCACGAATGCTTATGCCGGTTCCCGGGAGCATCAGATCTGGCGCCACTTCGGACAGGGGGATTGCAACAAAGGCCCGCTTCTCGATGTCTTCGGCCGGAAGGCGAAGATCCGTCGTCTGCACCTGCTGAGAACCATACAGCAGAAGGTCGAGATCAATGGGGCGGGGCGCAAACGTGTCGTCAGTTCGGCGACGCCCTAAGCGGTGCTCGATCGGGCGAAGCACCTTATGCTTGAGTGATTCTGGCGTAAGGCCGGTCTCGATTACGACCACGCCGTTGATATAATCGGGCTGCTCAGGGCGGCCCTCAGCCGGCGTGCGATAGAATGTGGAGAAGCGAACCAGCCGGACTTGGCGTGCTAACAGCCGTATCGCCGTCTTGATGTTTGCTCCGGGCGAAATGTTCGAACCGACCCCGATGTAGGCCCGCGTCATTGCCCTGGCCTTCGACGGACGATTTCAGCGGCGACCGAGCGAGCAAAGCGCAACGCTCCGGGCTTGTCCAAGGTCACGCGCACCTCGGACACTCCCGCAGTCTCGAGGCAAGCGGCGGCGATGGCTTCGGCGAGAGCTTCGAGCAGATGGAAGTGGGAGCCCTCCATCAGCGCGAGCACCCGTTTTTTGATCGCTCGGTAGTCGACGCTATCGTCTAATACGTCGCTCTTGCCGGCATGGCTCAAATCCGTCGAGAGGGCCAAGCTGACAACGACATCCTGCTTCGCCTCCCTCTCATCCGGGCGGAGGCCGATGATGCAACGCGCTGAGAGCTCTCTAATGAGAATGCGATCCATCGGCGTCTCCAAAAGATGGCGCTCCTTCATCTACGTAAATAATCCGGCCGGTGAGGAAACCAGCTGCTTCGGCGTCGTCCACGTCAGCCATTCGCTCAAAACGCTCTTTTGCGGTGTCGTGGGAGCGCCGTGTCGAACGCCGGTCAATCTATTTTCCTGCACAGAGGTCAACTTTAACCGCGCTTTTAATGCCGCGATCCGCGCGTCTGTAAATGCTGCTCTATCCTCAACAGAGAATCCATGGTGATCTTCAGCATGGGTGAACGGCGCTGCCCAGTCGCAAAAGGAAGACCCAAGAAAAGGGAACGAAGCCACCACAGCCAGAGCGAAACGCTTGTTCACGATACATCCTCCGATAGAGCGGACGTAGACGGCCCTGCGAGATGACGGACCCTGCGGACGCAAAATTAGTTAGTCCGATATTGCAAGGGGATCCCGGTTGCACTCCTATATCTGCCGCTTAGCAGCTCAGGGGGGATACATTCGGTCGAACAGTTGGTCGATCTTTGCCGCCATGATGAAGTCGTTCTCATGCAATCCCTTGATCTTCTTGGTTTGCAGCGAGACAACCCCATAGCCCCACCCAAATGAGACGTCAGGGTGATGACGCTCAGCTTCCGCGAGCTCGCCGACTCCGGCGACGAAGCACAAAGCCTCCCGAAAATCCTTGAAGTCAAACCTGCGCTCGATACGGTGCGCATCGTCCAGCAATTGCCAGTCCTTGACATTCCTTCGAAGAGCCTCGGCCTCATTGCGCTCCAGAGGCGGAAGGCCGCCTCGGCAAGGCGTGCAGGTCTTTTCGGCCAGAACCGACATGGATGCGTCCCCTTCTCCAAGTCTCTCACATAATCTCGCATATGAGCCGGCGCACAACTCATGCGCCAAAGCGGCTACCGCGGGCTATTGACGCTGTGCGGATCCCCCATGCGGATGAGAGGTAGCGCGGCAGCCATTCCTTTCAATTTGGGCTGTGACATCGCTCACCCTCGGAGGCGGTGGGCCGTGTGTGTGGCCACCCATCGGCCTGGCGTAGTCTGGTAGACTGTCACCGACGCCGACGAGGGGCGTTTTCACAGCCGCGTTTTGACGGATACGCGAAGCCGCCGAGGATCGGTTCTGCGAGGCGTCAGCACGGCAGCGGGAACTTTACGCCGCCGAAGCCAAGCTAATCGACGCCTTTGGCGGCTACGCGGCCGTGACCTCGAAAGCCCGCCGCAGATTGGGCACGATCGCTCGCCGATCTCGTCGACTTTAATTCCGGGACTACCGGACAGCTTGATTTTCTTTCGCTTGTCCTGCTCTACCCCGAGGGCTAAACCTTGGCAATCAGCTCTCCGAAAAGTGATGAAGACCCATCTTCATAGCATAGCGCGCCCAGCAGCAGGGCGATCAGGAAGCAGGCACCGATCACCGCGACTAAAACTAAATCTGCGTCGTCGATATTCGGCTGGGAATGGACACCTCGCCATTCTGGCCGATGACGTCTCATTCGAGAGCGGAAGTCCCAATGCTTCATATGGCGCTCCTTCAGCCCGGCTCGTCCGCGGCCCCTTTCTTTGTAAGCCTCTCGTGCGCGGCATCGTCTCTCTTATCGAACTCGACGCGGCTTCCAGGGCAGCGCGGATGGCGACGACTGTTCCGGTTCAGCACCTTTAAGACAGGGTTCGATTTGAGGAAGGGAGGCTTTCTGGTTCATCGTCGCGCTTAAGGAGCGAAGATGAGTATCCGTTTTGGTCAAGCCATGATTGGTGACCATTTGCGGTTGTCTCGCAACAGAGCATTTGCCATTACAATGAGCTTACGCACGACAACTGTGAGGGCCAGTTTCCCAGGCTTTCCGGCACGAAGGAGCTGACCATCTTTCGCCTTGAGGTCTGGATTGTGTCGCACGGCCACCATGGCTGGCATGTAAATCGCGCTACTCAACGCCATCGCCGAACATTCATCGCAAAGCAATGATGTTCGCAATTAGATCGCTTCTTGCTTTTCTTGATGAACGCCACAGGCACTCGCAAGTCCTCGTTGGCTCCAGGCGCTAGCCTATAAATCCGGCACGAAAATATCTTGTACTGTTCGGATGTGATGCTATTTCTCGGGAATGGAAAAGGAAGACGCGCGCAAGCAAACCTCTGAGGCTCTGTTAGAGCCTCGCAAACAAGTGATCCGATTCTTCCGGAAGTGCGAGAGAGTGATGGGGATTGTCGAGTTGACGGGGCTATCCCATCCGGCGGTTCGTTTGGCGATCGATCGGTTCGAGGCAGGCGTCGCCGCTGCACTGAGGCGGAAAACCCGCGGCAGGAAGCAAGGCGAAGGCCGCAAACCCAAGCCTGAGGAGGAGGCCGAGCTGCGCGTATGTGGACGCGCGCAGCGGTGACGGAGCTGATCGAGCGCGAGTTCAGTCTGAAGCTATGCGTGCGCGCGGTCGGCAATTATCTCAAACGTTGGGGCTTCACGCCGCAAAAGCCGATCAAGCGGGCCTACGAGCAGCGTCCGGAGGCGATCAAGCGGTGGCTCGACGAAGAATATCCGACGTTCGAACAACGAGCCAAAGCCGAAGGCGGCGAGATGCATTGGGGTGACGAGACCGGCCTCGTGAACACCGACGTTCGCGGTCGCAGTTATCCGCCCAAGGGCGAAACGCCGATCGCCTTTACCCCCGGAACTCGTCAGAAACTGTCAATGATCGCCAGGGCGACGAACCAGGGCAAGGCGAGGTGGATGATCATCGATGATACATTCAACGCCGAGAGGTTGATCGAAGTTTTTGAGGCCTTGATTAAGAACGCGGGCGCGAAAAAATTTTGTCATCCTCGACAATCTGCGCGTCCATCATTGGAAGATCGTCAAGGCGTGACTCGCAGAGCGCACTGACGCGATCGAAGTGTTCTATCTCTCGAGCTACGCGCCTGAGCTGAATCTCGACGAACGACTCAACGCCGACCTCAAACACGCCATCGTCGCCAAGGTCGCGGTGCGGACCAAGCTCAAACTCAGAAAACAGCCGAGGGTCACATGAATACGGTCGAAGCTTCGCCCCATCGCGTCAAAGCCTATTTTCATAACCCTCGGGTGCGTTACGCCGCCTAAAGATTTCACCGTACCGGATCAATAAGTCGAGTAGGCGACACGACGCGAGTGAGGCGATTTGATTGGCTCAAAGGCGCCGTTGCGGTCGATGGGACGGAGATGCCCCATTGCCTCGATTTCGTCCGCTGAGACGATTCAGCACCCATCCGCATCCTCAGCTTGGCGCGGAGCTCTAATTTTGTTTTTCAGCGCGACAAAGCCAACAAAATCTCTCATCGGCCGACGGCATCGTTCATGCACCTTGTGTGCACCTTGTCAGTCGCTGTTCGACGCACTTTATGAACATACGCGCCGCAATCGAACCGAAAGCTCTTCGCGGCATGATGTTCGGAGGTCCGGCGATTTTCGTTGGGCGCAAAATGACCGCCTGCGTCTTCGGACGCGAAGTCGCACTCAAAATTCCCGCCGACCTCGCCAAGACCGTTATTGGGTGAGGACGCGCGAGGCATTTCGCGCGCTACGGCAAACCAAAAATGCACGAGTGGGTCTCTCTACCTGCCGCTACGAGCAAATCTCGATGAGCCCTCAGACCTGCTCGCTGCCGCGCTTTCCTACGCCAAAGCAAACAACGTCTAATTGACCGTCAAAATCGCACATCGCTCATGTAGCGGTGGCCTTCTTGAAGCTTTTCGTCGCGAGCTTTTCAAAACCCCTTATCATTTTGGTGAGTTCCGGTTCGTCCACCATTCGGGCGGCTTTACTGGCCGAGAACCATTTTGTAGCGCGCTGTCGCTTCTCGGGCCAATTCTTCCGCTGCCGCACAACACGCAATGGAAAAACGTCCACGCGGCATAATACCGTCGCGCCGTTCCCCAATTTCTTTTGATAATGAAAGGCGCCAATCGTCGTTTTGTCTATTTTGCCGAGAAGCCCCGCCTCTTGGATGGCTTCGAGAGCTGCGGTTGCATGAGATTTGCGCCCTTTCATGGGCCAGCCTTTGGGAATGACCCACCGGCGCGTCTCTCGCGAAGTGATGAGCATTATTTCTAACGCTTTCCCCTTACGACGCCACGGGAGGGCGGCGTATTGTTGTTGGGGGGCGGCGCCCTTGGTCTTTTTGACTACCTTCGGATACTTCACCCGAACCTCCTAGGGCGCGCCGTGAGGGGAGATTTGCCCTTATAACGCAACCATTTATGGCGCGATAATCTGCGTGAGAAGACGTATTGCCTCACGTAACGATGCTCCTGAATCCAGCTGCCGTTGCCTCATCTATTTTGCTCCCGAGTCTAGGGGACTGAGGAGGCCGGTCGTGGAGCTGGCCGGGGTTGCGCAACGACCGGCCTCCTCAGCCATGTAACGGGCGCCTCCTGGTGACCGGACAACCGAGTCCGGCTCTCGCGTGCATTCTATCGAGCCAAACAAGAGCGCAGCCGCCTCCTCGCTACGCCAGGATTTAAGACGCCGTTGAAGAGTCCGGAGCACGTTGGCCGGATAGGTTCCTGGGCATTCCGCCTGGAGCTTGGATAGAAGTTCACTGCTTGTCCGCCACGGCTCGGCCTCGAACCATTGTCGGAGGTGCGGCGTCGCTTCGAGAAGCGGATCGGGGCGTCGCCGCTCTCTCTTCTTCTTGATGATCGGTCTATCAGTCGGGCGGCCCGTGCCCTCTTTCCAGGCTGTTCGCAAGCTGGCCAGAAACTGGTCGATCGGCGGCGCCGCAGATGGATCGCTGGCTGGCGCCGCGTCGGTAAGCCTGGCCAAGCGCTCCTGTATGGCTCGGATATCGCGCAATAAGGCAACCGGGTCTAAGCTGGCATAGATTTCATTGACGCGGGCGCGCATTGCATCCGGCGCCCGCGCGTCAGCGATCAGCCGCTGATGCGGCGTTGCCGGGGCGCTGTAGTTCTTGCGGACGCGCGCGCCGTCACGCTCTTTTCCGATCAGTTTGAACGACGGCTGGAAAAAAATCACAAACAAACGTGCCGAACGATAGAGCTGAGCGAGAAGGCCAGCCGCTTCGAGCCCTTCGAAGCGGCGGTAACCAACCATTCGGCGGACCACAGTGCCGTTCTTCTGCTCGACAAAGGCCTGGTCGTTTTTGCGATAAGGGCGACAGCGCGTGAAGACGATTGCAGCTTGCTCGCAATACGTCTTCAAAGTCTCATTCATAAACACGGTGTCGTTATCCGTGTCCAAGCCCAAAAGTGTGAAGGGGAGTTGCTTCCGTAGTTCCGTGAGCACAGCGCTCAACAGATTCTGTTCTCGCACGAGAAGCGGCGCGCATTCCGTCCACCCGGTCGCGATGTCGGTGAGGACGAGCGTCTGGATGAAACTGCCACGCGCTGAAGGACCGCTGTGAGCGACAAGGTCGGCCTCGACGAAACCGGGTGCCGGATCGTCCCACTCCGCTGATGTGCGCACGGGGATGCTGCGTCGTAAGGCGCTTGCCGCAGGCCGACGCCGCGGGCGACCGATTTGCTCCCGGATTGGTCGCAGTGTTCGGTCGATCGATCGTCGCCGCGCTCATCGATAGCAATTTGGCGCGAATTTCGGGCGCCAGCTCAATATGACCGTGCCGCTCCATCGCGTCGAGCAAGATCGGCAGGAGGGCCTTCAGGCGCTTGCCGCACACCCGATCCGCGGCTTCCCAAAGCAGCATCAACGCATTTCGCTCAGCCTCGTCGTAAATCCGCCGACGCGCGCGCCGGGCCGACGCCTGACCATTTTCGCGCAGCAACCGCATCGCATGCTTCCTATGGAAACCGCTCAAGCCAACGAACTCGTCGAGAATCCGGCTTCTCTCCACCCGGTTCGCCACCCTGTAGCGTTGCGCCAAAGCCGAAGTCAGTTCCTTACGCGTTGCCATGCTCAATCGCCTCATCGTCGTCCCCGCGCTCCTCCGCTGTTCGGGAGCAAATTACGTGAGGCAACGGTTCAGCATTCAGGAATATTTTCGGCGAGACAATGCGGCATCCAATACGAACCGAGAGGAGCCCGGCATTGGGCGCGAGGCGTCGGGCCGCAAACTTGTATTCGGATTGGATACCCAAAGTACCCCGACCATGAAGCAGTCATTCGCGTCGATGGCAAGACTCCGAAGCAGCAGGACCCATTCTCATCACGGCGTCGAAGCCATGGCTCGTCTCGGGTGGCCGCCGCCTCGGATCATTTTCAGCGGCCTTCGCTAAAATGTAGGCGGGCGCCGAAACTCGATTTATCCCTTCAAGCGGCTTCACGTAGGACGATGCCCGGTGGGATTTCGCCACGACCGATCGGGCTGTCGCCCGCCGCCTCTACGATCTCAAGCTCGACGAATTTCTTTTCCAATAGCCGCAAGATCCAGCGCGCATAGCTTTCAGCGGCGCCGAGCATGACAAGGCGATCAGTCTGGCTTCCTTCCCCCGTCCTTCCCCTGTCGAAAATCCGTGGCACGGGACTCGTTGAAACGGTTAAGCTTGTTCTCGCTTGGACTTAGCTCGGCCTTTTGCTACCGCCAGACAGAAGTGGAGCGAAATAGGCCAGCTGGTCAGCGAGGTCCATGGCCGGGACTTGATGACTCACAGATGCTCCGCTCCCTGGGCACGGGGCAGGCGCTCGGTTCGTCGCTGGCGGCGAGTTCTTGTTCACGTTTTCCTCGCAGAAGCTCTACCAACGCTACCTGTAGGAGCAGTGTCGCCAGGGCACTAGATAGCGGCTCGCGAGCGAGAGCCGCTTTATATACACTGCGCAGTGCCCTTCCGAGCTGCGTTCGAATATTCCCGGCCAATTCGGGTGTAAGGTTGGCCTTCCTTAGTTCCATCTGGCATCTTCCAAAAGGCGATCCTACACCCTTGTTTTTACATAGGTTCCCTCTGTGGAAATTCAAGCCTTGGCGGGGCGTCTGAGTGGCAGTGGGTATGACTTCGGACACCCGAGACCATGGCGTTTGCCTTTCGGTTCGGTGATCTTGGGGTGATGGAGTCGTCTAATCGCGATTTTCGTGTCAAGCGATTTTGCAAGGCGTCGGACGCGTATGCCAAGTGCAGGGTCGTTTTCGTGGTCGACATCAGTCGACGCACGATGGGGCTTCGCGAGAAGAGCCTTCAAATGTGGATGACGCACTCCGCTGGAAGCAGCGGCGCATCCCATTAAACGGAATGGATCGACCCATGTCCCGGCAGGGGACGTTCTTGCGCACTCGGAACGAACGCTATCCCTAAATTGTCATGCGGCGATTCCCGCCATTCGATCGAAGAAGGTTCCCTTCCTGACTATCGCATGCATAATAACCACCAGCTTGCGCGCGACTGCGACCGCAGCTCGCTAGACGCCAATCCTCTGTTTGAGCGCGAGCCCCCATGTCCGCGTGCTGGCGGCTAAATTGCGGGTCAGGATCACTGTCGCCGCCTCATAGAGAAGCCCTTGCAATTCACGATCGCCGCGTCGATATGTGGCCGCTATAATCCTCCTCGCCTCACTGATGGTGCCGGGTCGTCATCCCAAGCCGTGCACTAATAGAGCGGGACCTCGCGAAGTTATTCGGGTCTTCAATCGCATTCGCGAAGAAGGCGCAAGGTGACGCCCATGTTTGCGGCGTGGATCGAACGCTTCGCCAGGCTTCCAGCGTCGGCAGTACGATCCAAGCGCCCCGTCCCGACCAGCGAGAAAGGGGGCGGATAAAAATTATGCTGGTCCGCGCGCCTCTGGCGGCAAAGCGGGCGCCGGCGACGATGCAGGGGCCTAAATAGCCTGCTTAGTTGGGTTCGGTTGTGCGTCTTTCCCGCGGCAACACGCCACCCACGGGGCGCTGAAATAGGGCTTTTGCGCCGCTCTGCTACGCTCCCGCCTGTGCCAGGACAGTCACGATCGGCGCGGAGGGTGATCCGATGTTTGATGATCAAAAGCGCACACAACCCCCGTTAGGACGGAGCTCAGGCGAGCGGCGCCTTCCTACGCGAGCACCATTCCATCTCGAAGCAACTGTGCGGGTTCTGCAGCGTCGACCTACAAACAGCATCGACCAGTGGGAAGGCAGGCGTTACCTACGTGTCTTTCGCATAGAAGACCGTTTCGCGATAACCGCAGTTGAAAACCGGGGAACCATCGACCGGCCAGATGTGCGCTATTCGATGCTCGGCGGATCTTCTGCAGCAGGGCTGCAGATTGAGAGTCTTTTACGACGAATGCTGGGCCTGGATGTGGATCCGGGGCCACTTCAGCGACTGCTCGAGGCAGAGCCAGCCCTCGGCTCGATAGCAGTTGCGCTACGGGGGATGCGCCCTCCTCGTTTTGCCTGTCTTTTCGAAACCTTCTTGAATGTGGTGCCATTTCAACAGGTCAGTCTCGAAGCCGGCTTAGCTAACGTAACACGGCTGGCCGGGCGCTTTGGCCGCCGTATCGACGAGGCGGGCCGCTCCTTCCATACGTCTCCGACGGCCCGATCCATCGCCGAGGCTCGCCTTGACGACTTGAAGGCATGTGGGCTGAGCCTTCGAAAAGCGGACGCGCTTCGCCACGTCGCGCGAGCTATCGAGGCGGGCGATTTGGTCGAGGAGCATATTGCACGGGCGCCGACGGGGGACGCGCTGCACATGCTCCGCGAGCTGCCGGGCGTCGGCCCCTGGAGCGCCAACCTCGTCCTTTTGCGCGGCTTCGGGCGACTCGATATTTTCCCGCCAGGCGACGTCGGCGCGGCGCGCGGACTCGTCAGTCTCCTGCGCCGGTCCGATCCGGCGTGGCTCGACGACGTCATCGAGCGCTTTGGAGATCGTCGGGGTTATCTCTATTTCTGCGCGCTCGGCGGCGCTCTGTTAGCCAAGGGATTCATCCGCCCCGCGTCGCCATTGTCCGGAGCGCGGCGCCATGCCTATTTTTCGCAAAGGCGGAACGCAGGAGCAGGTGGTCCGACGTCTTTTTGACGCTCTGGAACGAAAACCACGGCGCGGCTTCTGAAAGAAGCCTCCCATGGCCAAAGAGGCCCAGACGCTGCGCCTCTATTCCTCTCCCTGCGATTTGCGGCGCAAGCGTCAGAAACGGCTCGTCGACCATTCCTCTTGGGCGCCCTCGGTCGGCTGCGGCAATTGGTTTTCCAATTGATTCACACGAAACCTCTCGCAGCGGCCTCTTTGCCCCGAGAGTTCCCAGCTCGGACATTTCGATCAAGGGCGAACGCCGTAGTTTGGGAGATAGCTAAGAGGCCGACCTTGTCTTATCGGGCGCCACCCCCGCGATACAGTAAGGGCATGGCTCCGACGCGGGCGGATGCCCCCTCCGCAGCGGCGTCGTATGATGCCCGGAGCAGCGCGGACCACATCTCCCAGCGGAATCACAAGAAGCCGAAGGAATGCCTGTTACGCTTGCTGATTGGGAAGCGGAACCCAGATTACCGGCGGAGCAGCTAGCTTTCGAAATCGTGTGCCCGTCCGATAGAAAAATTCACTCCGACAAAATGTGGGAGTAACCCAAAACCTCCCGACGACAGCATTTTTCGATGCGAGCGATCCGCATTGCGGCAAGACCGCGCCCCATGATGTACGAGACCCCCAATGTCACGCAACATGACCTCCGCTCTAGTTGTCGGTATGTTTCTGTCGACCTCGACCGGAGCACTTGCGCAAGAAGCAGTCGCTTGCGATCTGCGTAGAGGATCGGCCAATTCCAGGATTGAATGTCTCACGAAAATGGTCCGCTCTCTGAATGAACGAGTGAGTTCGTTGGAAACACGATTGAACAAGTATGCGAGGCCGGATGATTTATCCGCTTACGTTCGTCGATCCGAGTTGGAGACTCTACTAAACGGTTACGTAAAATACCAATCTCCTGTGGCGATCAATTCGCTGGTCGAGCCCAGCTCGAGCCAATATACCGGACGTTGCCTCGAGGCGTATCCCGGTGAAGCAGAGGTAATCGCTCACAGGCCTTGCAATTTTGACTCGAAACAGGAGCTCAAATGGCAGTTGCTTCCTGCTCCGCGAACGGAGGCAGAAAGACAATGAAGCGACTCAGGTCTCCCTATCGTTCTCGCTGACCTACGCCGCGCCTGGTAATGAAAAGCAGCCCGCGCCTCGGGTTCCATTGGCTCTACAATCGAAAGCGCTATTTGATCGACATTTGTGCGACGACTTGGATCATGTCAATTAACGACGTTGGAAAGACGCCGAGTCCGACCAACGCCAAGGTGAGCGTAGCGAGCACGACGACACTTGTGAAGGGCGTCTTTGCATCGTGCCGCCAAACGCCAGGTGTCGCGCACAAAGCTACTATCACCCGAAGATAATAGAATAAGGCGATGATGCTGCCGACGACGAGAGCCGCGACTGCAGGCCACATCTCGGCGCTGACGCCAGCCTTGAGAACATAGAATTTTGCGAAAAACCCCATTGTGGGAGGAACTCCGGCGAGGGAGAGCAGCGTGAGGGCGAAAACTCCGCCGATCAAGGGTCTTCGCCAAATCAAGCCTCGATAGTCCTCGAGTAACTCGATCTCCATCTCGTTGTCCGATGTCGAAAGAACCGTGATAACGCCGAAGGCGCCCACAGTAGCAACGAAATAGGCGACAAGATAGTAACTTACAGCTTCGATTGCGAGATCGCCGCCGACAAGAAACGCGATTAATAAGTAACCGAGATGCGCGACCGACGAATAGGCGAGGATCCGCTTGACGTTGTTTTGCTGAAGAGCAAGCAGGTTGCCAACCATTATCGATGCAATGACTAAAACGTTGATCAATATGACCACCGAGTTGGAGGTGCGCGCGCCGGTCGTTAAAAAAAGGCGCAAGAAAAGAGCCAACACGGCGCCTTTCGAGATTGCCGCGACAATCGCCGCCACGGGTGCCGGCGCCCCCTCGTAGATATCCGGCGCCCACATGTGAAAGGGCACGATCGACAGCTTAAATCCAATCCCCGTTATGATGAGCGCCAGGCTCGTCAGCCAATAAAGGTCGAACGGGGCGTCCTGGGACGCATTTAGGAAGGAGCCTATGCGCGCGAACTCGAGCGTGCCCAGCCGAGCATACACAAGCGCCATGCCGAAAAGCAGGAATGAGGAAGAGAGCCCCGCGAGGATCAAGTATTTGACTCCGGCCTCGACGGGTCTTTCTTCTGTGCGGGGATAAGCAATCAACCCGAGCAAGGAAATGGTGAGAATCTCGAGACCGAGAAAGAAAGAAGCAAAGTGGTTGCTGGCGACGAGAGCGCCGGCTCCCACTGTCGCGAGGCCCTCGAACAGATAGTACTCTTCGGGAGAATCGTGGCGGACCGCCAGATATCCATGCGACAACAAGAGAATGACGAAACTGGCGGCGAGAATGAGACCGAGGTAAAAAATCGCATAGCCGTCGATGAGCAGAAGGGGCGTCACTTGAACGGGAGAAACAGACGCGGCGGGCCACAAGGAAACCAGCGAAAGCCCAAGCCCAAGCAGCGTTAGCGTGGCGGTTATTCCGTGACGGCGACGAAACGCAATCGCCAGTAGGACTGCGATTAGAGAGGCGCCGAGTACGAGGAAGGGCATGATGGCGATGAAATCGGCGCCGCGCATCGATCATTTTCCCGCGATCTGGCGTTCGAAGACGGTGCGCTGTAACTCGCCGAGCGCTCGGTTTGCCGCCTCGAAAACCGGTTGGGGGAACAGGCCGAACCAGATCAGTATCGCGCTCATCACCGCCAACACGCCGAGGTGACGCGCGTCGAGGTCGACGAGCGTCGTGGATTCTTGCCGCGGTCCATGAAAGACGCGCTGAACGAAGGCGAGAGCATAGATGGCGGATGCGACGAGGGCCAGCGCCCCGGCGACGCCGAGCATCGGAAAAGCCTGGAAGACGCCTACGAGCACCAGGAACTCGCCGACAAAATTTCCGAGTCCTGGCAGCCCAAGCGACGCGATTGCGAAAACCATTCCAAGTCCTGAGAGACGCGGCATGCTCGACCATAAACCTCCCATGCGCGACATGTCGCGCGTGTGGAGCCTTTCCTGAAGTGCGCCGGCCAAGATGAAAAGCCCGCCCGTGCTGAAGCCATGCGCGAGCATTTGCATGAGGGCGCCGCGCAGGGTCAGCGTGTTCCAGGCGTATATCCCGAGCAGAACGAAACCCATATGGCTGACGCTGGTGTATGCGATGAGTCGCTTGATGTCGTATTGGGCGAAGCTGAGCAGCGCGCCGTAAAGAATTCCAATCACGCCGAGGGTCATCGCCACGGGCGCGAACGCCGTCGCCGCGGCTGGGAAGAGCGGCACCGCGAAGCGCAACAAGCCATAGGCGCCTGTCTTCAAAAGCAGGCTCGCGAGGATGACGCTGCCGGCCGTCGGCGCTTCGCTGTGAGCATCGGGCAGCCATGTATGCAACGGCACAATTGGCAGCTTGACCGCGAAGGCGACGAAAAAGCCGAGCATGATCCACATTTGCGTCGCAGGATCGATCTGCGCCTGTGAGAGCGCGAAGTAGTCGAATGTCGCCGCCCCGTGCTGCTGCAGCTCGATGAAGAACAGCGCCAGGATAGCGGCCAGCATGAGGAGGCCGCTTCCTTGAGTGAACAGAAAGAATTTGGTGGCTGCATAAACGCGTTGCTCATGCCCCCAGATCGCGATGACGAAATACATAGGAACTAGCATCAGCTCCCAGAAAAAGAAGAAGAGAAGCAGATCGAAGGCCAGAAAGACGCCGACGACGCCAGCGAGCGTGAGCAGGAGATTAAAATGGAAGAAGCCGAGCCGTTCCGTGATCTCGCTCCAAGAAGCCAGCACGGCGACTAGGCCGAGCGAGATCGTGAGAAGGATCAGCAACAGGCTCAAGCCGTCCATGCCAAGATGGAGTCTCGCTCCCAATTGCGGAATCCAAGGCCAATTGATCTGAGCAAGCCAAGCCTCATTATCGGGGAGGGCGGCGTCGCTTCCGGCCGCCGCCGCGAGGGCGAGGATGAGATCGATCGCAAGTATGATCAGCGCGATCCAGCGCGGTGCGGCTCCGCCCGGCCACCACGCGGCAAGCCAAGCGAGCACGCTGCCGAGCATTGGAACAAGGATCAGCCAGACGAGCGTCATGCGAACACCGCAACCGCTATGGCGAGAACGGCGCCGCCTGCGACTCCGGCGGCGTACCAGCGGACTCGGCCCGTCTGCATCTGACTGAGCAAGCGATGGGCCTCGGCGCTCAGCAAAGCGAGTGTGGTATAGATTGCATCGATAAGGTCCGTCCGACTGAAGCGCGCCGCCCAGAGATATGGTTGCACCAGAGCGTGATCATAGAGCCAGTCAAATCCCCAGCCTCTCGCCCAGAATTTCGCCAATGCGAGAGTCGCCGGGGCTCGAATCATTGTTTGAATGAAGGCCGGCCGGCGATGGAAAGCGATATAGGCGGCATAGATGCCGAGCAGGGAGGCGATCGCCGAGATGAGCATGGACAAGCCCTCCACGCCCTGTCCCGGCTCGAACCGAGAGACGGGCAGCGTCAACTGCATGAGGGAGCTGAAATTTGGGGCGTTCCCCAAATATGGCGGGAGCTCGACAAAGCCGCCCACGACGGCAAGCACGGACAAAACGACAAGGGGGACGGCGATACGACTGCCGGTGCGCCCGCACGGCTCGATCTTCGCCTCGCCGAAGAAGGCGATAAAAACGGCGCGGAAGATATAGAGCGCAGTGAGGAAGGCGCCGGCCACGCCGCCGACCCATAGCGAATTGCCCCCGGGGCCGCTCGACCACGCCGCGGCCAGAATACGATCCTTGCTGTAAAAGCCCGCGGTGATAAGCGGGAACGCGGCTAGCGAGGCGCTGCCGATCAAAAAGCTCCAAAAGGCGAGCGGTAATCGCTGACGGAGGCCGCCCATCTTGAAGATGTCGTGCTCTTCGCCAAGCCGCTGAACGACAACTCCCGCCGACAAAAACAATAGCGCTTTGAAGAAGGCGTGCGTCATGAAGTGGAAGATTGCAGCCGACCAGGCGCCGACCCCAAGCGCCAAGAACATGTAGCCGATTTGGCTGATCGTCGAATAAGCGAGTATTCGCTTGATGTCGTTCTGGTTGAGCGCGCTGAAGGATGCGAGAAGCAAAGTCAACACCCCGATCACTGCAACAGCGCCATGAACCGCGGGCGCGAGCTCATAAAGGACATTTAGCCGAGCGATAAGGTAGACCCCTGCCGTGACCATGGTCGCCGCATGAATAAGAGCGCTGACAGGCGTAGGGCCGGCCATTGCGTCGGGTAGCCAGACTTGCAGCGGCAGCTGCGCTGATTTGCCCAATGCGCCGCCGAGCAGCAGCGCCGCCGCCGTCATCGCGGATCCGGAACCCACGGACCAGCTTCCAGCCGCCCGGCGCATCAGATGTTGAATATCCAGCGTCTCCAAATTGACGAAGAGAAAGAAGAGGCCGATCACCATCGCCGTATCGCCGACGCGCGTGACGATAAACGCCTTGCGCGCCGCTCGTCCATGTGCAGGGTCGCTATACCAGAAGCCGATCAAAAGATAGCTGCAAAGGCCGACGCCTTCCCATCCGAGATAGAGCAATAGAAGATTATCCGCCAAAACCAGAATGAGCATCGTGGCGACGAAGAGATTCATATACGCGAAGTAGCGGCTGTATCCCTCATCCTTGTCCATGAATTCTGTTGAATAAAGATGGATGAGAAGGCTGACAAAGGTGATGACCAGCATCATCACGACGGATAGTGCGTCGAGGTAAAAGCCGATGCGCGGCCTAAAAATATCGACGGCGATCCAGCTCCACAAGACGTGGCTGTAGGGTTGAGGCGACATAAGGAAGATGGCTGAAAGAGCAAAGGCGAGGATCATCGAGATCGCAACGGAGCCAACGCCGATTACCGCAATCCAAGGCCTCGGCAGAGCGCCAGAGGAGACAAACAACATGGCGGAACCGAGGAGGGGCAGGCCGGGGACGAGCGGGAGAAGCGCGAGCATTCTATCCTCGCATCCGGCTCGCGGCGTCGCTGTCGAGCGTACCAAGGCGCCGGAAGATCTGTAGGATGAGCGCGAGACCGACCGAAACCTCCGCCGCAGCCAGCGTAAGTATCAGGATAAACATGATTTGGCCGTCAGCTTGCGCCCACCGCGACCCAGCCACGATGAAGGCAAGCGACGCCGCGTTGAGCATGATCTCGATCGACATCAACATGAAGATCAGGTTCCGGCGGGCCAAGACGCCAATCGCGCCAAGTCCAAAGAGGGCGATGGCGAGCAACAAGCCGTGTTGCGCAGGAATTGGGCTCATTGTTCACTCCTCCGTTTCTGTCAATTCCTTCTGAGGATGGCGTTCATGCTGTCCAAGGTGGTAGGCGCCGATGAGGCCGGCGAGCAGCAGCAGGGACGCAAGTTCGACTGCGAGAACATAGGGGCCGAAAAGCGATGCCCCCACTTGCCGCGGGCCTATGGCGGCGCCGCTTTGAGTCAGGGGGGCGCCGCGCCATAGAATATAGCCAAGTTCGCCGAGGAGAAGCGCCGTTAGGATCGAGGGCCCGATCCAAATTGATGGCGTGAGCAAACGTCGCTCCTCTCTGGCGGCGGCTTCGTCAAGGTTGAGAATCATAATGGCGAATACGAAAAGAACGACAATGGCGCCGGCATAGATGATCACTTCCAGCGCGGCGGCGAAGGGCGCGCCAAGAATGAAGAAGATGATCGCCGTGGCGAGCAGCGAGACGATCAGGTAAAGGAGCGCATGAATAGCGTTGTCATTGACGACCACTCTCGCGGTGGCGACAACGGCGATAGCCGATGCGATGTAAAATGCTGTCGCCATAACTCGCCATCCTTTTTTATCGCTTCGCATTCAAGCGCCTACGATCGGGACTCAACTCGTCACGGCATCAACCCTCGTACGTCGATCGGCGCTTCCTCGCGCTCTGCTTCACCCTTATCCTTGCCGCCGATCGACTTGCCCGCGATGCGCCAGAAGCTATAGTCAGGATACTTACCGACTCCACTAATCAGTAAATCTTCTTTTTCGTAGACGAGGTTCGATCTCTCATATTCGCTCATCTCGAAATCAGGGGTCAATTGGATCGCGAATGTCGGGCAGGCCTCTTCGCAGAAGCCGCAAAAGATGCAGCGCGAGAAATTGATGCGAAAGAACTCGGGCCGCCAGCGCCCGTGCTCGTCCTCCGTTTTTTGGAGCGCGATGCAATCTACAGGGCATGCGACGGCGCATAAATAACAGGCGACACAACGTTCCTCGCCGTCGGGGTCTCGAGACAATATGATGCGCCCGCGAAAGCGAGGCGGGAGGTAGGGCTTCTCCTCCGGATATTGCACTGTCACGCGACGCCGAAAAAGGTGAAGGAAGACCGTCCAGAGCGACAGAAGCGAACTAAACATCGCGCTTCCCTTCCAACAGTTTCACGCGATAAGCGCGACGGCGCCGGTCACGGTGAGGTTCAAGAGCGTCAGGGGTAACATTGCTTTCCAGCCAAAGGTCATCAGCTGGTCATAGCGCGGCCGTGGCAACGCCGCGCGCATCAGGATGAAGAAGCCGACGAAGGAGCCTGTCTTCACTAGGAACCAAAGGAGCGGCGGAAGCGCCGGCCCCAGCCAGCCGCCAAAAAATAACGTCACGATCATGGCCGAGATGAGAGTGATCCCGACATACTCGCCAATGAAAAAGATCCCGAATTTCATACCTGAGTATTCCGTATGGAAGCCCGCGACGAGCTCGCTCTCGGCCTCAGGGAGATCGAAGGGAAGACGGCGTGTTTCTGCGACGCCCGCTATCAAAAATGTGATGAAGCCCAAGAATTGGGGGACGACGTACCACAAATCGCGTTGCGACAGGACAATGTCCCTTAAGTCGAACGAGCCAGCGAGCATGACAACCCCTAAGAGAGATAGCCCCATGAAAATCTCGTAACTCAGCATCTGCGCCGCGGCGCGCACTCCGCCTAGGAGCGAATATTTACTGTTCGAGGCCCAGCCTGCCAGGATTGGGCTGTATACGGCGAGCGAGGACATCGCCAGGAAGAAGAGGACCCCGATGCTGAGGTCGACCACGCCGATGCCAGGAGCTATTGGAACCACCGCGAAGGCGATGAGCGTCGCCGACATGACGATGGCGGGGGCCAGCACGAAGGAGGCACGATCCGCAAAGGGGGGAATCCAATCCTGCTTGAACAGAATTTTGATCATGTCGGCGACAAGCTGGAAAACGCCGAATGGTCCGACTCGGTTGGGACCATAACGATCCTGAAAGAGACCGAGAAGCCGGCGTTCGATCCAAGTCAACAAGGCGGCGAACCCCACGAGCGCGGCCAAAATGCCGATGGCGTTCCCAACTCCGGACGCGAGTTCATTCATCGCGGCTGACCCTTGCTTATGCCATAGGCGGGCGTAATTTTTCCCCAGGCCGGCAAGCGGGCATCGATCGATCCCGAAAGCCCCATGACGGCGCCGGCGACGCCCGGCGGCAGCGCCGGCCGCACTTTCACACGCAAGCGAAAAACTGCGTCTTCCACGCTGACGGCAACCAGTCCGCCTTCCCCGACATGCAAGCGCGCGGCGTCCTGAAGGTTGAGCGCGATATATGGCGCGGGAACGCGCTCGCGCACGGCGGGCGCCGTGCCGCTCAGCTCCTCGCTGCCAAAGACCTCATAGAGCGGAGCGATAATCCATTCGTCGCGCCGTGGCTTGAACGCCGCCGGCGCTTTGTCGAAATAACGCGGCGTCGCCTGCGGTCGAGGCTCAATGAGTCGAACGCCCGGGTCGCCACCTCGCAGCGCATCGCCAACCTCCTCCTGGAATTTGTTTAGAGCGCGGACAGAGTTCCAACCCGGGGTCCAGAAGTATGGGATAAGGGCAGATGGCAGAGGGCCGTAGTAGCCTTCCATCGAATAGGAGAATGGGGTGTCAGGATCGTCGGGCGGTTTTGGCTCATGTATCGTCCGTCCCGCGTCGATGGCGGTGCGGCCGCTATATCGGTGCGGATCCCGCGCGATTTTGCTGCCGCTAACGCGGAAATCCGCCGACGGCGCGGCGCGCGTGATCGGCGAGAGAGCAGGAATTGCCGTCGCGCAAGCCGCGATGACATCATCCAACTGTAACCAGGGTGGATGAGGCGCGCGGCCTACCCACGCCAGCCCATCGCTCAGCCATCGCCAGCTCTCTTGGATTTCTCCGGCCGGCGCGAGAACCTTGAAGTAGCGTTGCGCCCGCCCCTCGCTGTTGACAAGCGTGCCATCGACTTCGGCGAAGGCGCCCGCCGGCAGCACGAGCGTTGCTTTGCGAGCGGTGTCGTGGAGCAGCTGATCGAGAACGACGACGTCACGCGCGAGCTTGAAAAAACTCTCGACGGTAGCCGCGTCGGCGCGTCTGTAGAGGTCATTCTCGAGCACGATCAGCGTGTCCGCGGTCCCCTCCTTTAGGGCGCGCAAGGCGCTCGGCAGTGTTCCTCCGCCCATCAGACCGAGCCCCATGCTGTTGCATTCCGGCAAGGCCAGATAAAGCTTGGCTGAGCGGGAGGTCCGTCGCAAAGCCCAGGCGACGTTGGCGGCGGCCTCGACCACAGGCCTGCTGACGCAACTTGCGCCCGCGACGACCAATGGGCGCTTCGCCTCTTTGAGCCCTTGAGCGACCTGACAGGCGACCGCGCGGATCTCGTCCGAGAGATCGTGAACCAGCGGCGCCGCGTCATCAATTTCATGAGCGACAGCAAAACCGAACCGGGCGATGTCATCAGAAGCGGCGCGGTAAACTCGCGTGGCCACGTCATCGAGCCGTGTCGCGTCGGGAGTCGCGATAAAAAAGGGACTTCTTTGTCCCCCGGCCGCTTCTCGCACGCCTGCGTCTTGCCATCTTGGTATCTTGAGTTTGTCCGCCATCTCCAATGATCTCTGGCGGGCCGCCTGACGAAGGGCCAAGGCAAAGCGAGGCGCAGTGTTTGCAACATCCTCGCCAAGCACCAATATGCCGTCCGCTTGCTCCGCATCCTTAACCGAAGCGGTTCCGGCCGGCCCGTCCCGCAGGATTTCTAGCGTTAGGGCGATGAGTTCTTGTTGTGGCTCTGACACGCCCAGATAAAAGTTTTCAGCGCCAACCAACTCGCGGAGCGCGAAATTAGCCTCCAGCGAGGCGCGTGGCGATCCGATTCCGATCGCCTTGCCGCCAGTGAGGATTCGACCGAAATGATCGAGCGCTTGGCTTTTTGTCGCATATTCTAGCGCGGCGCCTTTGCTTAGCCGCCTAAAAGCTTGCCGCGCTCGGCTCTCGACATCGAGGAAGCCGCGACCGAATCTGCCTCGATCGCATAGGAAATAGCCATTGATCTGGCCATTGTATCGGTTGATGACACGATGCACGGCTCCAAGGCGCGCATTGACCGATGTATTGCAGCCGACGCCGCAATGGACGCAGATCGACGGCGCCGCCGCGAGGTCCCATTTGCGGTTGTAAAGTGCTGCGAATGGCTTGTCGTCGAAAACGCCCGTCGGGCATACCTCGGCTAGGTTGCCGCTGAATTCGTTTTCGAGCACGCCGTCGTCGTGGCGGCCGAAATAAACATTGCGGTGTATGGCGAAAACGTCGAAGTCGCGCCCTCCCGCATAATCGCGATAGAAGCGAACGCAACGATAGCATGCGATACACCGATTCATCTCGTGGGTGAGAAAAGGGCCAAGATACTGGTTCTTATGCGTCCGCTTTTTAAACCGGTAACGCCGGTAAATATGTCCCGTCATCAACGTCATATCTTGCAGATGACACTCGCCTCCTTCCTCGCATACTGGGCAATCATGGGGGTGATTTGTCATCAGCCATTCGATGACGCTCGCCCGAAAGGCGATTACCTCAGGATCGTTGACGGAGAGACGCGCGTTGTCCGTCGCGGGCGTCATGCATGACATAACAATGCGGCCACGCGCGTCGGTTTCGTCGTGAAACAGCTTCACTGCGCATTGTCTGCAAGCGCCAACCGAACCCATCGCTGGATGCCAGCAGAAGTAGGGGACATTTAGTCCTAGCGAGAGGCAAGCGTGCAGGAGATTGTCGCCCGTCTCGACGTCGTATTCCTCCCCGTCAATGTGGAGCGTCGTCACGGTTCTACCTCCAGGGGCATCGCTTCTCTGTGATATGGCGCTCGAAATCCTTCCGAAAATACCGGAGTCCGCTCTTGAGCGGCTCCATCGCGCCAGGGGCGAGCGCGCAGAATGTTTTGCCGGGGCCGAGGAATTGCGTGTGCATGGCCAAGATCTCGAGATCGCCCGGCTCTCCTTCCCCTTCCTCGAAGGCGGCCAGAATCCGTTCCGTCCACGGCAAGCCGTCGCGACATGGCGTGCACCACCCACAAGACTCTCTCGCGAAAAAATGCTCAAGATTATGCAGCATCCCGACGGGGCAGGTTTGTCCGTCGAGAACAATTATCGTGCCGGTTCCCAGGCGGCTTCCGACCTCTTCTACGGATTGGAAGTCCATGGCTACGTCGAGATGCTCCTCCAGGAGAAATTCGGTCGAGGCGCCGCCCGGCAATAGCGCGCGAAAGCTATAGCCTTCGCGCATTCCCCCGCCATGCTCCTCGAGGATTTCCCGAATCGTCGTTCCCATCGGGAGCTCCCATGAGCCGGGATGCTTCACGTGGCCGCTTAGCCCATAAATTTTTGTGCCCCCGTCCGAGCCGCGGCTGAGACCCCGGAACCACTCGGCGCCTCGATTGATAATGTGGGGCACGTTAACAACGGTCTCGACATTGTTGATGATGGTGGGCTTGCCCCAGA
Organism: Methylocystis sp. IM3; assembly: GCF_038070105.1. Taxonomy (NCBI): domain Bacteria; kingdom Pseudomonadati; phylum Pseudomonadota; class Alphaproteobacteria; order Hyphomicrobiales; family Methylocystaceae; genus Methylocystis; species Methylocystis sp. IM3. Next base: position 248,966 of record NZ_JBBPBZ010000001.1, on the reverse strand, counting down.
GCCCGCTGGTTTGCGGGTAAGGCGGCTTCGCCCGGGGAATAGCGCGGTTGCCTTCGAGCGCTGTAAGGAGGGCGGTTTCCTCGCCGCAGATATACCGGCCGGCGCCTGTGTGAAGATGGAGCGCGAGGTCGAAGTCCGACTCGACGATGCTCCTGCCAAGATAACCCTTGGCGTAGGCCTCGGCGATCGCGCGCTCGAGGCGACGGGCGGCGAGCGTATATTCGGCTCGAAGGAAAATGAACGCGACATTTGCATGCGTGGCGAAAGCGCTCACCACAATCCCTTCAATCAACTGATGGGGATTGCCTTCAAGCAGCATCCGGTCTTTGAATGCGCCGGGCTCCATTTCGTCGGCGTTGACAACGAAATACCTCGGGCGTCGGTCATCCTTGGGCGCTAAGCTCCATTTCCTGCCCGTCGGGAATCCCGCGCCCCCGCGACCTCTTAAGTTAGATTCTGTGACCATCTTTACCACATCGTCTGGCGTCATCTCGCGAAGCGCCTTCCGCACCGCTTCATAGCCTCCCATGCGCACATAAGCTTCGAGCGATAACGGCTCTTCACCCGGACGGATGTTTTTGGTGAGGGGTCGCTCCATTGACGCGTCCGTCACCGGTATGAAGCGAGAGCTTCGCTCAGCTTACCAGGAGAAAGGTCGCCGTGCAGATCGCCGTCGATCATGATCACTGGCGCATGGTCGCAAGCTCCGAGGCAAGCCGTGGGCAGCAGGGTGAAGCGCCCATCGGCTGTGGTTTCCCCAAGCTTCAAATGAAGCTCTTTCTCTAAATGATCGCGCAGCGCACTGCACCCCATGATCCAGCAAGAGACGCTATCGCAGATCAGGATGGTATGCCATCCAACTGGGTGGCGGAATATGAGATTGTAGAAGGTCGCGACACCGTCGAGCTCGTCCGCCGACATATCCAGGCAACGCGCGACGTCGTTAAGGTCCTCATCGGAGATCCAACCGCGCCAGCGCTGAACCATCTTCAGCGCCTCGACGCAAGCGCCGCGCTTCTTCTCGTAGCGGTCGGCCAGTTTGGAAATTGTTTTGTTTTCGTCGAAGGACAACATGATTTCGCTCCTCAACGGTCGACATCCGCCATCACAAAGTCGATGCTGCCGAGAGCAGCAATTAGATCGGGCACCATCGCGTTGCGACACATCAACGGAATCATCTGCAGATGAGGGAACGACGGCGTGCGGATACGCGTTCGGTAGGACATCGTGCCGCCGTCGCTAATTAAGTAATAACTGTTCAAGCCCTTCGAGGCTTCGATACAAACGCTCGCCTCGCCGGGAGGTATCACCGGCCCCCAACTCACGTTGAGAAAATGGGCGATCAGCGTCTCGATATCGTGTATTGTGCGCTCCTTAAGCGGGGGCGTTGTGACGGGGTGCAGCGCCTTATAGGAACCCGCGGGCATATTCTTGAGACACTGTGCGATTATGCGCAGGCTCTGCCGAATTTCTTCAACCCGTACCGCCGTACGGTCGTAACAATCGCCATGAACTCCGGTTGGTATTTCGAAGTCGAATTGCTCATAGCCCGAATAAGGTCGCTTTTTGCGATAATCCCACTCGAATCCGCATGCTCTTAGACCAGGTCCAGTGGCGCCCCAGTCTATGGCTTCATCGAGGGAGTAAGAGCCGACTCCACGCGTTCGAAGCTTGAAGATTCGGTTTTGCATCACCAGCTTGTCGTATTCATTTAGCCGCGCCGACATATAAGCGACAAACTCGCTGACTAGATGGTCCCATCCCTGAGGCAGATCCTGAGCCACGCCGCCAATTCGGAACCAGGCTGGATGCATACGAAAGCCGCAGATGGCCTCTATGACCCCGAACGCACGCTCACGGTCTGTGAACATATAAAAAACCGGCGAGAGTGCGCCGACGTCCTGGGCCATCGTGCCGTAGAACACCAGATGATTTATGACGCGAAACAATTCCGCAAGCATAATCCGGATCACCTTCGCCCGATCTGGCACACTGATTCCGGCAAGTTTTTCAACAGCGAGCACGTAAGGAAAATTGTTCATTACACCACTCAGATAGTCCACGCGGTCTGTGTAAGGGATATACGTGTGCCATGATTGTCTTTCGCCCATCTTCTCAGCGCCGCGATGGTGATAGCCGATGTCAGGAACGGCATTGACGATCTCCTCGCCATCGAGTTGGAGAACAATGCGAAATACGCCATGAACGCTCGGGTGGTTCGGGCCCAAATTCAAGAACATGAACTCATCCGTGTCGCGTCGACGTTGCAGTCCCCAATCTTCGGGTTTGAAGCGCAGGGATTCTTGCTCGAAATCTTCTTTCTTCGAGGACAGCTCAAATAAGCCGGATTCAGTCGCGCGGGCGGGATGATCCTTGCGTAAAGGATGGCCATCCCAAGTTGGCGGCATGAGGATGCGTCGCAGATGCGGATGATCTTGGAAGCCGATCCCGAACATGTCCCATGCTTCGCACTCATACCAATTTGCAGCTGGCCAGAGATCTGTCACGCTGGGTAGCGAAGGTGGTTCGCCTGTAAGCGCGACCTTGATGCGGACGTCCGAGTTTCGCTCATAGGAGAGCAATTGATAGACGACGGTGAAGTTACTCCGCGGTTGGTCCTCGCGGCGGCGTCGATGGCGTTCGTCGATGGCGGTCAGATCGAAAAGGGTACGATAAGGTCGGCCGATGTTCGTTTTCAGGTAGGCCAAAATAGGATGTGCGGCATCCTTGGCGACCCAAAGGGTCGGGATTCCGTCATGTGTCTCCTGCGGCGTGAGGACGTTAGCGCCGAATCGTTCCTCAAGTTCATGAACAACGCTGGGAATGGCAAGGTCATCACGCATTCGTTAAACTCTGTCGGGCGTACGCAGCTCAGTCGTTTTCCGCCGGTCAGGCCGCTTGAGATCACGCAGACTCGGAGGTCTCGCACGAATCACCTCTTGTGGGCCGATCGTCCAACTCAATGGCCGGCGTTCCTTCCCGATTGATTGCTGCAGGAGAATTAGACCTTCAAGTAGGGCGTCGGGACGCGGGGGGCAGCCCGGCACGTAAACATCAACCGGGAGAAAGGCGTCTACTCCCTGGACGACACTGTAGATGTCGTACATTCCGCCCGAATTGGCGCATGACCCCATCGATATGACCCAGCGCGGTTCCAACATTTGATCGTATAGGCGCTTTATCACCGGGGCCATCTTGATGAAGACAGTGCCGGAGATCACGATAAGGTCGGCTTCCCGTGGCGTCGACCGGAGGACCTCTGCGCCGAAACGCGCGATGTCATATTTGCTTGTGAAAGCAGTGGCCATCTCAACGTAGCAACAGGAGAGGCCGAAATTGAAAGGCCATATCGAGTTCTTTCGACCCCAGGCGACCATGTCCTGCAGTTTAGTCAGGATCAAATGTCTGCGAACCGCCTCGTCGAACGAGGCGGTCGAAGCATCCCGATCGTTTTCCGTAACCTTGTCCAAACGCCAGCGCATGAATGATCCTCGGAGTTACAAGCCTCTCGTCCGCGGCCCCCAATCGAGCGCCCCTAGCCGCCACAAATAAACTAGAGCGGCGAGAAGGACGCCAACGAACACCAACATTTCGAAATAGCCACCCCAGCCGACATCGCGAAAGGCTATGGCCCAGGCAAAAATGAAAACTGTCTCGAGATCAAAGATCACGAAGAACATGGCGACGAGATAAAACTTCGCAGGAAAGCGAAAGCGTGCGCCGCCGACGCTTACGATCCCCGACTCGAAAGGCTCGATCGTCGCTTTGCTCGCATGTCTCTCCCCGAATAGGTGAGAAGAGCTCATCATCACGACGATCAGCGCAAAAACAGCGCCACAATACAAAATGAGGGGCCAGAGGGGAGAAGGGATGACCGCTTGCATCATTCGACCTCAGGTTCAAACCGAATACCCACGCAGAAAGCCAAGGATAAATAGCTAGCGCGCGTGAAGGTTCCCTCTGCGAACCAAAGCCCTAATTAGGGAAACAGGCGCGCCTCTGCCGTCAAAACGCGAAGCGTTTCCCGCATATGACCGATGGCCAAACAGCGTTCCGAGCTTATGTTGGCGCTCGGTCAAGACGAAGCGTCGCACGCCTCTCAAGGCTCAAATCGCGCCGGTGACGGCAGACGACGGCGACCGGCTGCACGACTGGCACGGCGACGAAATGGGGGGTGCGGATGGGCGCCATCGCCTTGTCGGCATTTTCCGAGGCCGGCGATCGTGGCGCGGAGCCCAATATCGTAAGGAACCGCTTCGCCAGGGGCGCTCGGCGATGTCTCATGTCCGCTACGACTGGCCTTCCCTGAGAAAGCTTTGATTTATCGGTCGCAAGTTTATGGAGCGTCAGCACGATCTCGAATGTTGCTGCGGCTGGCGGCATGGACCTGGGCTTTATAGAGCGCTGCTCGAAAACACCATACTCGACGTTGGCAATGAAGCTAGTTCGTTGCCGCGTCTTCGGAGACGCCAAGTCCGTATTGTTCTTGACAATCTCCCGATCGACGAGCCCAAGCGCGACATGTCGCCAAAGCGCAACAAGAACGTCCACTACCATTACACGCCGCCGCACGCCTCCTGCCTAAACCAGATCAAAATCTGGTTCTCGATCCTGACCAAAAAGTCGCTTGATCGCGGGTCCTTCACCCCCACGAAGAACTCGTCGCAATATCCGCACCTTCAATGCCAGCTGTAACCGAACCGCCAAGTTCACCGGACAAAGTCCAAGATCGATTAGAAAAACCCTGTTTCGCCGATTTTTCGGGATCATAGGTCTATTGGAGATCAGTATTTCTTAAGGAGTGTCGGCTTGCGACTCGGCGTCGGCGTGTCGTGCTCGCGCATCGGTTAACCAACGATCGAAATCTTCGCGGATTTCAGGACTTTGGACTTGCAGACGCACAATGACTTTCTTCTGTCCGGGATTGGATAGCTCCGCCTCAAACTCCTCGAGGCTTAGCTCTCCGAACGCAAATTCTTCCTCTTCGGTGATTCGCCGTGGACCCAACGTTCGCTCAACGACAGTCTCAAGGATCCAGTATCCATCTTCAACTCGAGGTTCGACCGTGAGCCTCGCAATGGATCTGACGAGATCGAATTCCTCTCCGTTTTCGATTCCATAGGCAGTGGAGTCGAATTCCTCTTCGATTGCATATTCTTTGACCGCGGCGACGTTCAGCTCGGGCTGACCGCGCCCAGCTTCGATCTCGGCGCGCAGCAAGTTAACGACTTCCTCTGCCGACAATTGCAAGTCATAGGGAACCATCGAAGCTCTCTTCACGTCGGGTTGGATGGCTTATCCTCATGGCATAACCGCTCAATGATACCCGATGCCCATGACATAGTCGCGCAGAAGCCCTTCTTCTTCTTCAACCTCGCTCAAGAGCGCTTGCAGTGCGTCTCGTGCGTTGAGCACTCCCAAAGGCTTTGCGTCTTCGTCTATGATGGGAACGTGCAGAAGCCTCTCCTTTTTCATTAGCGACCAGACATCAGAAAGCAAAACGTTCGGCCGACATGATCTTACGTCCCGTGTCATCACTTCCACGACACTCATCGCACAAGCGCAGACACTACGGTGTTCCGACTCCATGTCTGCGGCATGTAGCCTCTTCCCTCCGCCACCAGATTCGTGTCTCCTGCACTGACAATGGCTAAGGCAACGTATGATATCCGATGTGGTGATAACGCCGCCCATCGTGCCATCAGGATTGCATACGATCACAAGATTTATCAGCCCGTCGCACAATGCCAGCGCCGCATCCGCGAGCACGGCGTTGGGTCCAATCGTCGCTAGACGTCGGCGCGCTAAAGGCACGACGCTCTCAACCAGCATTGTTCTGCTCGAGTAAGAGGGTTCGAACGGAATAACGCCCAAAAGGAGGCCTTGTTCCGGTAAAAGCCAGGGGGCGCTGGGGAACGGAAGCGCGGGCCCCGAGGGTTTCCCGCATTTAACCGCGAACGGATGCGTGGCCGACCCCAGTCATGGACGAGGGCGCGCCGCAGCGTCAACATCCGCTGCGCGAGCTGTTCAACGGCCTGCGTTACATGCTGCGCTACGGTATCGCATGGCGCGCCATGCCCAATGATCTGCCGCCAATCAGCGATCGCAGCGCTGGCTCGCGGCGGGCGTGTTCGAGGCGCTGGCGCAGGATCTGCGCGCTCTGTTGCGCGTCGCGTCGGGTCGCGCCGCGGAGCCGACGGCGGCGATCATCGACAGCCGGACCTTGCGCTCAACTCCGGAGAGCGGCCCGCAGGCAGGCTATGACGGGGCAAAGCGAAAGCGCGGCTCGAAGCTGCACATGGCGGTCGACACATTGGGCCATTTGCTGGCGCTGCATGTCACGCCGGCCAATGTCGGCGACCGCGCCGAGGTCGGCAAGCTCGCCGCCGCCGTGCAGGAGGCGACGGGCGAGAGCGTCAAACTCATCTATGTCGATCAGGGCTACACCGGCGAGAACGCGGCCGACGCGGCAAAGGCGCAAGGCGCCGAACTTTGCGTCGTCAAGCTGGCCGAAGTGAAGAAGGGTTTCGTGCTGTTGCCCAAGCGATGAGTGGTCGAGCGTTCATTCGCCTGGGCGACACGATGCAGGCGGCTCGTCAAAGATCACGAGCGCTATGCTCAGACCCTCGCAGGCTTCCATGTCGTCGCCTTCGCATGTCTCATGCTCAAGCGCGCCGCAGAATTCATGCTCCAAGGTGCATAACACCCTAGACGCTGAGAGGCTGTGCCGGCTCTCCGCGCCGTCTGTTGCTCAAGAGCAGACGCAGGGGCTGACGGCGCGTTAGGTCTCCTGCAAGCGCCGCCAGCTTTTTTTGCAACGTTTGGTAGTCAGTCAAGCTCGAAGAGCATGTTGCCTTCCCTAGTTAACCGCCGATCATAGCATGTCTGTGGGAGGCTCAGATGCTTAGGAAGAGCTTATCTGCGGCGTTGTTTGTTACCGTCGCCGCCTCTACCCTGCCGGCTACATCCTTCGCCGGTGTTATGCCAACCGCCGATAACGCCACTGTCAGTGTATCGGCGCCCACCACGCAAGTAGACTGGCGCGTTTACCCGCATCGCCATCACCGCTGGCATATGGGGTGGTATTACGGCTGGCCGCGCTCTCGGCTTGGCGCAGCCTACGGTTACGCCGCGCCTCTCGCCACCTACGGTTACGCGGCGCCTGCCACAACCTACAGCCCTGCTTATCCCTGGTATGGCGCCTACGGGGCTGCATATCCATCATATGCGAACCAGGACCTGCGAGGACTTCTTTTCGTGCTTGGCGGATTGGCAGGCCCGGCAGCGTTCTTGTTCGCAACGCCATAGCGCAAAAGCTTTGGTCCCATCGATTTCGGCGAACCACATCCACGGATATTAACCGAGAATCTGTCTATCTCGGTGATCAAAACATCTCTCATCGAAACCCCCAATTTCCCCTCGATGACGCGATAGCAGGGGCGCGGCGTTTTTCGCGTCTCCGCGCTCTGGCGGGCCGTGAAGGCATGAGTGCATCCTAAAAAGTTTCGATGGGCGTCAAAAAATGCGAGGTTTCTTCCATGGTGTATCCGCGATTTTTTCGAGGCGACCGGCTCCCGTCTGAGGAACGAATGTCGTTGCCGCGTCTTCGCTCATCTGGAGCGGGACGTCGACAGTTTCCCTCTCGCCAGCTGACGCCGTGTCGACGGCTCGATCCAGAACGTCACCGTCTCGTGTTCCAACGATTATCTCGGCATGAGCCAGCATCCGGACGTGATCGCCGCCATGATCGAGACGGCAGGTTAAGGTCGGCGCCGGCGCGGGCGGTACCGAAATATTTCCGGCTCGAGCCACGCCATCGTCGAAAACCATCGAAGCTTTCCTTCACGCCGGGGCCGCGCGACTCAAAATCACGCCTTAACCGTTCAGCGATATCCAATGCCCATGACATAATCGCACAGAAGCCCTTCTTCTTCGACCTCGCTCAAGAGCACTTGTAGCGCATCTCGTGCGTTGATCACTCCCAAAGACCTTGACGTCCTCGTCTACGACCGGAACGTGCAAAAGCCCCTCCGTTTTCATTAGCGTCCAGACATCGGAAAGCAAAGCGTTTGGGAGGCACGACTTTATATCCCGCGTCAGCACTTCCACGACACGCATCCCGCAAGCGCAGACGTCGCGACGTTCCGACTCCATCCCTGCGGCTTGTAGCTTCTCTCCTCCGCCACAAGGTTCGGATCCCCTGCACTGACAACGGCTAAGGCAACGCGTGACATCCGATTTGGTGATGACGTCGCCCATCGTTCCGTCCGGATTGCAGACGATCACGAGATTTATCTGGCCGCCGCACAAGGCCGGCGCCGCATCCGCGAGCATGGCACTGGCTCCAACCGTGGCTAAACGTCGGCGCGCTACGGGCAGCACGCTCTCCACCAGCATAGTTTGCTTAGGTAAGAGGATTTGAGCCGATAACGCCCAAGAGGGGAGCTGGTTCCAGCAAATGCCTGGGGGGTCACCCGGCAACGGAAGGCGTGCGGGGGTTCTCACATTCAACCACGAAGGATGCTTAGACGACCCGGCTAGCGAGCAGCGCAGGTCGAGATCTGCGGATCTCACCCAGCCGGCAAGATCGTGAAGCCGCCTCGGATAGGTCGGCATGTCGGCGGAAGCTTGATTATACAAGGCTCATGTTGTCAAATTTAACATTCCTGGAGCGGGATAGGCCGGATCAAAATCTGCCTGCTAGACCTTCTCCGAATATTCATCCGTGAGAGGCGTTGTCAACGAAATCGATGAAAGCTAATCTAGGTCAGGCCATTTTGGTTGATGGGAATGGCAATGACAGCCACGTTTGTCTGCGACGCGAATCAAAGAGGTCGAATTTTTCCGCATTATTGGGAGCACACCGTCGGCAGCGATCACGCTGTCATGGCGCTTCGCGAGGATTGGCGGCGGCAGATACGCCGCGCGCACGACGAACTCGGCTTTAGCCACGTGCGCTTCCACGGCCTGCTCGACGACGACATGTCGATTCTGACGGGCGAAGGCGAATGGGAAGTCTATTCATTCTTCAACGTGGACAGCATTTTCGACTTTTTGCTCTCCATCGGCATGCGCCCCTTCGTGGAATTAGGCTTCATGCCGACGCCGCTCGCTTCGGGCGACAAGACAGTGTTTCATTATCGCGGGAATGTAACCGCCCCCAAGGACATTGGCAAATGGACGCTGCTAATCGAGAAACTGTTGCGTCACTTTGTGGAGCGTTACGGAATTGACGAAGTGCGCCACTGGTTTTTCGAGGTTTGGAACGAACCCGATCTGAAATGGTTCGGGGGCGGCTCGCAGGCGGAATATTTCGAGTTCTACGTCGTCACCGCGCGTGCTGTAAAATCTGTCGACCGGTCGCTGCGCGTCGGGGGCCCCGCAACCTCGGCCAACGCGTGGATCGCAGATTTCGTCGCCTATTGCCGACGGACCGGGGCGCCTGTCGACTTTATCACGACGCACCATTACCCGACCGACGCCTTCGGCAGGCCGGGCGACGACACCGTCACGCAACTATCGCTCAGTCCGCGAAGCGTGCTCCGCGACCAGGCCGCAAAAGCCAAGCAGGAGGCTGGAGGCCTGCCGCTTTATTATACGGAATGGTGCACCTCCTCCAATTCGCGAGACGGGCTCCATGACGAGCCTTACGCGTCGAGCTTCATTGTGAAGACATTGATGGAGGCGACGGGGCTCGTCGACGGATACAGCTATTGGACGTTTTCCGATATTTTTGAAGAAAACTATTTTCCATCCATGCCTTTTCATGGCGGGTTCGGGCTTCTCACCATCCATGACATCGCCAAACCAGCCTACCGGGCCTTTCAGCTCATGCGTGGCCTTGGGGCGGAACTTTTAAAAGTCAAGGGCGCTCACGCCACGGTCGATTGCTGGATCGTGCGCAACGAAAATGAACTCGCAATTGTCGCGACCAATTTTGTCGCGCCGCGACACCTCATCGCAACGGAGCGGTTGCGCGTCGAACTCAAAGGCGTGCGGTCGCCGATCGACGCCAAGCTCACGCGCATCGACGCAGATCACGCCAATCCCAAGGCGCTGTGGCTGGAGATGGGATCGCCGGAATATCCAACGCGCGATCAAATTGCAGCCCTTCGCAGGCGATCGGAATTGACTCCGATGCCAATTGAATGCGAGTCGACGCGAGACGGGCTTATTCTTGCGCTTGATATGCCCCCATATGGAGTCGCCGTCGCTTCTCTTTGCTTCGCGCCAGATGCCAATGCCTGAGGAAACTGACGAGTCGCTGCTTGAGCGCATTGCGCATGGCGCGTTCGGCTACTTTGTCGAACAATATAACGCCGCAACCGGACTGATCGCGGACTCGAGCGACCCTGGCGACCCCTGCAGCATTGCAGCCGTCGGTTTTGCGCTGTCTTGCTATCCGATTGGCGTCGAACGCGGATGGATGCCGCGTGCAGAAGCTATCGCGCGTACGCTCGCGGCGTTGCGCTTTTTCGCGAATAGTGAACAAAGCCATCACCCCGACGCGACCGGCTACAAGGGATTTTACCGGCATTTTATAGACATACAGACCGGCAAGCCGGCCTGGCGATCAGAAGTCTCCCTTATCGACACAACACTTCTTCTCGCCGGCATGCTCGTCGCAAGCGTCTATTTCGACGGAGCTGACGCGCAAGAGGCGGAAATCCGCGCGACTGTCGACGCGCTCTATCGACGGATGGACTGGGAATGGGCGTGCGATAATCAACCGACCGCGCGTCAGGGTTGGCGACCAAAAGGCGGCTTTCTCCATTACGGATGGGACGGCTACGACGAGGCGACAATTCTCTATATTCTCGGCCTTGCCTCGCCGACGCATCCGTTGCCAGCGAACACGTTCGACGCCTGGACGCACACTTATCAATGGGAAGAAATCTACGGTTACACGCACCTCTATGCTGGGCCGCTATTTATCCATCACTTCTCGCAGGCTTGGATAGATTTTCGCGGAATCCGCGACGCCTTCATGCGCGAAAAGAAGTGCGACTATGCCGAAAACACCCGGCGCGCCACACTCATGCAAATCGAGTATGCCCGACGCAACCCTCACGGCTTCGTGGGCTATAGCGAAAAATGCTGGGGATTATCGGCCAGTCGCGGAGTGGGATTTCAGACTCGCGAAGTTGAGAGAAGGCTTCGACATTTTCTCGGTTATTCCGCGCGAGGCGCGCCATACGGGCCGGACGACGGCACCATCGCACCGTGCGAGATGCTTGCATCGCTTCCCTTTACGTCTGAGCGCTGCCTGGAGTCACTGCGTCACATGCTCGCGACGTTTCCGGAGGTTCTCGTCGACGGCCGTCTCGCGAGCGGCTTCAATCCGACACTGCCAGGAAAAGGTCCTGGCGGATGGGTCGCAAACGGGCATCTGGGATTGGACCAGGGCATCGTCGTCATGATGATCGAAAACTATCGCACTGGCCTGACCTGGAGCCTCATGAAGCGATGTCCATACGTGGTTGGCGGCTTGCGGCGCGCGGGCTTTTCGGGCGGCTGGCTATCGGAGGCGAAATGAACGACGGCGCTGCGCCATTGATCGATACTGAGGAACGATACACGCAGGCGCGGATTGAAAATCTTCGTCCGTTGCAGTGGCGAAACCCGCAAGCCGCGAAGACATATGATCTCGTCGTGCTCGGCGCCGGTCCGGGCGGCGTCACCGCCGCCAAGGAAGCCCGACGTCTTGGCGCTTCCGTCGCGCTTGTCGAAATGCAACTCATCGGCGGAGATAAGCTTAACGCAGGCTGCGTGCCATCCAAAGCGATTATCCGCTCGGCGCGCGCCTATGCCGACATGCGCGCCGCCGACAATTTCGGCGCGCGTCGCCCGAATGACATTGCGGTCGATTTGCCCTACGCATTCGAGCGCATGCGCCGCATACAGTCGCGTTTAAGTCGTCTCGAAAATGCCCAGCGGCTCGCCGAAAGCGGCATAGATGTATTCTTTGGCGAGGGAGGCTTTATCGAAAGCGACGCCATTGCGGTCGACGGCCAAACAGTGAGTTTTGAATACGCGATAATCGCCACGGGATCACGTCCTCTGATGCCGTCGATCGCAGGAATTCAAGACGTAGGCTTTTTTACGAACGAATCCGTCTTCCTGTGCGCGGACATGCCCCGCCGTGTTTTGATGATCGGCGGCGGCCCATTCGGTTGCGAACTTGCGCAGACCTTTGCCCGTCTTAGCGTTTCCGTAGCTATAGCGCAGCACGATCCAATGTTTCTTGCCGGCGAGGAACGCGACGCCGCGCAAATTTTATCCGGTGTTTTGGAGCGTGAAGGCGTTGAAATTCATCTCAATACGGACGTTGTCGCTGTCAAGAAGCAGGATGACAAGAAAATCGCGACCTTGTTGAGCGCAGGACAAGAATCGTTTTGCGTCGTCGATGAGCTCATCGTCGGCGTTGGACGTGCGCCGAATGTCGAAAATATCGGTCTCGAACAGGGCGGAATTGAGTACTCCGCCGGCGCCGGTGTGACAGTGGACGATTGGTTGCGGACGAGCAATGAGCGGGTCTTTGCAATAGGCGATGTCTGCATGTCCAGAAAATATACCCACGCAGCCGAAGCCGCCGCCCGGCTTGCCGTTTGCAATGCGTTGCTGCAACAGGAAAATCGCCTCAGCGGACTCGTCATTCCGTATTGCACTTATACTGATCCGGAGATTGCGCATGTCGGCTTGCATGTGCGCGAAATTCGCGAGCGCGGGGTCCCGGTAAAAACCTACACTGTTCTGATGCAGGATGTCGATCGGGCCGTCATCGACGGCGAGGATGAGGGGTTTGTTAAGGTTCATGTCGAGGAGGGCGGCGACAAAATTCTCGGCGCAACGATTGTGGCGCGACACGCTGGCGAAATGATCAACGCGCTTTCTCTCGCGATCAATTGCAATATTGGACTGAAACGCCTCAGCGAAGTCATTCACGCTTATCCTACTCAGGCCGAGGCGGTGAAGCTCGCCGCTGATGCTTGCGCGCGCGATTTGTCGATAGACAACGTTCCGGTCAAATTCGCCAAAGCGACGCCAGACGGGGGCGATTTCTGACTGGAGCGAGGCGGGTGCGTGAGTCTGGGATTTCTGGAAAAATCTTGCGACATTTTGGCAGATTCACTCGACGGATCCTCGGACGATTCGCGGGGACATTGGTTGTACGTCGCGCGCGGAGATTGCCGCGATGGCGAAGGTCGCTTTCAGCTGCTCGTTCGTTCCCTTGCTCTACCCCGCAATGGGAAGACCAGTTCGACGTGGCGAGGATAAACCATTTCCAACCGCGCATTTAAACAACCACGCATCGGACCTGCCGTGGAGCCAATAGGTCGTTGCCGGCGCGAGCGGATTGAGGAGAGTGCGGACTTGATACTTTCGTAAGAGCCGTTCGCCCAAGCGCTGTCGGGCTCGATGTAGGGCGTTTTGACGCCGATCTGATGGGGGCCTCACGCCGTCAACGGTCGCAATGGAAATCCGTTTCCTGTGTCGCCAGAAGGGTCTCACGCTTACGGCTCTCGGGAACCGCACGGGGCAGTCGCGCCCGAGATGCATCCCCTCGGACGATCTCCTCCCTGGGGGACTTCCGAAGCCAGGAGTCGCTTATCTGCTGGCCACAAATCGAATGAATTAGGTCGCGTGCGCCGCCCGCATCGCTTGAACCGCGCGCCGGCGCGCAGCGCACGCCGTAACGAAGCAGGCGTAGCTCCAAGTGAGATCGTCGGCGGAAGTTGGCGCGCCGTCTTGCTGACTGAACTGTTCCGCTAGTTCGCGCGAGGCCGGCGTGAAACGGCGCACGGTGGCGAGATACATGTCGCCGCGACGAAGCGCGGCGACGGCCAGCGCTTCGCGAAGATTTTCGGCGAGCGCGCCCTGCAGAAGGGTGTCGGCGGGTGTCTGCAACAACTCGGCGAGCGGCGGGCGGCTCCCTTCGGTGACCAAAACACTTTCGCCTTCTGCGACGGCCTGCGCGAGAAGAAAGCAGAATTGAGCGCCGCCAAGAGTCGCGAAATAATAGGCGCCGCCGCTGAAATAGCTGTCGCCGCGATACCGCCCAAGCGCCGGCGCGCAAGCGGCGGGACGCGCGCGATTGATCGGATATTCTTCGTCGAAGAGCCGCTCCAGGGCAAAGAGCGTGGCGAGCATTTTCGGATCGACGACGCTGTGTGCTCCGGCGCGTCGACCCGCATGGATCACCGCGAGAACCACGGCGATATCGAGTCGCCGCTCGAGCGGCGCATTTGATCCCGTCTCGACGAGGCGACCGCGATAGACGCCGTCCTCGGGGTCGAAATGCCGATCGAGTTCGGCGAGAAGCTCGCTCGCCGCGGCGACGCAGGCCGCCGCACGCTCCGCGTCGCCCGCGGCAGCTAGAAACTTGGCGCCCGCGTCGAGCGCGGCCTGCTGGACGAGGCGCGTGTGATAATGGAAGCCTATGTTTTCCTCCCACAGATCATAGCAACGCTCCCACAAATAGGAGAGCGTGTAGTCCAGGTCGTGGCGCAAAAGCGTCATTGCCGCGTCTCCCGCCCGGGCGCGGAAGGCGTCGAGCGCGAAAAAGCGCATCACCGCGAGCGCGCGCAGGGCGGGCCCGTCGTTTTGCGGACGACTCCACTTCAGGACGTCGAGACTGCCATCCGGGTTGTAGCGACCCTCCCCGAAAACTGCGTCGCCGACGATCTTGGCGATCTCCACGCGCGAGCGCACATGCTCTTGGAAGGAAGGCTCGACCGCTTCGGGATAGAGACCCTCACGCAGGAAGTCCGGCCCGTCCAGACGGCAGAGCTTCAGGCTAAAGCCGACGAAATCGACGAGATGCTCAATGGCGGAAGGCCCCAACATGGCGCCTTCGATCGACTCGCGAAGCGAGTCGGCGACGATAGCAGAGTCGCGCAGCCAATGGAAAAAATAGTCCGGCTTCGGATCGTAGGCGTCCATCGCCGGCGACGCCAGGATCGAGCCGCGCACGGGACGGATTGTCTGCCGCATGGCGGGGCGATGCTTCACCAGAGCCGTCGCGGAGACGGCGCGCAGCATCGCGTTCGCGCAGAAACGGTCCTGGTCGCTGACCCAGTCCAGCAGCGGCGGCGTGACTTCGTTCATCTTCCGCTTTCTAGCGTGAGCGCTTGCGTCAAGCGCGTTTCCTCGACCCCCTCGATACGCGCGAGGCCCGGGCCCTTGCGATCGAGGACGAGATGCAAGACGCGATCATAGCGAGCGGTCTCAGCGCGCGGACCGTCGATTGCAACGAGCGATGTAGTCGCTAGTTCATTGGCGAGGACATCGAAAACGAGTTCGCGCGCTTCAGACGCCAAAGCTTCAAGCGCTTCGTCGATGACGACGCAGTCGGGCTTGCGCAGCAACAATCGCGCGAAAACGAGAACGAGCTGTTCATCATAGGAGAGCTCGGGGTCCCCGCTTGCCGAAAGCCGAAGTCGGGGTGCGAGGTGACCAAGTCTCATGCGCGTCAGGGCTGAAACAAGCTGTTCTTCCGTAAAAGTCTCCGGCGGGTCGGGATAGGCGAGAATGCGGTCGATGGCGCCGTCGGGAATGAACGGGCGTTGGGGCATGAACATGACCCGATCGCCCGTGGGCAATTCGATCCGGCCCGCGCCCCAAGGCCAAAGACCCGCGAGCGCGCGGAAAAGGCACGTCTTGCCCGACCCCGCCGCAGCGACGATCAAAATCCGCTGACCGGCTCCGATTTCGAGTCGAGGCTCGCTCAAGCCGACGCTTCCGGAAGGAAGAAACACTTTGAGATCCTCTATAATCAGTTGCGCGCCGGCGGTGGTCTCCATCGTGATCCGGCTCGTCGTTTCGCCCATTCTGTCGAGTTCGAGCAAAGCGAGGCGGAAAGCGCCGACACGATGCAAGGTCGCGCGCCAATCGGCGATCGCGCCGGCGTTGTCGACGACCCAGCGCAGCGACTGTTGCACTTGCGTGAAGGCGCCGGCGCTCATCAGCAGGCCGCCGAATGAGAGATTTCCGGCGAAGAATGCCGGCGCCGCGACAATGATGGGCGCGACGATCGTGAACCAGCCGTAGCCAGCCGTCACCCATGTGAGGTTGGTCGTCGCGCGCACGAGCTGACGCAGCACGACGAGGAGGCGATCGAAGGTTAGGTTCAGCTTCTCTTCTTCTTCCGCTTCGCCGCGATAGACGGAGATGCCTTCTTTGTGTTCGTTGACGCGCACAAGGGCGATGCGCAAATCTGATTCGCGCGCGTAATGTTCGGCGTCCAGACTGACGAGTTGCCGGCCAACGACCCAGCCGGCGAGCGACGCGGCGGCGGAATAGAACAGCGCGCTCCATACCATATAGCCAGGGATCGCGAAATCTCGACCCGCCACATGGAAGATTACGCCAGCGGAGAGACCCCACAGAACGCCGATGAAGCTCGCGAGCAACAGCGTAGCCTGGAGCAGGCCGACGCCGAGATCTGTGGTGAGATCTGCAAGATGATGGGCGTCCTGTTGAATGCGTTGATCGGGATTGACCCCGATGTCTCCCGCTCCGGCGAGGAGAAAGGCGCGTCTCGGCGCAAGCCACTGCGAGAAGAGATCGCGCGTCAGCCCGCTACGCAGGGTCACGCGAAGCATCTGGTTCAGCCATGTCTGGAACACATTCAACCCCAGCAGGGCGCCAGCGATAACGGCGAAGACGCCGAGCTGACGCACAAAGCCATCCAAGTCGCGCCGGGCAAGCGCGTCGTAAAAGGGCTTGTTCCATGCGTTGAGCTTGATCTGGCCGTAAGCCGTCGCGCCGACGACGACGACAAGCCCGATCGAAAGCCAGATCAAGGCCGCACGAACCCGTGAGATCCACAAAACGCGCGCTATGGTGATGGCTTCGCGCAAGAGCGCGCCAAATATCCAGGGTGGGGTGACGACTCCGCGCCGAGGTTCGCCTTCTTGCTGTCCCATGGCCGTCAGAACTCCTCAATCGCTCCGCTCTCGCACACTCAGTTAAAATATCAATTAGAGCAACCGGACGCGGGAGGAGTTAGGAGGCCATGATACGCGCATGAGCCTGAGCCGCGAGAGGTAGCGAGAGAACGACATAGAGCACGAGGCGTTCGACGCAAGGATTCCGGTTGAGGTGTCGATATCAGCACATAGATCCACCAAGAAGGGACCTAATCGCGATGCGCAACAGTTCGCTCGCTGAGCTTAGCATCAATACGATCCGGACTCTGTCTATGGACGCCGTGCAACAGGCGGACTCCGGCCACCCCGGAACGCCGATGGCGCTTGCGCCTGTGGCCTACGCGCTGTGGCAAAAATATCTGCGGTTTGACCCTGAGGACGCCGCCTGGCCTGATCGGGACCGCTTTGTGCTGTCCAATGGGCATGCATCGATGTTGCTCTATTCCATCCTCTACTTGACTGGGGTGAAGGCAGCCAAGCCGCAGGCAGAACAACCGGGCGGGCTCGCGGTTGATCTCGACGATATCAAGCGTTTCCGTCAACTCGACAGCCGCTGCCCTGGCCATCCTGAATTTGGGTTGACGACAGGGGTCGAAACGACGACGGGGCCGCTGGGGCAAGGCTGTGGCGCCAGCGTCGGGATGGCTATGGGGCGGGACTGGCTTGCCAAGCATTTCAACCGGCCGGGTTTCCAGATCTTCGACTACGACGTTTACGCGATATGCAGCGACGGCGACATGATGGAAGGGATCAGCAGCGAGGCCGCGTCCTTGGCTGGTCATTTGAGACTTGGCAATCTGTGCTGGATTTACGACGATAACCACATCACGATCGAGGGGGACACAGCCCTCGCGTTTGGCGACGATGTTGCGGCGCGCTTTCGCGCCTATGGCTGGAATGTGCAGCGTGTCGGCGACGCCAATGACATCGACCGAATTGCGGGAGCGATCGACGCATTTCGGAACGACGATGGCGCGCCGACGCTTATCATCGTCAGGAGCCACATCGGCTATGGCGCGCCTCACAAGCAAGATACCGCCGCCGCGCATGGCGAGCCGCTCGGCGACGAGGAGATTCGCCTGGCTAAGCGAAGCTACGGTTGGCCAGAGGACGCCAAGTTTCTGGTGCCGAACGGGGTGCGCGAGCACTTCCGCGACGGCATCGGCCGCCGCGGCGGCGAACTGCGAGCCGCCTGGTCGACGCGCGTGCAAAGCTATCGGGACGAACATCCCGATCTCGCGGCGCAGCTCGATCGACTGCTCGAAGGCGGACTGCCCGACGGCTGGGACGAAGACCTGCCAAGCTTTCCTGCCGACGCCAAGGGGCTCGCAAGCCGCAACGCTTCCGGAAAGGTGTTGAACGCCATTGCGCCGCATTATCCTTGGCTTATCGGCGGCGCCGCCGATCTCGCGCCATCGACAAAAACAAAACTCGCCTTTGATGGCGCGGGAGACTTCGAGCCCGACAATTATGCAGGCCTTAATCTACATTTCGGGGTTCGCGAACATGCGATGCAAGCGGCCGTCAATGGATTGACGCTATCAAAACTGCGCGCTTATGGTTCGACCTTCCTGATCTTCTCGGACTACATGAAGCCAGCGCTGCGATTAAGCGCGCTGATGCGCCTTCCGACCATCACGGTTTTCACCCACGATTCGATCGGGCTCGGGCAAGACGGTCCGACGCACCAGCCGGTGGAACAGCTCGCCGCGCTGCGCAGTATCCCCAATCTTGTCACGCTGCGGCCCGCCGACGCCAATGAGGTGGTCGAGGCATGGCGCGTGGTCATGGCCTTGAAAGACCAGCCCGCGTGTCTGGTGCTGAGTCGACAGGCACTGCCGACATTCGATCGCAAGCGTTACGCGCCGGCCGCAGGGGTCGCGCGAGGGGCATACATTATGGCCGATGCGGCGGGCGGCGCACCGAGCGTCATTCTGATTGGCACGGGCAGCGAGGTCGCGCTGTGCATCGAAGCTCACGAAAGGCTCGCCCAGGAAGGTATCGGCTCGCGCGTGGTCAGCATGCCCTCGTGGGAATTGTTCGAGCAGCAGGATCAAGCCTATCGGGACGCGGTGTTGCCGCCCGACGTCGTTGCGCGCGTCGCGGTCGAAGCTGCGTCAGTGCTTGGTTGGGATCGCTATGTCGGCGTCAACGGCGCCAAGATAGGCATGCGCGGCTTTGGATCCTCGGCGCCTTTGAAGGACGTGATGACGAAATTCGGCTTCACGCCGGAGAATGTTGTGGCGGCGGCCAAGGCACAGCTGAGGACGTCAGGGAGACGGGAAGATGAATCCGCTTAAGCAGCTCGAAGCTTGCGGCCAGTCGCCCTGGCTCGACTATCTCAAGCGCAGCCTGATTGAGAAGGATGAGCTGCGGACGCTCGTCGAGCGGGACGGAATTAGGGGAGTGACATCGAACCCGACGATCTTCGAAAAGGCGATTGCGGAAAGCGACGAATACGAGTTGACGCTGAAGAAATTCCAGGCGACGGCTGATCACAGCGTCTCGACGATATATGAGCATCTAGCGATCGCAGACATCCGCGCCGCCGCAGATGTGCTGCGCCCTGTCTACGATCAAACGCGGGCTCGAGACGGGTATATCAGTCTGGAGTGTTCCCCCTATCTCGCTGACGACGCCGACGCCACCATTGAAGAAGCCATCCGGCTTTGGCGGACGGTGGATCGGCCGAACCTGATGGTGAAAGTGCCGGCGACGCGTGCTGGCGTGCCGGCGATCCGCGAATTGGTCGGCCGCGGCGTGAACGTCAACGTCACGCTGCTCTTTTCAATATCGGCGTATGAGCGGGTGGTCGAGGCTTATGTCTCGGGCCTCGAAGCTCTGAAGCGGGCTGGCGGCGATATGTCCAAGATCGCGAGCGTCGCCAGTTTCTTCGTCAGCCGCATCGACACCGCCATCGATAAACGCCTTGGTAAGCTCGCCGATCAATCGTTAGCGAACCGTCTGCGCGGCCAGGTGGCCATCGCCAACGCCAAGATCGCATACACGCGCTATCAAGAGCTGTTTTCCAGCGCGCGCTGGGAGGCTTTGGCCGCTGCCGGCGCCAGAACACAACGTCTTCTTTGGGCGTCCACCAGCACCAAAAATCCGGCGTACAAGGACACGCTCTATGTCGAGGCGCTGATCGGGCGCGACACCGTCAACACGATTCCGCCGGTGACCATGGACGCTTTCCGCGATCACGGTCGGGTGGCGCCCGATTCGATCGAGAAGGATGTGGCCGTCGCGCGCGCCTTGCTCGCCGATCTGCAGCGCAGCGGCATATCCCTGGAAGAGGTCACAGAGGAGCTTGTGAAGGATGGCGTGCGGCAGTTCGCCGACGCATTCGACAAGTTGTTCGTTTCGATCGCGCGGCGGCGGCGGCGCCTTGTCGACGGGGAGGAGCCGCGCCAAAGTTTCAGCCTCGGCTCAACCGAGCTAAGGGCCGCTTTCGACGCGGAAATCGACGCCTGGCGAGTCGAGGGACGCATACGTCGGCTGTGGGACGGCGACGCCTCTTTGTGGACCGGCAAGGACGAAGGCGAATGGCTGGGATGGCTGAGTATCGTTGATCAGGAACTTAACGATACCGGACAGCTTGTCGGATTTGCTGACAACGTGAAGGCCCGGTTCGCCGATGTGATGCTGTTGGGGATGGGCGGATCGAGCCTTGGTCCCGAGGTATTGGGGGAAACGTTTGGCCGGCAAGTCGGATGGCCGCGCTTCCACATGCTCGACAGCACCGATCCGGCGCAGATCAGGACAATCGAGCAGGCGGTCGACCTCGACAAGACGCTTTTCATCGTTTCCTCAAAATCAGGCGGTACGTTGGAGCCAAATATCTTCTTGGACTATTTCTACGATCGCGTTTCCTCACTTCGCGGCGGCGGCAATGTTGGCGAGCGCTTCGTCGCAGTCACCGATCCCGGCTCTTCGCTGGAGAGGCGCGCCACCGAGCTGGGCTTTGCTCATATATTCTATGGCGCGCCGTCGATCGGTGGCCGCTATTCGGTGCTGTCGAAGTTCGGACTCGTGCCCGCAGCCGCCATGGGCCTCGACATCAAGCGCTTGCTTGAGCGAGCGCATTCGATGCAGCGAGCTTGCGCCGCGGATGCGCCGCCCGCGGAAAACCCCGGCGTACAACTCGGCGTTGCGATGGGCGTCGCCGCCTCCCGGTTCGGGTGCGACAAGGTGACGATCATCGCATCGCCGCACATCGCTGATTTCGGCGCTTGGCTGGAACAGTTGCTCGCCGAGAGCACGGGCAAACAGGGCCTCGGCCTCATTCCGATCGCCGACGAACCCCTTGCGGCGCCGGATCGTTATGGCCGAGATCGGTTTTTCGCTTACGTCGAACTGGACGGGCGCCATGATCCGGCGCAGCGCGATGTCGTGGCGGCGCTGGAGCGGTCAGGCTATCCGGTCGCGAGGATCAGAGTCAAAGATATCTGGGATCTGGGCGGGGAATTCTATCGCTGGGAGATCGCCACGGCGGTCGCCGGGGCGATCATCGGGGTCAATCCCTTCAATCAGCCGGACGTCGAGGCGAGCAAAGCCAAAACTCGCGCTCTGACGGACGAATATGAGAAATCGCATAGGCTGCCGAATGAGGAACCGCTCTTCCGCGAGAATGGCGTCGCCCTCTACGCCGACCCGCGCAATGCCGCCGAAATCGGGCGACACAACGCGCTTTCCGGTTATCTGAAGAGCCATTTTGACCGTGTTCACGCGGGCGACAAATCCGGCGATTACGTCGCCATCCTTGCCTATATCGAGCGCAACAAGACGCATTTGCAAACGTTGACAGCGCTTCGCAAGATCATTCGCGATCATACGCGCGCGGCGACGTGTCTCGGGTTTGGGCCGCGATTTCAGCATTCGACCGGGCAGGCCTATAAGGGTGGGCGCAACTCGGGGGTTTTTCTGCAAGTCACTTCCGACGATCCTGTCGACCTCGACGTGCCCGGCCACTCCTTCACCTTCGGCGTCGTGAAGGCGGCGCAGGCGCGCGGCGATCTGGAGGCGCTCGTCGAGCGCGGTCGGCGCGCTCTGCGCATTCATCTCCAGGATGTCGACGCCGGATTGCGGGAGCTTGTCCGAGCTATGGACGCAGCTGTGAAATAACTAGTTCATGCAGGAGTGAAACGCATGCAAATCGGCGTCATCGGACTCGGTCGCATGGGCGGCAATATATGTCGTCGACTGATGAAGGCGGGCAACACTTGCGTCGTCTTCGACCTTAACGCCAATGCGCGCGAGGCCTTGGCGAAAGACGGGGCCATCGCAGCTCCGTCACTGGAAGGGTTGGTCAAGGCGCTCGAAAAACCGCGCGCCGTATGGATCATGCTGCCCGCCGGCCGCATCACGGAAGAGGCCGTAGTCGAACTTGGTCGTCTGCTGGAACCCGACGATGTCATCATCGACGGCGGCAACTCATTCTACAAGGATGATATCCGACGCGCCCGCAAACTCGCCGATAAGCGCATTCATTACGTTGATTGCGGCACGTCGGGAGGCGTTTGGGGCCTTGATCGGGGCTATTGCCTCATGATCGGCGGCTCGCAACAATCGATTGATCGCCTTGATCCCATCTTCGCCGCGCTCGCGCCGGGCCTTGGCGATATTCCGCGCACGCCGAATCGGAAAGGGGATGCGCGCGTCGAACGCGGGTATATTCACGCAGGTCCCGCTGGCGCCGGACATTTTGTCAAAATGGTGCACAACGGCATCGAGTATGGACTGATGCAGGCCTACGCAGAAGGTTTCGATATTCTCCGCAACAAGAACTCGGAGGATTTGCCAGAGGATGAACGCTTCACATTGAACCTGCCGGACATCGCAGAAGTCTGGCGGCGCGGCAGCGTCATTGCCTCATGGTTGCTCGATCTCGGCGCCGCAGCCTTGGTGAAAGACCCCGGGCTCGAGAAATTCTCCGGCTATGTGCAGGATTCAGGCGAAGGACGTTGGACTGTCGAGGCGGCGATCGAGGAAGCGGTGCCGGTCGACGTCCTCTCGTCCGCGCTTTATGCGCGCTTCCGCTCGCGCCGGGAGCACACATTTGGAGAGAAAATGCTCTCAGCCATGCGCTTCGAGTTTGGTGGCCATGTTGAAGGTCAGGAGCCGATCGATCCGAAGCCCGGGCCCAGGCAGTCGAACGGAGAAAGATAACGCAAAACAGAGCCGAGCAGAGTCATGATCCGTAACACCCAGGCCGGGGCGCCGCAGTCGATTCAATTGGTCGAGTGTCCGCCGCGCCGCGACGCCAGATCCCCAGACCCTTGCACAATGGTGATTTTCGGCGCGGGCGGCGACCTCACCAAGCGCATGGTGGTCCCGGCCCTTTACAATCTCGCGCGGACCAATCTATTGCCGGAGCGTTTTGCCCTCATTGGGGTGGATCTCGCGGAGGAAACAACAGAAAGCTGGCTCGACCGACTTCATGATTTTCTGAAGAGCTTCCTCGGTAGTTCGGCTACTGAATTCGAAGTGGACCAAATCGATGAGTCGGCCTGGCAGAGGCTTACGAAGAACAACTCGTATATTTGCGGCGATTTGACCCAAACCGATGTGTATGAAAAGCTCCGCGACGCCATCGCGCGAGTCGACGGAAGCTGCGGGACAGAAGGCAACGTGCTTTTCTATCTCGCAGTCGTAGATAGATTGTTCGGCGTCGTTGTGGATGAACTGGGGAAGGCGAAGTTGGCCGACCAGCAGGAGGATGGCGTCGACAAGCCAAAATTCTGGCGACGCATCGTCATCGAGAAGCCGTTCGGACATAGTCTGGACTCGGCGCGCGAACTCAATATGCGGATCTTGCGCACGCTGCATGAAGATCAGATATTCCGCATCGACCATTTTCTAGGCAAGGATACCGTCCAGAGCATTATGGCGTTTCGTTTCGCCAATGGCCTGTTCGAGCCGATCTGGAATCGCGACCGCATAGATCACGTGCAGATCACGACGGCAGAAACGATCGGCGTCGAGAAAAGAGGAAAATTCTACGAAGTAACCGGCGCCTTGCGCGACATGATACCCAACCACTTGTTCACATTGCTATCGATGGTGGCGATGGAGCCGCCGATCGGATTCGACGCGGCCGAGGTTCGAAACAAAAAGGCCGAAGTGTTCATGGCCATGCCAGTCGTCGAGCCGACGATGGTCGTGCGTGGTCAATACGCGGAAGGTTCGGTGCTAGGCCAGGTCGTGCCCGCCTATCGGCAAGAGCCGAACGTCGCGCCGGATTCCGACGTGGAGACCTATGTCGCCATGCGCGTTGAGATCGACAATTGGCGCTGGGCCGGCGTCCCATTTTATTTGCGCACTGGAAAGCGGCTAGGACATCGAACCACGGAGATCGCCATCCGGTTCAAGCAGGCGCCGTATGCGGCCTTCCAAAACACGCCGGTCGACGCGTTGCGACCCAATTGGCTGCTGTTGCGCATCTCGCCGCGAGAAGGCATATCCCTTCAGTTCGAGGTCAAGCGTCCCGGGCCGGCGATGGATTTGGCCGCCGTGCGGATGGATTTTTGCTATGCCGACTGGTTCCCGAGAGAGGCGAACGTAGGCTACGAGACACTGATTCACGATGTGATGAACGGCGACTCGACGCTATTCATGCGAGCGGACATGGTCGAACAAGCTTGGCGGATCGTGCAACCCGCGCTTGACGCCTGGGCCGAGAGATCCGTCGATACGCCAAAATATGAGGCGGGGAGCGCGGGGCCGAACGCCGCCGACGAACTGCTGGCAAGCGAAGGTCGCGCCTGGCGTCCGATCGGCGGAGACCCTAAGACGCCATGAGCACAGTCTTGCGACATTCCAGAAGGAGGATTTCTTGCGCCGTATCGGATGTCGACGACACCCTCGTCAACCACTTGGACATCGCCACGCCAGTCACGGGCTTCAACGGCGGTTTCGTCATGAGGTCAGACTTTTCAGTTCCGGTCATCGGGCAATGTACGGCGCCCGCGCTGGACAGACATAAGCTAGAGGTTTCCGTTTTCGCGGGAGAAGAATGGCCGTTGCGCGAGGCGAATGTTCCGCACGTTCAGCTGGCGGAGCCGACAGTCGGGTTCAGGCTTACTGCTGTCGATGATCTTGAGGCGCTTCTCTACGATGCGGTGACGATCGTCGGCGCCAGCGCTCATTTCGAACTCGTTGCGCGATGCAGAATATGCGCGGCTCTGGCGAGCGAGACGATGGTCCTGCGTTCGCAACCCCCTTACCTCGACATCACACATTCACGCGCAAACAGAGGCTTTACCTTGAGTCAATCCGCAGCGGTTCTGCCCGCGAGAACTCGTTCGAGGGTAGGGGGCGCAGCGACACAGGCCGGAGCATGATTACATCGGGACGGCCGTCGCGAAAAATATCGCTCGTAATCTCCGACGTCGACGGTTCGCTCCTCACGCCGGAAAAGGTGCTAACCGACCACGCCGCCAGAGCTGTCAGAGCGCTCGATGCCGCGGGCATAGCCTTTGCTATCGCCAGCAGCCGGCCCCCGCGCGGTTTGGCGATGCTAGTCGCTCCCCTGGCCTTGAAGACACCGATCGCCGGATTCAACGGCGGAGTTTACGTGCGTTCGGATATGTCGTTGATCGAGAGCCATACGCTTGATCCCGACGTCGCTAGACGGATCGTCGATCTCATTCTCGGCGAAGGATTGGACGCGTGGGTTTATACGCCCAGTGAATGGTTGATCCGCGACCCGAATGCGCCGCATGTCGCCCGCGAAACATCGACGGTGAGGTTTGACGCGAAGGTGGTGCCGAAGTTTACCGATACACACCTCGCCCATGCAGTAAAAATTGTCGGCGTCTCTGACAATCGGGGTCGAATTGCCGCCTGCGAGATGAAAGTTCAAGCGGAATTGGGGGAGAGCGCGAGCGCGACGCGATCACAACCATATTACCTCGACGTGACCCATCGACAGGCCAACAAAGGGATGGTTGTGACAACCTTGGCCAAAAATCTGAACATCCCTGCCGCGCAGATCGCTGCGCTAGGAGATACGTCGAATGACGTTCTTATGTTTCGGGGAAGCGGATTTTCTATCGCCATGGGCAACGCGAGCGCTGAAGTAAAGTCGGAGGCAAGCGCTGTGACCGATACCAATGAAAACGACGGATTCGCTAAGGCGATGGAGAAATTTATCCTTGCGCGCATAGAAAAGAGCGACGGAGGAGGTCGATAGCTGACGGAAGTAGTCGACCGACCCTCGTGCGTCCGAGCATCATGTCGTTCGGCAATACGAGCAGGGACAAGCCGAAACTGAGGTGGTTGGGCATCGCGGCCAAAGAGAGCGGTAAATGGAGAGCGTGGATGACTTCGACCTGCGAGGCGACGCTGGAAGTATTTGCTAGTCCACAGCTGATGGCGGAGCATGTTGCCGCCTGGTTGTTAAAGCTCGCGCTGGCGAAGGAGGGCGTCTTTGCAGTGTGTCTGTCGGGTGGCGCGACACCGCGAGAACTCTATAGGCTGCTGGCCAATCCATCTTATCGAGAGCGCTTCCCTTGGCCGCGAACGCATTGGTTCTGGGGAGATGAGCGGTTCGTGCCACACCACGATGCATTGAGCAATTACCGGATGGCGAATGAGATGCTCCTGTCGCGCGCACCTATTCCGGCCGAAAACATCCATGGGATTCCAACGGAGGGGCTTGATCCCGATGAATCCGCTGGGGCTTACGAGCGCATGCTCAAATCGTTCTACGGCGCCGATCAATTCGATAGCGCACGGCCTCTCTTCGACGTTACTTTCCTAGGCTTGGGGACTGATGGCCATACCGCCTCATTGTTTCCTGGGAATATTGCGTTGCAGGTGCGCGACAAGTGGGTTTGCGCAGTCGTCGGCACGCCGGAGCCGCGCATCACGCTAACCTATCCCGCGATCGAGAGTTGTCGACACGCGGCGTTTCTTGTCGTAGGACATGAGAAAGGACGAATCCTGAGCAGGCTCCGGCGGGGCGATCAACATCTCCCCGCAGCTCACCTTTGCCCCATCGGCACGCTCTCGATCTTTGCAGATGCGGCGGCTGCAGATTAGCCTATGGCGGGTCATCCGTTGATTAATGCGGATGCGTAGCGAAGGTTACCGCAGATTGATTTAGAGGTTGATTATTCTGGGAGTGCTCCATCAAGCGCTCACGCACGACGAGCGGTGCTTCAACAGCGGGCGGACAGCCACATTCAATGCGGTGATGGGCTGCGTTGAGAAGCGTTGACGATTCGAGAAGGCGGTGTGTAGGCAATCTTCAGCGTCTTATTTGTTTCGACGCTGTCGAAAAGCGTGGCGACCAGTGCCTCTTGTCCTGGCGTGACAATACGTTCCCGAGCGCCAATTATGCCAAAACCGAGTTTTCGCTGACGCCATGGACAACTTCGGTCTTGGGAGCATCTGGGGAACCGGCAATGCGAGGCGCGGAAATATGAATGAGACTGAGGAGAAAATCGTCCAGACGAAGGTTGTTCTCGCCATCGATATTGGCGGCACGCACGTAAAGGTAATGACCAGCGTCGGCCGCGAAGAGCGGAGGGTCGATTCCGGGCCTAAAATGACGGCGGCCGCCATGGTCCGCGCAGTTAAGAAGCTGACCGAAGGCTGGCGTTACGACGTCATAGCGATGGGCTATCCTGGCCCTGTTTTACACAACCGGCCGCTGGCGGATCCTGCCAATCTCGGGCCACATTGGGTGGGCTTCGATTATCGCGGCAATTTCGAAGCGCCGGTAAAAATCGTTAACGACGCCCTGATGCAGGCGATCGGCAGCTACGAAGGTGGGCGCATGCTCTTTCTCGGCCTGGGCACGGGGCTCGGCGCGGCGATGATCGTCAACAACGTCGCGCAACCGATGGAACTCGCTCATCTGCCCTACAAGAAAGGCAAGTCGTTCGAAGATTATGTCGGCGAGCGCGGGCTCGAGAGACGCGGCAAGAAGAAGTGGCGAAAATCCGTCTTTGACGTGGTGGAGCGTCTACGCAACGCGATGCAGCCCGATTATATCGTGATCGGCGGCGGCAATGTCGAAAAGCTCGAGGAAATGCCTGAAGATTGTCGTCGCGGCGACAACGCGCTTGCGTTCAAGGGCGGGTTCCGTCTCTGGCAAGACAAGACGCTGGTTGTCTAATAGCCACGTTGATGGTCGTCGCGGCGCCGGACGCGAGGATGTTAATTGCGTTGCGTTCACAAAGCGGGGCTACGCGCCCTAGGAGGTTGACGCTGGCCGCGAGAAACCCTTATCTTCTCGACCCTTGTGGATGAATATTCCGGCAGGTCGGCGAGTCGGCGCGCCCATAGAGTTTTGTTCGGTCGATGCGAGGTTGATCCGAATAGTAAGAGGTGGCGCAAAAGATGCGAGGCGCCTTTTTTATGCAATAATTGAACTAGCGTTGGCGGCGGCTGTTCTGAGAGCCGTGATATTATCGGCATAAGCAGAAGGGCCGCCGCGGAACGCGGCGGAGCCGGCGACGAGACAGTCGGCGCCCGCCTCGACAATCGCTTGCGCATTTTCCGGCGTCACGCCGCCGTCGACTTGAAGGTGGATCGGTTGGCGTCCGATCATCTCGCGTATGCGCGCGATTTTGGCAAGTTGGGCGAGAATAAAGCTCTGACCGCCGAAGCCCGGATTCACACTCATCACGAGAATGAGGTCGACATCGTCGAGCACGTAGGAGAGGGCGCTTTCATGCGTCGCCGGATTGAGCGCGACTGCCGCCTTTTTCCCGTGTGTGCGGATCGTTTGCAGCGAGCGATGCAGGTGCGGCGCGCCTTCGGCATGGACCGTAATAATATCGGCGCCGGCTTCCGCAAAGGCGGCGATATAGGGATCAACTGGCGCGATCATGAGATGAACGTCGAGCGGGAGTTTCGTCATCGGTCGCAACGCCTTCACGGCGTCCGGACCAAAGGTGATGTTGGGCACGAAATGCCCATCCATCACATCGAGATGAAGCCAGTCCGCGCCCGCCGCAGCCATGGCGCGTGCCTCTTCGCCAAGCTTGGCGAAATCGGCCGATAGGATGGAGGGGGCAATGAGAGTCCGCGGCATTTGATGAGTGACCCCGGTCACCCGGTAGGTAAGGAGCTGGTCGCTTTGTTTCAATCGTCGCCTTGATCGAATTCAGGCTATGCGAGAGGTTTGGCGTTCGAGGGCAACAGCGCCTGGCTATTGGTTGCCCGATCTCACAGCCATACGCTGGGATCGTCGCCAACATAATAGCGTAGCCCGAGGTCGGAATCGCTGACACCGCGCTCAGATTAGCGTTCGGACAGCGCCGCGTGGAGCCGGGTAGACGATGGTTCCGTCGGGCTGAACGGCGGCGCCTGGAGTGATGCGGGCCGGTTCAAGACGACCCTCTCCCATAATATGGAAAACGGCTTCATCGCTCGCGATCAGGTAATCGGCGACGATGCGGCGGTGGCATCGCCACCAGACCGCCTCGGAACACATGATCGCGGAGCGCCGCTTGCGCCCTTCGCCAAGCAGATGCGCAAGACCCGCCTGAAATTGCGCGGAAAGCGCGTAATCGGCATAGTTATGGAAGCTCTCGTTCGTCCAAAAGCCGTTGACATCGGGAGAGAGGTTGCGCGCCTTTCCACGCAGCCCGCCAAGGGCGCCGAGATGTTCGTATGAAATCTGGAACGGCGAGAGAGAAGCGGGTAGAACGTCCTTATTGAATTGCGGGTTAACTCTCGACATCGGGATTTTCCTGATATCGACGAGGAGTTCAACTTGCGCTTCGCGCAAGATTTCAACGAATGTCTGGATGCTCCGATTGGAATGACCGATGGTAAAGAACGGAAGCTTTACACGGGCGCGGTCATCGCACATAGTCAAGCACGCTACCTTTGTGGGCGGCGATATGATCAGTCTTATCGCTTTTAATCTCGTATTGCGGATCATCTTCAGAGGCGCGATGCGTATGTCCTTTGTACACGAAGTCGCGGGTGTGGATCGCAATGATGATGCCGCTCACGTGGCCGGCTTCGGAATTCCAGCTTACATGGTCTCCGATTCTGAATCGTCTCGCCACCTCGCTAACTCCTTGTGTCTCTTTCAGAACCGCGTTTTTAGACCGATCGACTCATTGTGAGCTTCATCATCGGTAGTGTAAACGAAAGTGATCGTATGCGTCCAGGCGAGAACGCAGACGCGGTCGAGTTCCGGGCGTATTTTGACGCCGTTCGACCCGGTATCGCCGTTGGAGCTATGGCTCGCAATTCGCAGCATAGCCAGACCGCTCCTGCAATTCGGGCTAGGGACGAGGGTGTTTTCCCGTGACCGACCGCTAATCAATCGTAAGCGGTGCGACCGGGACACGCCGATCGGCTGTGGATGGCGTTACCTTTACAGTTGACCTGAGATCAGAGGAATGGCGTTGTGCCTCATGAGGAGCGACGCCGATGATGATCGAGGACCAGCTTCGCGAGCGGCTCAAGAAGGTCGAGGCGCTGTATTTCGGCTCGACGAGCGCGGGCGAGCGCGAGGCGGCCGGCGCAGCGGCCGATCGGTTGAGAGCAAAGCTCGGTGAGGCGGCGCGCAGCGATCCTCCCGTCGAGATGAAGTTCACTCTGCCGGACGAATGGTCGGTGCGTTTGTTCGTCGCTCTGTGCCGACGCTACGGCGTGCGTCCCTTCCGCTATCCGCGGCAACGCCGCACGACGATCATGGTGAGAGCGCCGCGGCGCTTTTTCGACACCGTCGTATGGCGGCAATTTTCCGACCTGCACACGGACCTTTGGATCTATTTCGAGCAGACGACGGAGCGGCTGATCAAAGAGTCGATCTGCTCGGACACGAGGGACGCGGAAACGGCGAGCGAGCCGAACCTGTTGCGTTGACGGCGGATCAAGCCGCCGATTTGCTTTGTTCACGCGCCGCTTTCCAGTTCCACGCCAGAAGCTCGGCGATCTGGTTGTTAGTCGTCGCGCCGCAGACCATGCGCTCCAGCACATCTGCGAGCCACGTCTCCGGATCGACGCCATTGAGCTTCGCCGTCTGAATCAGCGAAGAGAGGATCGCCCATGTTTCTGCGCCGCCATTGTCGGCGGCGAAAAGTGAGTTGCGTTTGCCGATGGCGATCGAGCGAATGGGGCGCTCAACGATGTTGGTGTCCGGCTCGATGCGGCCGTCATCGAGAAAGCGCGTCAGTCCGCTCCAATGAGCGAGCGTATAGTTGATCGCCTTGGTCAGCGGCGAGATTTGCGACAGTCCATCGCGCACGGCGACCAAGCGGGCGTGTAGCGCCTCCATGATCGGCTTTGTCTCCATCTGCCGGATAGCGCGCCGCTCGTCGGCGCTTTTGCCGCGAATGCGCTTCTCGATCGCATAGACCATTGCGATCGTCTCGATGACCTCTTTGGCGAATGGCGAGTTCGTCGTCTTGAACACCGCGACGAACTTGCGACGTGCGTGAGTGAGGCAGAAGGCGAGCGTGATGCGGCTCTCGGCGCGCTCGTCTTTAACCAGAGCCTTGTAGGCGGCGTAGCCGTCCACCTGCAAGATTCCTGCAAAGCCGGAAAGCTGCGATGCGATCTCCTTCTTGCTACGGCCTCCCGCGAATACATAGGCGACGGCGGGCGGAGCAGGTCCCGCCCACGGGCGGTCGTCGGTCGCATGCGCCCAGAACTGACGGAGCTTCACATGGCCGGGCGCGAGAACAGGCATCGGCGTCTCGTCGCAGAAGAGCCGCGGACAGCGATGCATCACCGCCAATTGCAGATCATAGAGCCCCTTCAGCATCCAGGCCGTCTGCTTCATCCAGCGCGCCAGCGTCTGCCGATCCACGACGACGCCCTGGTCGGCCAGGATGGCGGTTTGACGGTAGAGGGTCGACAACCAGCCGTATTTGGCGACGGCGATATGGGCGACGAGCGCCGTTGAGACCATGCCGCCTTCGATTAACTGCGCAGGCGCTGGGGCCTGCACGACCGCGCTTTCACAAGCCCGGCACGCATATTTGGGCCGGATCGTGCGCAAGACACGCAGCACGGCGGGAACGCGGTCGAGCGCCTCGCTCACATCCTCTCCGATGCGATGCATTTGTCCTTTGCAGCAGGGACACAGCGTCGTCGCCGGCTCGATCACGCGCTCACAGCGGGGAAGATGCTCGGGCAGCTTCCCGATGTTGCGCTCGGCCTTTTTACGCGGTGTTTTGCTGGCTGGCTCGCCTGGCGGAACGTCGTCGTTCCCCGCCGCTGTCCTTCGCATCTCCTCGGCGCGACCATCCAAAAGGTCGAGCGCGAGCTGCTCTGAGCCCAGCCCGGCAAAGCGCTCGGAGCGCGCGCCAAAAATCAGCGCCTTCAGCGTCACAATCGTTGTCCGCAGCGTCTCGTTTTCCGCTTCGAGCGCGAGCGCCAGCTCCGTCAGCAGAGCCGGATCCGATGGGAGGGGCGTGGAGCGAAGCGCCATGATATGAATGTACCACCGCACCCGCGGAAGCTCCAGCGAATGCAGCTATGTCACGCCGTTTTATTGGGTTTCGTCACCGCCTTCGGCACGATGCGAGCCCATTCTGACAAGCCGTCGAACAATAGCGCGAACTGCGTCGGCGTCAGAGCGATTACGCCGTCTTGTACCTGCGGCCAAGCGAAGTCGCTGTTCTCCAGCCACTTAGTCGCCAGCACTGTTCCCGAGCCGTCGAAGAGGAGGAGCTTCAAACGATCCTTGCGCTTGGCGCGGAACACATAGACATCGCCGCAGAAAGGATTGCACTTCAAATCTTCCGCCACGAGCGCGACGAGACCGTGCACACCCTTGCGAAAATCGACTGGCCGCGTCGATACAAACACGCGTCGCTGCGCGCCGATGGAGATCATCGCGAGCGACGCAGCGCCGAAATCACTGCATCTACCGTCGCACCGTCCGCGCCCATCGGGACACGGATCGTCGCATCCCCTATCGAAATCTCGATCGCGCAGGACGCCACTGAGGCCGCCTCGCTCTCCTCGTCAATCGCGGCGGCGCTGTCCCGCCGGTCCTCGCCGCATCTCAAGCGCACCGCCGCGAACAGCGGTGCATGGCCGGGCGTCTTTAGCGCCTCCCGGGTCTGTCGGCGCCAGACCGTCAATAGTCCACGGCTCACGCCGTTGCGTCGAGCGACATCCGATATGTTCGCGTTCGGCTCCAGGCTCTCGGCGACGATCCGGGCCTTCTCCGCCGACGTCCAACTGCGCCGACGCCGGCTCCCGGTGATCACCTCCACCCGCTGATAAGTTCTGCCCTCATGCATGGCTTCAAGCATGGAATGATCCATCCGATCCTCCTCAGCCCCAAATCACACGAAGAAGATCGTTCGCCACTTAGAATTTTACGAGGTGGGCCGCTCGCACCGCTTACAATCAATCAACCAGTTCTCGCCCAGGGCCGCGATGATCGTCTCCGCTTCGTTGGCGAGCGTCGCGTTGTGGGGCGGCGTTTGTCAGTCAGCAAGTCTGAAACGGTCGGTTTCCCACGGTATTGTGCGAGCCACACAAATGCTGGCCGGGTCAATAACCGCAGTTTTCCCCCTGCGCGGACGACCGCTGCGCTGCATGGTAGTGCGGTCTCGCCTTGTGATAATCGCGGGTGATCCGCATGGCTTGCGATCGGTTCACTCGCCCAACCTTAACGAGACCGGCGCTCGCCAGAGGCGCCGGTTGACGTTTCGCAAGCGGCCGTTCCCCACTGTCGTTTCTGAGAAAATGGGCGCGAACCCTCGAAGCTTCGAATCAAAATCGATAGCTTCAGCGCCCTTCAGTCGTCACCCGAGACGTGGCCTCCACCGAGTTTGTGCGCTGCCGCGATTGCTTCATGCAATGTCGTAAAGATCCACGTCTCGCCAACCGCCGCGGTGACACGGTGGCGATCCATGTCAGATCTCAAATATGGGCTGACGCGCGCGAACACGATTTGCGTTCCTTGTGGACGTAACTCCTCAAGCAAGTCACGGATCGATTGGGCGGCAGAGTAATCCAGATCCGTGATGGCGCTGGCGTCCACAATAAACCAACGGACCTTTGCTGGGGCGCCCTCGATGAGCGCTCGGATCTCGCTCACGAAACGCTCTTCGTTTGCATAAAACACATCGGCGCCAAAACGATAGACGATTAGTCCTCGCTCGGTCTGCATGCCGGGCGTCGCTGGCGCCGCCGACCAATCGCCGGCTGCGTCCGGTTTGAGCAGCGTGGTATGAGGACTGTAGCTGTGGCGCACGTGCCGGATGAGCGAAAGGCCGATCGCCATGAGAATACCCTGCTCGACGCCGATGAACACCACGGCCCCTGCGGTGAAGACTGCGAGAAGGAACTCGCCTCGGCTCTCGCGATAAATCGATCGTAAGCCCTTGATGTCGATCATGCTAATCGCGATCGTGAAGACAACGCTGGCCAGCGCGCAACGCGGTAGATATTGCAGGGGGTCTGCAAAAAAGAGCAGTACTAGAAGAACGACGGCGGCGAAGACGAGTTGTGCGAGCTGGCTGCGCGCCCCCGCGATATCGGCCATGGCCGTCTGGGTCGGGCTGCCGTTGACGACAAAAGCGCCGCTCAAAGCAGCCACGGCGTTAGCTGTGGAGAGTCCAAAAATATCCGCGTCTTCGTCGATGCGTTCGCGATGCCGGGCGGCATAGATCCTGGACGTCGCGGCGCTCTGCGCGATGATCATGACGAAGCAAGACGCGGCTACCGGCAGTAGCGCGAGGATCTGGTTCAATGACGCCTCCGGCAATCTGATCGATGGCAACCCTCCCGACACCGGCCCGATGACCGCAATTCCGCGCTCTTCGAAATGAAATTCCGCACTTGCCGCCATTGAGGCAATGACGGCGAGGAGCGCGACAGGAAATCGCGGCGCAAAGCGACGCCCAAGCAGGATAACGCTTACGACAAGCAGCGAAAGTTTGAAAGTTTCAAGGTTGAATTGCCGGAAGTTATCGTAAAGCTCTTTGAGTTGGGGAATTGTGCGATGCGCGGACACATCGATCCCAAGGATGTCTCCTGCCACCGCAATTCCGACCTGAAAGCCGACGCCCGCGAGAAACCCGATCAATACCGTGCGCGAGAGGAAGTTGGCGAGAAAGCCAAGCTTGAATATCCGCGCGAGCAAAAGTAGCCCCGCCGTCAAAAGCGCAAGCATGGCGACGAGTTCAACATATTCCGTGCTTTCGGGCTTCGCCATGTGGGAAAGGGAACTGGAAAAAATGGCTGCCGTCGCCGAGTCAGCAGCCACGACGAGATGCCGCGAAGAGCCAAAGAGCGCGAATGCGACGAGGGGCAGCAAGGCGGTGTAGAGGCCGGCGACGACCGGCATGGCCGCGATTCGCGCGTAGCCAAGCACTTGGGGAACGTCCATCGACGCGAGAGTCAAGCCGGCCAGGACGTCGCGCCCTGCGTCGCGAATTTTGAAGGGCCTCAGACCAGCGAAAATGGCGAGTCGCAAATGACGCGTCCTTCTTGCTTCCACATTTGAGAATGAGTTGCTTGCATTTGCGCTGTGGCTCCGGTCGCGACAACGTCGTTATAGAGATTTCTGGGTATACACCCACTCGGTGAAACAGCGAAAAAGACATTTGTCGTGACAAGCGACCTTCAATTTGACTGTAGAACGCAAGGCGGCGTCCCGCACATTTTAAGCGCCGCGCGGAACGTATCCTTGCAGAAGAAATCCCCTGTCAATAGCGCGGACTTGGGACCCAGCGAGGGAGCGTTTCCAAGAAATGCCGACGATGCCGCATCATGTTACATCCGGCAAGGAGGCGACATAAATTGATGAGACCGATAACGAGACCGAGGCGGCAGAGAATCGTTCCTGAACTCACAGCCTTGCCGGCCGACTCGACCCGCTACATAATACGTAGCGGTTATGGAAAGCGCAGGCGCCGACGACTACAGGGATGGACGCCAATACGCAGATCATCCTCGCGGGAGGAGGGGAGGTTCGTCATGAGAGAACTTTTTATTCTCTTCGGTTTCATTGTTGGCGGCGTCTTCTTTGGGACACAGGCGCCGCGGGCGGAGCAAGCTGGCGATACGTCTGGGCCCGCGGCGGGAACCGCGGTTCGGCCGCCGACTGTTGTAGAGAAGAATAATCCGTACGTTACGACTCCAAACCCAGAAATTTCGGGACCGAGCGGCACATCCGCTGGAGCCCCCGGCATCGA
Source organism: Methylocystis sp. IM3 (assembly GCF_038070105.1). Taxonomy (NCBI): domain Bacteria; kingdom Pseudomonadati; phylum Pseudomonadota; class Alphaproteobacteria; order Hyphomicrobiales; family Methylocystaceae; genus Methylocystis; species Methylocystis sp. IM3. The sequence continues at coordinate 212,899 of NZ_JBBPBZ010000001.1, read as the reverse complement.
AAGCGAGAGAGGCACACAGGGCGGAAAGGCTTGGAAACCGCCCGCCGAGATTAGGGGAAAGATGGGAAGATCATGAGCATCGATAACCAGCAGCCTCGCTGCTACCTTCTAGGCGCTTTTCTCTTCAAGCCACTGTCCCTATCCCGGCGGCTTTAGGCTGCGACCTGCGAGCGCGCGGCAAGGACTCCGTATTCGCAATCGGGGTGCGGTCCGGCGATTTAGGAGTAACCGTCGCCTATCCACTTGACTCCCCGAAGAGAGCGCCGCGTGTGGCTCGCCGAAAAAAGCGGAATTGGTCAGCAATCTCGCAAGCTGACGATTTATGACCATCCGCGCTGTGCGCTCGCGACTCAAATGCGGACATATACATATATGGATCTCGCCCGATTACGCGGCTTTCGCAGGAGCGGACTCTTGGCCGCGAGTGCGGGTCAGGGCCTGTCTGGCGAACGACGCGAAGAAGGATAGCACGCAATGGCCATACATCACGCAAGAGCTGAGGAGATTGTCGACTTACGACCGCTCGGGCAGGACTTGAAGTACGCCAAAACATCAGCAATCGTTAAATCCACGATCTTTGAAGCCATCCGCCTTATCGTCCACGCCGGAGCAAACATCCCTCCTCACCAGGTTTCCGGTACGGTCATGCTACACTGCCTGGAAGGACGCATCATACTTGGGCTTGTCGAGAGGGAATTGGAAATGTCGGCGGGTCAATGGGTGTACTTAGACTGCGGCGCCAAGCATTCGGTGAGGGGCGTGGAAGACTCATCTTTACTTCTTACGATCCTCCTTGAGCGATAATTTTGCCACAAAAACCTTGGCCGGCCCTCGTCCATCCCCGGGCTCGCCTCGGCACGCTCCAATCACCATGCGGAACGCCCAACGTCTCGCGCCAATCTGTCATTGTCGACTAAGGATCGGTATGGTCAACGTCTCGCTAAAACGCAGTGAGAGTCCTACTGGCTTTGGCGGGGTGACAGTAGGAGTTTGACGTTTACTGGATTCCACCGACGAAATTTCTGGTCGTGAGCCGCCACGCACACGATGAGGAAAACCCGCGATGGACGAGTATAGGAGCTTAAGCCACCCAAAGTGGGACTGTAAATATCACGTCGTATTCATTCCCAAATGTCGACGACGCACTCTGTAATACCAACCGGCGCGGGGCGTGACTCCACTGCCGATTCCCGAATCGGGAAATATGTGAGCCCCTGTGATGAACCGATGGAGGTTCGTCATGGCTGCGGCGGTGCGGTTGCGGGGCGATTTCGATGCGGATCGGCTTCGGGCGCTGGCCCGCGGCTCCAGGGATGGGCCGCAGGCGCGGCGGCTGCTGGCGCTGGCTGCGATCTACGAGGGAGCGCCGCGCAGCGAAGCCGCCAGGATCGGCGGCGTGACGCTGCAGCAAATCGTGCGCGACTGGGTTTTGCGCTTCAGCGCCCATGGGCCGGGCGGCCTCCTCGACCGCAAGGCGCCGGGGCCGGCGTATCTGATGCAGGACACGCATCGGACCGCTCTGGCGCGCATCGTCGAAGACGGGCCGATCCCGGCGGTCCATGGCGTCGTGCGCTGGCGGATCGTCGATCTCTGCCACCCCAGCGCCCCGAAAAGATCAGCGCACGGCGTCGACCTCTACTTTCGGCGCGATCGCGCGGAAGGAGGGCAAGGGCGCGGCGCTCGTCCTGCCCAGATGCGACACATATGCGATTAACCTGCACCTTGCCGAAATGGCCAGACACGTCGCGCCCGGGCGTCACGCCGTGCTGATGCTCGATCAGGCCGGATTGCACATGACGGACAAGCTCGACGTTCCGCACAACGTCACGATCCTGCCGCTGCCGGCCAAATGTCCGAAGCTGAACCCGCAGGAGAACGTCTGGCAGTTCATGCGCGACAACTGGCTCTCAAACCGCCTGTTCACCGGCTACGACGACATCGTCGACCACTGCTGCGCAGCCTGGACAAACCTCACCGACCAGCCATGGCGCATCATGTCCATCGGCATGCGTGACTGGGCATATCGGTTCTGATCAGTGCGGGTTGGTATTAGTGCCCATGTTTTTCACAGCGGCGCGTCAAACACCGCCAGTTGGGGAATCCGCGACTTGCTATCCGAGCCATCTTCCCCATGACAGAGGACACCCGGCGATGCGAGGTTGCAGCACGCCACGCCGGGTGTGGCTGGCGGGGACGCTGGCCAACAAGACCCCGCATGCTGCTGGGGTGAATTTTATCTTCATGTCTCGCCAGAGATACTTGTGGTTTCTACGGCAACAACGGCGCGCGCGCACGGATTTTTACACGCTGGGCAGAATCAGGCGGGTGCGTCTAGACCGTTCAAATTACGTCTAATTCCCAGCTATCGCGTGGTTGAAAATCGTGCCAATGTTCCGACGTCAAATCAGCCTGTCCGTCTGGGGCGGGCTTTTTTATTGCCTTTATTGCCGCTAAAAAACTCCGCCTCGCCTCCCAAGCTGCGGAAGAAGCGCAGCAGCGAAAGGAAAGCGGCCGCCCCAGGATCTGAAGAGACGAGCCGAGCTGTCGCCTGAATATGTCCGGAAACACCCCGCCTTACATTCCGACCTCAAGGGCGTCCGCCTATGAGCAATGATAAGCGGCCGGAGAATCCGCGGGCGACGACCATGCACGCTTACACTGCCTCGCAACCCGTCAATATCGTGCTGACCACGACCGGCGCGCGGCAAAGACGACAACCAAGGCTCTGCCGCAATACGAGGGCCGGTTCGATGGCATTGCAATCCGCGAGGCCGCGCCGGTCGGCTCGATTGCTGACGTGACCATGCTCACCAAAAGGGAGACTGCCTCGGCGAGGTCAACGGCATCTTCGAGGAGGGAGGCGAAAAGCAATCGCTATGTGGACGTGCTCGGCGTCACGCACGACCCCATCGTTTCGTCCGACGTCATCAAGGACTCGCACGGTTCCTTGGTCAACGTCACTATGACGCAGGTCGTCGACCGCGTTCTGGTCAAGGTGATGGCCTGGTCCGACAACGAATGGGGTTACGCTTCGCAAATGGTCCGCGAGGGCATGAGGGCGGCGACGCGCTGAGGCGAGCGGAGCGGAGTCGTGATTAAACTGGCGGATAAGGTTGCCGTCGTGAGTGACAACAAACGATTGCTCCTTGCCTTCTCGAACCTGGTATGTGGACTGGCATGGCAAGAGCCAATGTCTTTAGACCGTTTTAAGGTGGGAGAGCACGAAACTGAGCCTGTCAAAGCCGTTGCAATCGGGCGGGGCCATATACTTCCACATGCGTCACGCCATACTATATGGAGCCACGTCGCCAAAGTGCAGAAACGCGCTGACTGGCCCACTTTGCAATTCGATGTTGCGACGACCACCCGGCCCCCATGCTCAGATCGCAAGCGACGTCTCGACACAAGAATTTGGCAGGTAATGACTAAAACTCGACGAGAAACGACCGAGATGTCAACACGTGACGCCAGCAATTTGCCTTCATTGTTCAAACGCCGTTTCGGGCGCGAGCCGGAATTGTTCCGTGCCCCCGGGCGCGTCAATCTGATCGGTGGCCACACAGACTACAATGGAGGCTTCGTGCTGCCAGCGGCGCTCGATCTCGCAACTTTCATCGCCATTGCGCCGCGGGAAGACAATTTGATCCAGGTTCACTCGGTCAATTTCGACTCGGATTTAACCTTCGATCTCGATCAACCTCAGCAGCCCGCGCACGATTGGAGCGACTATATTAGGGGTGTCGCCGTGGGACTGATGAACTCTCGCTATTGTCTGAATGGCGCGGACGTCGCCGTGCTGAGCACGCTTCCGATCGGTTCCGGTCTCTCCGCCTCCGCCGCGCTTGAAGTTGGCTTTGGATATGCCTTGCTGAGTATCTCCGACCAGACCATCGACCGGCTGAAGCTCGCTCAAGTCTGTCAGCACGCTGAAAATGAATTCGTCGGCACGCATTCCGGCATCATGGATCAGTTCATTTCCTGCCATGGCGTCGAGGGTACGGCGCTGCTTTTAGACTGCCGCAGCCTGGAGGCACGACCAATTCCCATTGATCCCGCCATCCGCATCATCATCTGCAATACGATGGTGCATCATGAACTCGCCCGCAGCGAATTCAACCAGCGGCGCAAGGACTGCGAAGACGCCGTCGCGCTTCTTTCAACCAAGATCACAGGCGTTTTCACGTTGCGTGACGTAAACCTCACGCAGCTCCGCGAGCACGCCGGGCTTTTGCCTGAGCTGATCTATAAGCGCGCTCGTCACGTCGTCAACGAGAATGCGCGCGTGATCGACGCGGTGCTGGCGCTCGAAGCCCGAGATTTCGTCACGGCAGGCAAGCTGATGAACGCCTCTCACGAGAGCCTGCGCGACGATTATAGTGTAAGCTGCAGGGAACTCGATGTCATGGTCGAGTTGGCCCGCAAGGCCCCCGGCGTTTATGGCGCGCGCATGACCGGAGGCGGCTTTGGCGGCTGCACGGTCAGTCTCGTGTCGACCGAGACGGCCAAGGACTTCACCGCTGTCGTCGGCCCGGCATACGCGGCGGCAACGGGCCTCTCACCGACGATCTTCACCTGCTATCCAGGCGCGGGCGTCGGCCCGGCGCATCTTTGAAACGGACGCTGACATGCTCCACCTGCAACTCACCCGTCGGCGGTTCAATGCGCTCACGGGGTAGAGGGGTGCTGGTCTCGCCGCATCGCACGAGCTCACCCCCTCCCATATGAAGACGTTTCGCCCTCACAAACTACTTCGCACAATCGAAAGCGGCGCGGGATGGCGTCGGCGGAAGCGTTAGCGCCAGCGCCCGTTTCAACTCTTGGCAGTTGAGAGCGATAGCTCAGCAGCCTCAGCGAGCTGCATCTGAGCCGGAGATTATTTCACCGAGTGATCAAGTCGCTCAGAGTATCAACCGCTTCGCGCCGGAACGAAGAATTTCCGTGAGCGGGTCGTCGATTTCTCATGGAGGGCAACAACATTATTCTCAGTCATGGCGTAACGCTCCTCGGGAGGTTCGGGCAGGTTTGGTCACCAATCCCGTTACGTCGCCTTCCTCACGCCGTCATCACCCAGATTCCTCCATAGCTCCACACAAGGAGAGCTGGATCGAGGAGGGGCATTTGATGCCCGATTACGTGCACATGATGATCGGATCCGCCGAAATATTCGGTGTCTCAAGTGGTTGGGTATATCAAGGATGCGGGCGCGATCCATCTCGCGGGTTTACGCGGAGCGGAAGGGCGGGTTCGTTGGGCAGGATTTTTGGGCACGAGGATACTTCGTGTCGACGGTAGGTCGAGATGAGGAATTCATCGCGCAGGCGGGTCAATTGGATTTCTGGTAGGCGCTTCTAAGGATGGCCGAGGGGTGAGGCAGATCGGGCGAAGCCCAGAGGCCACGCCTATTTTTGTGCGCATCGCCCTCTGCAACGGCGTATTGGAAGTTTACAGGTTTCCCGCGGGGATCGGTGGCGGCGAAGGCGAAGCCCTGCGTGATAAGGATCGTGCCGAGGTCGAGTGTCTGTCCGCCAATATGGGCGGCGCAGACGGCGAAGTTGACCGAGCCCGACTGTGCAAGCGCGGTGCATCGAAGTTTGGCGTCTTTGATCAGCGCGGCGAAATACCCAATCGAGGCTTCTCCGCAATCGCGCTTTATGCCGGCAACATTGGTGAAGGTCGTTCCGCGAATGCAGGACTGGACCGCATAGAGCCGGAAGGTCTGCCCGCCTTGAGTCCAGGTGTCTCCCGTTTGGAATTGCACCCCCGCTGAGGGGACGTCGAAGACGGGAAGCGGCGCATTCTTTGACGCCGGAGCTACTGGAACAGCTCCGTTCGCTGGCCCCGCCTGTTGAGCGTCGGAAGTCGAGGCTGCGATTACCGCGAATGCGCCGAGTAGTGGTCCCCAAGTAAGGCCAAGGCGGGCGAGAGGCATGCGCTGAGCGCTCCTACGCGAGGTTTGCTGGTAACGAAACCGGCGCATTGCCCGGAGACGGCGGAATGACACCGCCGGGCTTGGTCCCGCCGCCCGGGCAGTTGGTTCCGCCGTCGCCCGAACCGTTTGGAGCGTTGCACGTCGCTGCGGCCTGGTTGATCTTGTTTTGGATCGACTGTCCCCAGGAACAAATGCTTTGATTGTTTCCGTCGAGGTTCGCGCCGCCATCGGCAAGGGTTTGGCCGCTGGCTCTGACTCCGCCATTACCGATTGAAGGGCAAGCGCCGCCGTTTGCCTGCATGAAAGCGAGGTCGTTTTTGCAAATCAGCGGGCCAAATTGGAAACAGGCCGCGAGCATCCCGGCGGTTACCGGGGTCCCGTTGACACTGCCGCTGTTGGAGAGCGTCTGATAGGCGCCGCTGGTGTTGGAGTTGCCGACCTGTTGCGCCCAAATGCAGACTTGCTGCTGAGCCGAAAGATTCAGGTACTGGCTTGGCGAGTAGCCGGTGTTCGTAAGATTGGAGCGCGTCAGCTGCAATACGCCGAAATTGTTCCCGTTCGAAGCGCAGGTGTTGCCGCCGGATTCGGCGATCGCGGCGCCCCCGAAATTGCAGGCGTTATTTTTCAGCGCGTTGTTCGCCGAAGGGCAGTTTTGGATGTTTTGGGCGACGTCCGACGCGCTGCCGGACTGACAATCCGCGAAGGCGAGCTCAGAACCTGAGAGAACGACGGCGATAGCGCATGCAAGAAGTGTTGACGCTCTCATTTTGCTCATTCCGATATAGAGCTATCTCACGACGACCTTTTGAGAGGGTTCTGTCCTCTCGTTACCATCGACGTTAGCGAAGGTGATTTGATGGGTCTGCGGATCGTACGTCGCAATCGTCGCCTTCCCGGGATTTTGAGGAGCGTCGGCTTCGAAAACGGTGACAAGTAGGTCGGGGATGTCGCCGAGCACTTCGAGCTTCCCGCCTGAGAGGCTCACCACCCGCGTGGGACAAAAAAGCAGGTTCGGAACGCCGCCAGCGTTGGCGCAATTGTTGTTGATGACGGAGACGACGATCTGTTTTCCTTCGACCTGGAAGCTCGTGGTGTAGACGACGCCGATAAGCGGCTTATCTGCGCCGTCCGGCGTCGAGTGCAGATATTTGCGAAACTTGAGCATCTCCGGAACTTGATCCGACCAAATGCGCGCTTGCAGGTTCGAGTCGGTCAAGGAGAACGTCTGCGCCATGAGCCGATGCGAGATCGCTTTCTCAGCGCTGGCGGAAAGCGGGGCGAGCACCGCGAGAATGAGGGCGGCGCGCATGAAAAGCTCCTTCGCATGATAGGCCTGATCGATACGAAAGACGGGGACGGGCGCCCGCGTCAAAGACGCGAAGCGCCGCCGGAAAAGCAGAGGGTCCGCCCGCGCAAACTGCTTTTCCGCTTGACGCAAGCAGGCAAGCGGCTGCGCCGTAAACCGTAGCGCTCGGATCAACGGCGAAGAGAAGAGGCGTCGCTCTGACATTGGGGGCTCCGAGGGATCTTGGCGCTAATTCGTAGGGTGAAGAGGCACGGTTTGGCCACATTGGGGAATTTCCACATGCGAAACCGTGTAGCGGATTTTGAAGGCGCGCGCGGCGACGTCGTAGGAGATCTCAGTGCGCGTCGCAGACGAATCTTCGATCGGCGCTTGCGGCTGCTTTTCGAGAAAGCAGGCGGCCCCGTCTATCACGAGTGCGTAGCGGTCCGCCTCGAACATTGCGAGTCGCATTGGACAGACTTTGATTTTCACGCCCACTGCCGGGGAGGGGTATTCGTCCGTGCAAACATTGGGCGCGTCGAGTACGGTCAGGGCGGCGAGCTTGGTTTGGAAGTTGATCGTGAAGTGCCATTCCGAGGCGCCGCGATTGCCGACGGCGTAGCTGAGCGAGGGGTCCGTGAGCGGACGCCCCGGAAGGGGCGCCGGCGGCGGCTTCGAATTGCTCTCGTCGAGCCGATCCTGCCAGATCGAAGCGTATGACTCCGCTTCTCCCCGGGGAAGGCGAAGGTCGGAATAGGCGACCGCGCGCCAGCGCTCCGGGTCCGGCGTGAAGGATTCGGCCGAGACCGTCGCGGACAGCAAGACAAACCCAGCCGCCAGGATCGACGAGAGCAATGCGCGCATCAGCGACGCCCGACGAAAGGCCGGAGAACGCGCATAGCGGCCCGAAACATTCCGCGGGCGGAAAAATAGATCGCGGCGAAGAGAGCGAGCGTGGGAAGCAGCACCAGCAGCGCCGAACCGTTGGGACGCAGCGGGGTTTGCGCCTCCGGAAAGAGGGCTGAGTTCAATATGCGCTCGATCGGATAGAGAATCGGACCGACAAATTGGACAGGAAGACTGTTTAGCCATTCGGCCGCCAGCGAGACGACAACCACCGAGACTCCTAAGAGGATCAGAAACGGGAAAGGAGGCCGAATCGGTTCAAGGAAGACGTACTGGCTGTCATGGAGATGCTTCATGGCGGCGCTCTCTCTCGGGCACTTGCGTGGAATGCTTCCGATCGCTCGTGACGTTCCCAATATTTTCAGTCGTTTTCATATCGCAGATTTTGTCTGTTGCCAATTTATTATATTTTGTTAAGAGGGAGTCACTCACCAGGGAATTGCCCGATGCGCATTGCGCTCCTCCTCATCCTCTGTCTTTTTCCCGCGATCGCGGCCGCCGACGAGCGAAAGCCCGCGCCAAGGGGAGTTGTAAGGGTCGCCTTGGCGCGGGCCTCAGACGCGCCGCGGAGCCTGCCGACAGAGGATGCCGAATCAGGAGCCTGCGCGGCCGAGATGGATTCGCAAAGCCTGCGAGGCCTTGTTCAAACCGAGGCGCGGCGCGCGGGAGTCGACGAGAAGCTTGCTCTCGCGATTCTCGACCAGGAATCGTCAAACGGCGCCAATCTCAATTCCCCGAGGGGCGCACGCGGGCCGATGATGCTCATGCCGCAGACAGCCGCCCAATATGGCGTCGTGGACATTTGCAATCCCCTCGAGAATGTCCGCGGGTCGATGCTGTTCCTGAAGGACCTTGTCGTCCAGTTCCAGGGAAACATGATGCTCGTCGCCGCCGCCTACAACGCCGGCAGCGAGCGCGTCTATCAGGCGAAGGGCGTGCCGGCGAACTCTGAAACGGTTCGCTACGTGGCCGCCGTGACGAATCAATATTACGGGCTTGGCGATTTCTCGGCGCGGCGCGGAAAGCGCGGCCCCGAGGCGAGCCGGAACGCTCAGGAAGCCTCAGAAGGCGAGACGCCGCCAGTCGGAAAGAGCCGTTCGGCGAGAGACCAGCAGTGGATCGGCGGGTCGGTTCTCTATGTGGCTCCTGATGACGAAGGAGAAAGTAAATGACGTTTTTTTCGCGTTCCGACGCAATGTTCCTGGGCGTTATGGTCGGATTGGCGCTGATTATCGGGCCCGATTCAGCCCTGGCGCAGACGGCGACCTTCCAGCCCCTGAACACCGCGTTGACGAGCGTCCTGCAATTCATGACGGGAACCTTCGCGACGACGGCCGCCACCGTCGCCGTGGCCGCCGTCGGCTATCTCGCTCTCACCTCGCGGATTCCCTGGTCCTGGGCCTTCTCGGTCATCGTCGGCGTGGCTCTGATCTTTGGCGCTGCGCAAATCGTCCAGTCGCTCACAAACGGGCAGGGCTGATGATCCGGCAACAGGCGAAGCCCCGTCTCGATCCGCTTGTCGGCGGGCTCACAAGGCCACCCATGATGCTCGGCGTTCCCTATGTGCTGTTTGTGATGGAATGGTGCGTCATCGTTCTCATCTTCATCAACACCAAAAACCTGCTGATATTTTTGCTGTTTGCGCCCATCCACGGCCTCGCTTACGCGCTGACGGTGCGGGACAATCGGTTCGTCGACATTTTGCTCGTGCGCTACGGCAAATGCCCCATCACCCGAAATCACCGATTTTGGGGCGGCGACTCCTACAAGCCTTGAGGAGCCGATCGTGGCGAAGCTTTCCGCGCATATTCTCAAGTCTTTGAAATTCGGGGCGCAAAGCGGCCGCGAGGCCGGGGTCTCGAAGCACGTCCCTTATCTTCGGCATGTCGAGGAGGACATGCTCAAAACCAAGGAGGGCCACTTCCTGATGGTCGTTAAGGTCGGCGGCTTCTGCTTTCAGACGGCCGACCAGGCGGAGATCGATATGCGGCTCTCGAGCCGCAATACGCTCATCCGCTCGATGAACGACAGCCGCTTCGCCGTCTATTCCCACATCATCCGGCGCGAAGTGACGCCAGAGATCGGCGGCGGCTTCGACAATTTCTTCTGCGCGGAGCTCGATCGCCGCTACATGGCGAACCAGGCCCATAAACGCATGTTCGTGAACGATCTTTATGTAACGATCATTCGCCGGGGGTTTCAGGGCAAGGTCGGCATGGCGGACAAGGCGACGAGCTTTTTCCGCAAGGGGCTCGGCGTCGAAGAAAAGGAGATCGAACGCGAGGCCAAGCGGGAGCTGCGCGACGTCACGGCCAATTTCTGCAGGGAGATGGCGAGCTACGGGGCGCAAATCCTCGGATGCAGAATGCGCCGCGGCTCCGTCTGCACGGAGATCAGCGAGTTCCTGGCGCAGCTGCTGAACGGCGGGGCGCCGCTTCACATGGCTCTGCCGCGCATGGCGCTCGACGCCTATCTGCCGACGAAGCGCATCACCTTCGGCAAGAAGGCTCTTGAATTCAGGGGAGCGTCGGAGGCCGACACCCGTTTTGCCGCCATGCTCTCCATTCGCGAGTATCCGGCCTACACGGGCGCCGGGATGCTCGACGGCCTCCTGCGCGTCCCGCACGAAATGATCGTCTCTCAGTCCTTCGCGCTCGAAGACCGCGCGCCGGTCATGTCGCACGTCGCCAAGGTCGAGCGCCAGATCGCCGCTTCGGACGAAGCGGGGACGGAGGTCGAGGCGGCGATCAACACCGCCCGCAACGAGCTCGTCAGCGGCCAAACGGTCCTCGGCTATCACCATCTGACCGTCTGCGCGCTCGGCCGCTCCATCCGCGAAATGGAGAAATGCGTTCAGGCGGCGACGCAGGAGCTGCAGAATTTCGGGACGATCGTCGTCCGCGAGGACATGAACGCCGAGCCCGCCTTCTGGGCGCAGATGCCCGGGAATTTCGCCTATATTGCCCGACGCTCCCTAATCTCCTCGCGTAATTTCGTCGGCTTCGCCTCGCTCCACAATTTCGCCGTCGGTAGGGCTGAGGGCAATCGCTGGGGGCCGGCGATCTCGGTCCTGGAGACGACGAGCCAGACCCCCTATTACTTCAACTTCCATCGCCGGCAGGTCGGCAATTTCACGGTCACGGGCCCGACCGGCTCGGGCAAGACCGTCGGCCTCGGTTTTCTGCTCTGCCAAGCCATGCGGGTGACGTCGCGCCCGCGCGTCGCCTTCTTCGACAAGGACCGCGGCGCCGATCCGCTCATCCGAGCCATGGGCGGCAGCTATGAAGTGCTGGTCCCCGGCGTTCCAACCGGCTTCAACCCCCTGCAGCTTCCAGGCTCCCATGAAGACCGCAAATTCCTCGAAGACCTCCTGAAATTCATGGTGCGGCCCCGCGACGGCTCGGACCTTGGCGCCCATCAGCTTAAAATCGTCGAGGGCGCGATCGATCAAATTTTCGCCGTGCCCGCCAAGGATCGGCGCTTCGCGGAAGTCGCGCATCTGCTCAGGGGCAGCGAGAAGCTCGGCCAAGAGGATTTGGCGTCGAGGTTCGATGTTTGGACCAAGGCTCGCGGATGGCTCTTCAACAACGAGCGCGACTCGTGGTCGGCGTCAAATGGCGTGTTCGGCTTCGACATGACCAAGGTTCTGGATGACGACGACATCCGCACGGCGGCGCTCGGCTACATCTTCCACCGGATCGAGGGGATGATGGATGGCAATCCGATGATGCTGTTCATCGACGAAGGCTGGAAAATCCTGACCGACGACAAGTTCGCAGGCTTTCTCAACGACAAGCTGAAAACCATCCGCAAGCTCAACGGGATCGTCGGCTTCGGCACGCAGTCGGCGAAGGATATCGTCGCCTCCCCAATGGGGCACACGCTGCTCGAGCAGACGCCGACCAACATCTTCTTCCCCAATCCCAAAGCGGACTTCGAGAGCTATGTGACGGGTTTCAAGCTCTCCGAGCGCGAATTCGAATGGGTGCTCAACACGCATCCCGACTCGCGCCAGTTCCTGATCAAGCACGATCAGGATTCGGTCATCGCGCGGCTCGATCTCTCAAACATGCTCGATATCGTCAAAGTTCTCTCCGGGAACGTCGACACGGTCCAGGAGTGCGAAGAGTTGCGCGCCCGTGTCGGGGACGACCCACGCGTGTGGGTTCCGATTTTTTGCAATTGGCGCTCCGCGACGCGGGAGGTTTCCCATGCGGCATAGACTATTTCCGCTGGCGGCCTCCCTTCTCGCCTCCGCTGGGCCGGCTTTCGCCGATACGCCCGTCACCGACGCCGCTCGGGAGACCACCGAAAAAAGCATCTCCGATTGCACGGCCAAAGCGCGGGTCTACAAGGAATCGACCTTGCAACCCTCGAAGGGGATTACAGCAAGCCTGCAGACGCCGGGGCAGGGCCAATTGCCGTCAGTTGGCGGCGATCTCCTCTCAGCGAACAATGTGACGGCGCCCACCACCGGCGTCGTCTCCAACATGGATTTGAGCGCTGTCCAGACTACCGTGATCGGCGGTGGAACGAGCGTCACAGCGCTGAACCTGAACACAGTGGCGCAGACGGTCGCGGCTTTGGGCGCGGTCGCGAGCGGCATTCAAGGGAACAAAAACAACACGCAAATCGCCAGCGCCATCATCGGCGCGATCGCGCTCTCCCAGTCCGCCTGGAACCAAAACAGCAGCGCGCGCAGCAACAACGGCGGAACGTGGAACCAGGCGATCATGGTGACAAGCCTGACGGCGCAGCTCTTCAATCAGCGTGGGCTGAACCTTATCGCCGGCGCGAGCCGGGCGGCCAATGCTTTGGCCTTCGATCCGGCCAAAGCGACGCTCATAGGGCCCCCGCAATGACTGACACAAATGCGACTGTCGTCCCGCGTTCCACGGGACCGTGAGGCGAGGCCAGAGGAGACAGATCATGATCAGGAAGCCGCTGCTTTCATTGTCGCTCGGGAGCTGGTTGCTCCTTAGCGCCGCCGCATTGGCGCAAGTCCCGGTTATCGACACGGCGACGCTGACCCAGGCGACGCAGACCGCGCAGAACACTGCCCAGATCATGAACACCAACCAGCAAATTCTCGAGACGGTCAATCACACGCTGGCGGCGGTGACGGGCGATCGGTCCACGGGAGGCCTGTCCTCGATTGGCCTTGGCGGCTTCTCGCTCTCGAGCGCGCCGGACCTCAGCTCGCTGCTTGGCGGCGGGTCCCTGTCGATGGGCGGGCTTGGCTCCTATGGCTCGTTGGCGTCTTCGATCATCAATGGTCTCAATCTCGCCAAAACGCTCACCGGAGCGACCTCGGCGGCGTCGACGACCGACCTTGCTTACACGGGCGCGGTCAACACCTCCGCCGCCATCACCGCCGCGGTGTCGGGCGCTCAAGCCGCCTCGGTGACGAGGTCGTCGGGCTTCAGAGGGGCGGCGGGACAAATTGGCTCGGCGCCGGACATCAAGGGATCGATCGACCAAAACTCGCAAATCCAGACTCAAACGGGTCAGACCGTCAACGAATTGATCGGCACCGTGAACCTGACGAACGCCGCCCTGAATGCTCAGCAACAGCAGGATCTCGCCGCTCAATCGAAGCTAGCGAACATGTGGTCGTACGACGCTTCGAAGGCCACGCTGGTTGGGCAGTAGGAGAGTAAGCGCAATGAGAAGAATTGCCAGAGGCGCTTTCATCGTCACGCTCGGGATAGCGCTAACGGCCCTCTCGGCTTGCGCGCATAGGGACCTGATAGCGCCCTGCACGCGCGACAGTTCTGTGTGGTCTTTTGGACGAGCCTTTGCAGCGGCGAGCGATTGCGGGCCGCTTCTCCCGATAAATCGCTAAAAAAGGAGGAACCGCCGTGGACATTATCTCGGCGCTTTTCCAGAAGGTGGACACCGTCGCCGCTTCGGCGGTGCAACAGATTTATCAGTCCATCTCCTCTGGCCTTGCGCCGGTGTTCACCGTGGCGTTGACGATCTACGTCGCATATTGGGGATATGAAATGATCTACGGGCGCGCGCCGCTGACAGCGGGCGCGTTCCTATGGCGCATCTTTCGCATCGGCGCCATCTACACATTGGCCTTCAGCTGGGGCGATTTCTCGTCGATCGTCGTGGATGTGTTCACGAAAGGAGCAGACGGCGTGGCGACGGCGGTTTGCTCGGGCGTCGGCGGGACGAACTGCGGCACGCCGGAAAACTCGATTTCCTCCACGCTTTCGACGCTCTTCACCAACGCGCTCACGGCGGGCAAGACTGTGGCCGCTTCCGGCGGCTGGGGCGCCGCGATCGGCCTCTCGCTGCTCGCAATCGTGCTGCTCATCGCCGCAGTCGTCTTCATCACGATCGCCGTGAGCCTCGTCCTGGTCGGCAAGATCGCTCTCTTCGTGCTGCTGGGGCTGGGGCCGCTGTTCATCGCGATGGCGCTCTTCAACTTTAGCTCGGTCCTCTTCACCGGGTGGCTGCGCACCTGCGCGCAATATGCGATCGTCCCGGTCGTCGTTTACGGAATCCTTGGATTTCTGCTGACGCTCATGAACTCCACCATCACCAATTTGGGATCGATCACGGACGCATCGTCCGCAATGACGGTGATCGCGCCATTCTTGATCCTTTGCGGCGTCGGAAGCGCCTTGCTGCCGCTTTCCCTCCAAATCGCAGCCTCGGTCGCTGGCGGCTACGCGCTGCGCGACGTCATCGACCTTCAAGGCCGGGCGCAAGGCGCCTGGCGGCTTTGGCGAGACTGGCGCGGCAACGATTACCGCCAAACTGCGCTGCCGCCGCCAAGCGGCGGCGGATACTCAATCGGTCCAGGCGGCGCCACCGTGCAGCGCGGCTACGACCCCCGCGCGGAACAGGTGGCGGCTGCCCTAATTGAAAGCCGCGCCGCTCAACTTCGCCGCGAACAGAGATAGGAATCCATGTCTGACGATGTGCAGGCCGGCGGGCGGTCGCCGCTGGTGAACGATAGCTATTATCACGATGGAGCGCGCTGGGAGCGCGACATCTACCGCCGGCTCGAGCTCTCCAGAAACGCCTGGCGCGTCGTCGCAAGCCTGATTGGCCTCGCGCTTCTCGCGGCGCTCGTCGCCCTGTTCATGCTCATTCCCTTGAAATCCACCGAAGTCGTGACGCTCCTGGTGGACAAGTCGACGGGCTATGTCGAGGTTGCTCGGCCGCTTGAGAGCGGGGGGCCGATTTCCGAGCGCGAGGCGGTGACGCAAGCGAACATCGTCCGTTTCATCCGCGCGCGCGAAACCTACGATCCCCCGGCCCTGAGGGATAATTTCGAGCTCGCGTCGCTGCTCTCAAGCGGAAGCGCCAGCAAAGAGCTCGCGGAACAATTTTCCCTAACCAATCCAAACAGCCCAATGAAACTCTTGGGTCCGACCGGACGCGTCAAGGTTTATGTCAAAAGCGTGAACTTTCTCACGCATGGCTGGATGGATAACCCCAAGGCGCCCGCAACGGCGGCAGTTCGGTTCATGACGACGCGAACAAATGAGCGCGAACAGGTCATCGAGCATTGGGCCGCGAATGTCAGGTTCCGCTACACGCAGGAGCCGATGCGCAACGAGTGGCGCTTCGACAACCCGCTCGGGTTTCAAGTCGTCGAGTATCGCAAAGACCAGGAAACTGTGGCTCCGCTTGGCGGAGGAGGCCAGCAATGACGAAAGTTTTGCTTGCAAGCCTCCTGCTCGCCGCCGTTTTGTCGTCGCCCGCCGCCGCTGAGCGCGCGCCTTTGCCGGTTCCGGCAGATTCGCGTCTGCGCACGGTGCCTTTCGAGAAGGATAACGTCGTCACGATCTGGGGAACGCGGGGCGTCTCGACGATCATCGTTCTCCATGACGACGAGAAAATTGCGACGGTCGCGCTCGGAGACACAATTGGCTGGCAGGCGGTGCCCGATCAATCGAAGCAATTTCTTTTTATCAAGCCACTGGAGCCGGATGCGGTCACGAACATGACCGTCGTGACGACGAGGAAGCGAATCTATTCGTTCATCTTGCGCACGAGCAGCGGACACGATCGTCGGGTCGTGTTCAAAGTCCGCTTCACCTATCCGGACGAAGAAGCGGACGCGCGGCTCTTGGAGAAGGCGCGCGAGCTTGCAGCCTTCCCCAATAAGCGGAACGCCGAGAGCTCGGCGATCCGAAACTTCGATTACAGCTACAAAGGCGCGCCGCACGTGAAACCCGAGCACGTCTTCGACGACGGGACCAAAACGTATTTTCGGTTTTCCGGGGACGTTCCCGGCATCTTCCTGGTCAATCCCGATCGGTCCGAGACCCTCGTGAACTACCGGCGCGAGGGCGAGATGATTGTCGTCGATCGCACAGCCGGTCAATGGACGATGCGCAACGGGGCCGCGACCGCTTGCGTCTTCAACATGCGCGCCGAACCTGATCCGCCGCCAAGGGCGCAAGAGACGGATGTGCAACCCGAAATCCAGGCCGTCCATGCGCCCGAGGGCGGCTTCTTGACGAACTTTCTCTCAAACGGCCTCGCGCCGAGCGCCAGCTTGCAGCAATAACAGGAGCGCCGGATCATGGCTGCTGATTTCGAGGAAGAAGGCCGGCTCGCGAACGAGACGGTCACGCGCCAGTCGTCGAACCCAAATGTGGCGCTGGGCGCGGTCGCGGTTCTTGCCGCCGCCATCATCGCCCTCATGTGGTACGCGTCGAGTCGCAAGCAAAGTAAGCCGCAGAACGCCGGCGACGAGTCATTTGCGACCGCAAGGCTCCAACCGGGCGCGTCTTTCGACCGGCCGCCGCCAAAAGTCGAATCCGCTAAATTCGTGATTCCCGCGCCCCCGGCGCCGCAGCCTGCCGCTGTGGTTGGCCCTCAGCCCGTTACAGAACCGAGGCCAGACGATAGCGAAGCGCGGCGCCTGGCGGAGCTCGAACGGCTGCGCAAGGAAGCCGAAGCGAAACTGGAGGCCCGCCTTCGTTCGCCCATGCTCGCGATCAACGACCGGGAAGGAACGGCGTCGGTCGATCCCGCTGCAAGGGCCGGCGCCGAGAGGGACGAGGAAGACCCGAACCGCCGCTTCCTTCGCAACGCCGAAAATGACGTGACGCGGGCCCGGGCTGTGAAGCACACGCGGATCGATGCGTTGGTGCCGCAGGGCTTCATGATCCCCGGCGTGCTGGAAACCGCCATTCAGTCCGACCTTCCAGGAAATGTGAGGGCGTCGGTGAGCGAAGACGTCTATTCCTTCGACGGGCGTCGGGTCCTTATCCCCAAGGGAACGATGCTCACGGGCGAATACCGCTCAGGAATTGTCCGGGGGCAGTCGCGCGTCATGATCATCTGGACGCGCATGCTGCGCGCCGACGGCGTGTCGCTGATGCTCGGATCCTATGGGACGGATAATCTTGGCCGCTCGGGTCTCGCAGGCGAGGTGGACAAGCATTTTCTCGACAGGTTCGGAAACGCCGCTCTGTTGACCCTCACCGGCGGCGTCGCGCAATTCGTCGCCTCGCTCGGCCAAAATCAAAATTTTGCAACGAGCCCGCAATATGCGCTCGATCCAGTGACGGGCCAGCTCGTGCCCATAGTGGGCAATCAGAACTCCGTGCTCTTGAGCGCGCGGCAGATCGGGGCCCAGTCGACCTCGCAAGCGATCACGCGCATGGCCGTAGAGGCGCTGAAAGACGAGATTCACATTCCGCCGACGATCTACGTCGATCAGGGTACGAGAATTCTCGTCTTTGTGAAGCGCGACCTCGATTTCTCCGACCTCTATCCGGACCCTGTGAAAGAGGCGCTCTATGAACTCAAGCATCCCAAACGTCCGCGGCGCGACCAAAACTCCGCTTTGGGAGACCCTGCCGGTGTTCTTCCGGAACGCGGCAGAGCCCATTCGGGTCTGGTTACAAAACCCTGACGTCATCGAGATCTGCGCCAACCGGCCCGGGGAAGTGTGGGTCGAGGCGCTGGGCAAGCCCGCCATGGAGCGCTTCGAGGTTCCCGAATTGACGGAGACGGCAGTAAGGCGGCTGGCGGAACATGTGGCCTCTATCACCCAGCAATCCGTGAACTCGTCGACGCCTCTGTTGTCGGCGGCGATGCCGCATGGGGAGAGATTTCAGGGTGTGCTGGCGCCGGCGGCGCCTTCTGGCGGCGCGTTCTCGATCCGCAAGCAGGTTATCGCCAATCTCGGCCTTGAAGACTATGCGCGAATGGGCGCTTTCGAGGACGTGAAGGTGAGAGGGCCGCTCAAGGCGGACCTGAATCACTATCCGGAGATCGAGACCGAGCTTGCCGAGTTGCTGCAGGACGTGACGCCTGAGGGCGTGCATAAGGCGCTCGCCTTCGCGATCAAGAACCACGTGACGATGATCATCTCGGGAGGCACGTCGTCGGGCAAGACGACCTTTCTGAACGCGCTCCTTAAAGAAGTTCCAGCTGCCGAGCGCGTGATCTCGATTGAAGATACGCGCGAACTCCAGCCGCCACAGCCGAACTGGTTATCCTTGCTCGCCTCCAAAGGCGGGCAGGGCTTGACGCAGGTCACGGTGCAAGACCTGCTGGAATCAAGCCTACGATTGAGGCCGGACCGGCTGTTTCTGGGCGAGATTCGTGGCGCTGAGGCGGCGACATTCCTGCAGGCCATCAACACGGGCCATCCCGGCTCGCTGACGACGCTGCATGCCGATAGCTCCTACGGCGCCTTTGAGCGCCTGGCGCTGATGACGCTGCAATCAGACCTAAAGCTGAGCAAGGCGGAAATCATGGACTATATCCGCTCGGTCATACCGATGGTGATTCAGTTGCGCCGCCGGCCGACGCGCGGCGTCGCGGAAATTTATTTCCGGGGCTTTGGCGGGAAGGCGTGAGAGGACCGATGCGCTGGCCCCTATACCTCTTCGGCGCGCTCTGCGCCTTCGCGGCGGCTTTCCTTCTATGGGAAGCCTCTTACGCGCTGGCGGTCGCCTGGCGCACGCACAACTGGTTGCTCTGGCTTCGCTTTACGCGAGGATTCGAACTCCTGTTGCCTCTGCACGCGGCTGAAAGCGAATGGGGAGATCCAGTCGTCCAGAATTTGATCGCGCGGGCGACGCTCGGCGCCACGATCGCGGTCGTGGTCGTCGCCGTCATCGCCATGCAGATTGTTCAAGGCGTTCGCGCGATGAAGCCGCCGCTTGGGGGCTCGAGACTTGCGACGCTCAAAGATCTGCGGAAAGCGGATCTGCTGAACGGCGAACCCGGCTACTCGATTTTCCTCGGACGCTTTAACGGCAAGGACGTGCGCTACAGCGGCGCGAGTCACATCTATGTGAACGGTCCGACGCGCGCGGGCAAGGGCGTCGGCTTCGTGCTCCCAAATGCGCTTGAATGGCGCGGCTCTTTGATCGGCTTGGACATAAAGCGCGAGATGTGGGTCGAAATTGGCGCCGCTCGTGCGGCCATCGGTCAGCGGGTTTTCCTGTTTTCGCCTGGTTCGGCGCAATCGCACTGTTGGAACCCCCTTGATCTCGTTTCGGTTTGGCCGGAAAGGGCGACCGATGTGGCGAATATTGCGCGAAGCCTTATTCCCACGCCGGCGACAGGAGATTCTTACTGGGCGGAAACCGCTCGGGGACTCTTCGCCGGCCTCTTGGGTTATGTGCTCGACAGCGACACGATGCGCGGACAGCGAACGATAAAATCCGCGCTTAAGATGATGAGCCGAGGCCGTAGCCTTGCCGCCGTGATGGCAGATATCCTGGTCGCCGAGCCCCACCTGAATGAGTTCGTGGCGGATAAATTTCGCCAGCACATTGGCCGCGAAGAAAAGCAGCGCATGTCCTTCGAGGCGCATATCGTCACTGCCCTCGATGGATGGAACAACAAGCTCGTCGACGATGCGACGAGCCGCAGTGATTTCAACGTCGCGGATCTGCGGCGAAAGCCGTTCACGATCTTGATCGGCACGCCGGTCGGCAATTTTGGTTCGATTGAAGCCGTCGTGCGCCTGCTTGTGCAGCAAGTTCATGACGTGCTGCTGCGGAGCCTTCCAGGCCTCGACGAGCCGCATAGGCTCCTCCTGATGCTCGATGAATTTTACCAGTTCGGCCGCATGCCTGAAATCGCAGACCGCGCGCCGCTCGTCGCGGGTTACGGGTTTCAGATCGCGGTGATTGCGCAAGGCCTAACCCAATTGGACGTGCGCTACGGCAAGCCGACGCGGGACATGCTCGTTGGCAATATGGACGTGAAGCTTCTGATCGGGGTCGGCGACGAAACCACCGCCAAATTTTGCGCCGACGAAATCGGAAAGCATTATATTCGCCGAGAAGGCTGGGGCACTTCGATCGGCGGCGGCAGCCTTGTCGGCGGCATGCCCCGCGCGAGTCGCTCGACGCAAGGGCGGTGGGAGCTCGAGCCCCTGATGGCGCCGGAAGCCCTTCGCCGATTGGACAGTAAAAAGTCGGTGCTGCTGATGCGTGGCCAGTACGCGGCAGTTTTGGACAAAATCAACTTCTTTACGGATGGCGGCTACAAGCGAAAGGTCGCGGCGTCGGCGCCTTTCAGCGCTCAACTGAGCGTGCCGGATGTTGGGGCTGACGCCCTCGCGTCGGACTGGTCGACTGATGCGGGAGCGACGATCGTGTCTGCCGCACTTGGGGCAAAGCACGACGCGGCGCTCTCGCGCGTGATTGCGGCCGCAGAGAAAATCTTCGTTGACGCTGAGCCTTTCCGCGTGGCTTTCGTCGCGGCGATGAACGAAGCGAGCAATGAGCCGGTAGCTGCACTTTGCAAGCAGCTTCGAACCAAGCCTCAGTCGATTGCCGCTCTGAAGAAGTCGCACGTCTTCTCGATGCAACGCGCGGGCCCGCCGGACATTTTGACCAAGTCGTTGCGAGCGGAAATCGTCGCCGCCCGAAACCTTCTCAATGCGGACCGCGCCGAAAGGGCGGGCATTGTTCATGGCGGATCTGGGTCTGACGATTTAAGCGGGGCTGCGCGCATGTTTTCTCCGGTTGAAACGACGCCACCGCTGCCGCCCGTCGTCGTAGCAAACGCCAGCGCCGGCAGTGGTGAAGTGGAGAGGGCGCGGGAACCAGCGGACATGATGGCGCTCGTCGCGGGCGTCAATGCCGAAGCCACCGAATGGGTGGAGGAGGTGAAGGCCACAGTCGCATTGACTCTGGCGGGCGAGAAACGAGCGGAGTTCGATGCCGACGTGGCGCGTCTGGAAGCAGCTGCGGGTCTTTTCCGAGACACTCCGGATGATCTGCACGAACTTCTAAACGTTTAGCGCGCGTAAGCTGGCCACATCGGAGATTGTCAGCTTGCGCGTTGGCGAACAAGCGACAATCGCGCACCTGGGATCGGCGACTAACACTGGGCCCAGCGCCTCCGCGGCCGTCTCCTATAAGCCGTTGGCCTTCACCAAGGTGAATAGGCCCAAGGCCATGGCGATCCATAGTAACCCTGGGATTCATCGTAATAAGGAACACCAACTGAGCGTCTGACCCGGCGCGGACTTGTCTGACCCCTAGCGACCTTATACTCGCCGCGCGGACTTGTCTCATCCTCAGCGACATTATTCTCGCCGCCCGGGGTAACGCCGGTCACCACTACCTGCGTATTCTCCAGGCCATTCTCCTCCACCAGCGCATAAAGTATGGCGGCATCCTTAGGCGAGATACGCACGCAGCCATGCGAGACGGGTCTGCCAAGATTCTTTACTTCGAAGCTGCCGTGGATGGCATGGCCGTCCTTTATAAAGAAAATGGAATGGGGCATGGGGGCATTGTCCCACTGTTTGCTATACCAAATTTCGTTCATAGAGGTGGCAGTATAGGTTCCCGATGGAGTTGAATATCCTGCACGCCCAGTTGATACCGGCCATTCATATCTTTCTACCCCATCCACATAAACTGTCATTTGTTGTCTTGTTTTGTCGATGTTGACGAGGACGGCAACCCTGTTGGCTCCGGCCGCACCCGCGTCCATCGCTCTGCGGAAGCCCGAACCCGCATGAGCCGTCACCGGAAAGAGGACGAATGCCGCGTCAATGGCGGTGAGCAAAAGCCCAATTCTCAGCAATTGTTTTAAGGATAGGAACATAAGCCCCTCCAAGGCTGCGGAAACGAGCATATGCCCCGCCGCTTCGTAGCACGTTAGCCGGAACCCGTCAGATGAACGCCGAACCGGCACAGATAGTTCCGCTTCCGGCTAGGCCGGAGGCTGCATGCTGGGAGTGGACGGTTTTTGACGGCAACTAACGAAAGACGCCGCGCCCTATTAACACAACATCATGCAGCAGAATCTTAACCGAGCAGACGCGTTGCTAACCCCGCGTGTCGGCAAATGATGTTTGTGCAAAAGATAGGCGCGAAAGTCGAGCGCCATTCAGACGAGGCCGTAGCCTTACAGACGATGGCCGCTTTGGGTTAAAACCGGTCTATCGGATACGGTTTTAAGCGCGCTCCTCGGCGAACGAGGAGTTCGACGTCGGGAAAGTCGCTGAGGTCTGATGAGGAGGGACGGTGGCCTGTTATAATGGCGCCGCCGCCGCTCCTCCTCGGAATCTCCGTTTGCAGCCTTCAGCCAACTCGAGCCCGCCCAAGGAAACCCTCGTCGGGTCCGTCGAGCGGGTGACCTTCCACAACGAGGACAACGGCTTCGCGGTCCTGAAGGTGAAGGCCCGAGGCAAGCGAGATCTGGTCCCGGTCGTGGGGCATGTGGCCTCGATCTCCGCCGGCGAGTTCATCCACGCCGTCGGCGTCTGGATCACCGACCGAGCTCACGGGCTACAGTTCAAGGCGGACTTCCTCAAGACCACGCCGCCAACCACTGCGGAGGGCATCGAGAAGTATCTCGGCTCCGGCATGGTGCGGGGCATCGGTCCGGTGCTCGCCAAGAGGATCGTCGCCGCCTTCGGCGAGAAGACGTTCGAGATCATCGAGGCGGAGCCCGAGCGGATGCGGGAGGTCTCCGGCATCGGCGAATTCCGCGCCGGAAAGATCGTCGCCGGCTGGGCCGAGCAGAAGGCGGTGCGCGACATCATGGTCTTCCTGCACGCCAATGGCGTCGGCACGTCGCGAGCTGTTCGTATCTTCAAGACCTACGGCCACGACGCCATCCAGGTCATGACGGAAAATCCCTACCGGCTGGCGCGCGACATCCGCGGGATCGGGTTCAAGACCGCCGACGCCATCGCCATGAAGCTGGGCATGGCGCGGGAGGCGCCGCAGCGTGTCCGGGCGGGGATTTCATACGCCCTTCAGGAGGCGATGGACGAAGGCCACTGCGGCCTGCCGGTGGAGGAGCTGGTCAAGCTCACCATCACCCTGCTGGATGTCGACGAGCGCATCGTCCGGCGCGCGCTGAAGGCGGAACTCGCCGATGGCGAGGCCGTCGCCGACGCGATCGAGGGGAAACCCTGCGTGTTCCTGCGCGGCCTGCACCTTGCCGAGCGCGGCGCCGCCGACCGGCTGCTGGCCTTGGCCCGAGGGGCGCCGCCGTGGCCGACGATCGACGCCGCGAAGGCCATCCCCTGGGTCGAGGCGCGAACTGGAAAGACGTTGGCGGCCTCGCAGCGCGCCGCCGTCGAGACGGTCCTGGCCTCGAAGGTCGCCGTCGTGACCGGCGGCCCCGGCGTCGGCAAGACGACGTTGCTCGACGCCATCCTCCGCATCCTTGCCGCCAAGGGAACGAAGCTCCTCCTCGCGGCCCCTACCGGTCGCGCGGCCAAGCGTATGGCCGACCAGACCGGCCTTGAAGCCAAGACCATCCATCGCCTGCTGGAGACCGACCCGAAGAACGGCGGGTTCCGCCGCGACGCCGACAATCCCCTCGACTGCGATCTCCTTGTCCTCGATGAGACGAGCATGGTCGACGCGCCGCTGATGTTTTCGGTGCTCAAGGCGATCCCGCCGCGAGCCGGGCTCCTGCTCGTCGGCGACGTGGACCAACTGCCCTCGGTGGGGCCGGGGCAGGTGCTCGCCGACGTTATCGCGTCCGGCGCGCTGCCGGTCGCGCGATTGACCGAGGTCTTTCGCCAGGCGGCGGAGAGTCGGATCGTCGTCAATGCCCACCGCATCAACCGCGGCGAGATGCCGGAATGGCCCAAGCGCGAGGAGACGTCCGATTTCTATTTCGTTGAGGCCGGCGAGCCGGAAAAGGGCGCGGCCAAGGTCGTCGAGATCGTCCGGGACCGCATTCCCCGGCGCTTCGGCCTCGACCCCATCGGAGACGTGCAGGTCCTCTGCCCGATGCAGCGCGGCGCCCTTGGCGCCCGGTCGCTCAACGCCGATCTCCAGAAGGCGCTCAACCCGAACATGGCCGAGAAGGTCGAACGATTCGGGTCGAGCTTCGCGCCCGGCGATAAGGTAATGCAGACAGAAAACGACTACGACCGCGAGGTGTTCAACGGCGATCTCGGGCGCATCCTCCGCATCGATCAGACCGAGGGCAACCTGTGGGTCGATTTCGACGGGCGCGAGGTCGAATACCCATTCGGCGAACTCGACACGCTGGTTCCCGCCTATGCGACGACGATCCACAAGTCGCAGGGCTCCGAATATCCCGCCGTCGTCATCACCCTCGCGACTCAGCACTACACGATGCTGGCGCGCAACCTCGTTTACACGGCGGTCACGCGCGGCAAGCGCCTTGTCGTGATCGTTGGGCAGCGGCGCGCCCTCGCCATCGCCGTGCGGACACACGGGCGGAAGCGGCGGTGGACGAAGCTGAGGGAGTGGCTCACGGCGACATGAAGACGCAGGGCGAAGGCGAATGGCTGCCTGCGCGGCTTCTGGTCTGCGTCCTTGGGGGCGCCTAAATGATCATAGCCAGAACCCAGGCTTGCTGTCCTGGAATCGGAAGACAAGAGTCGGAGTGGAGTTGCATCTTGGATAAGAGCGTTATCATCGTTTGCCCCCAATGCGGCAGCCTGAACAAGGCACCCGACTCCAAGCTTCATTCCGGCAATCTGCCCAACTGCGGTCGGTGTCACGCCCCGCTGTTCGACGGCCACCCCGCCGACCTCGGGAGCGCGGAGGACTTCGATCGAATGATTGGCAAGACGGAGCTTCCGGTTCTGGTCGACTTCTGGGCTGGATGGTGCGGGCCGTGCCGCGCGATGGCTCCGGAATTCGAGGCCGCCGCGCGCGACCTTGAGCCGACGGCGCGCCTCGCCAAGCTCGACACCGAGCGCGTCCCCGAGATCGCCGCCCGCTTCGGCATCCAAAGCATTCCGACGATGATCCTCTTTTCGCGCGGACGCGAGATCAATAGACGAAGCGGGGCCCTTGGCCGCAGCGCGATCATCGCGTTCGCACGCAGCGCAAGCTGACCGAGGCGTTGCCGGTCCGGTGCCGGGAAATGGAGAGCGCTCAAGCGTTCCCCGCGCCGGAGTATGCTGCGATTCCCACATCGAATTTCAGGAAGCGGTCGAACAGCGGCGATTTCCGATAGAGATGCGTTTCGACCAATTCATGCGTCTGGGACTTCTCCGCGCTGCGTTCAAGTAGACCGAACCAGAACAGTGGCCGCAGGACGCGGGCCTCGAAGGCCAGAGAGCCGCGGTCCCAAATCCCCCGCTCGACAACTTCCGCCGTCGGAACGGCGCAAAGCCGCGAAAGCCGTTCGGGCGTCTGCAAATCCCATGCGGCGATACTCAGCGACCACAGAACGATGCCGATGTCGCCTTGTGGCCAAGAGCCGAGCAGCCCGCGGCCGAAGTAGGACAAATCAAGGCGCCAGAGCGCCGTATGGAAAAGGATGGCTTGCAGAGGGCCGAACCGCTGCCGGGATAAGAGTTCGCGCGCCGCTGGCGTCGTCGTGAGCGCGCCTTTGCGACGACGGAGCAAGCCGGCGTGCGCCGCCGTGATCCGAATAAAATGCAGAGGCATGAAATCGGGCTCGTTGATGACCTTGTAAAGACCGAGGGTGCTCGCCTTTTCATATCCCGGCCACTCGAAACGGTCCCGCATGTCGTCGACGACCACCCTGGCGAGATTGCCCGTGGCGGTCAACTTCAGCCCGTCGCCTTTCGATGCTGCTTCGAGAAGGATAATCGCGTTCCGAAGGACCGGGGACATTTCGACGTCCACCTCCGTCAGGTCCGGCGAGATCCGCAGGGCGCCGTGCCGGTTCAACGGCTCCTCGCGCAGGGCCTCGAGACTTCTCGGATCCAGCGACAGCCAGGCCGGCTGAAGAACCCCGAACCATTCCGCCGCGCCGGGAAGGTCCAGCAACGACTGGAACAGCTTGGTTGTTGGGACCACGAACGCCTCCATTCTCGCATTGGAGCGGGTCGCTCCCCGCGACGGATCCTGATTGAAGGCTTTCCTACGGGCAAGAGGATGCCTTCGACGTGGGGCGATGGGGATGGAGCCCCCGAGCCCACGCGATGCGACGGGCGTTGGCGCCCGGAGATGAAATCGCCGCTTTCCTGGTCCGGGTTGGTTGACGGTCGGTATAGATGGCGGTTCGAGGCGCTATCCGAGTTCGGGATTGGCAGGACGCATCGAGGACGAAACGGGATCGAATCGCGGTCTCCAAATCGGCTGGAAGAAAAGGTGTCAAATTCGTTTCTCGAGAACACAGGCCCACGGCGTCGAGCCCTCCGCCCAGCATCATCCAGCTTTGCCGCCCACATGCACTGTGAGCCACACCGTCGCCTCGTTGGCGTCCGTCCATTCGACGCGATGCCGAGCATGGGCCGGGATCTCCACGTAGTCGCCCGGACGCAGACTGCGCGGCGCGCCCTCGCCGTCGAACAACAAGCCCGCCGAGCCACTCAGCAGCACGACCCATTCCACCCGCTCCTGGTCGTACCAGAAGCCAGGCTGGCTGGCCTGCCCGGTGGAAACGATCCGCTCGATCCTCGCGCCGGGAAACTCGGCCAAGATTGTGATCTCCTCGTCGATCAAGCGTTCGGGCACGTTCGCGAACAGGTTCCTGGTGGCGAGCATCGGCTTCCTCCCTGCGGCTGCATTCCCCTCATGAACCCCGTGGCCCGTCAAATGGAAGTAGTCCCTCCTGCCGGTGAGCATCAGGGCCAGCCCGTCGATGGCGGCCAACACCGTGGACGACGAGAAATACAACGGGCCTGAGATCTCCATGCGCGCCTGTTCACGCGTGATCGTTTCCCGGCAGCCGCCCATCGCCGCCAAGAGGCGCTCGCGGTCCACAAAGCGATCCGATCGGCGGTTTGATCTGCGGGGCATGGACATAGCCTCTTCCGTTCTATATTCGTTCTTATATGAGGAGGGCGACCTCCGGAAGGCCGGGGGATGGGATTGCCGACGGGGAAACGAGTTTGCGCCTGCCTTGCGCTGGCGTTCGCCTTACACGGATTTCTTGCCGTCTGCGCGGCGCCGGCCCGAGCCGCGGACGTCGAAATCCATTACGCGCCTGCCGAGAACCTCGAGCGCGTGGACGTCGACCTGCTGCGTTCGGCCCACACGAAGATAGACATGGCGGCCTATTCGCCGACCGATTGGCCAGTCATCGACGCCCTGATTGACGCCCACCGGCGCGGGGTGGTCGTTCGCATCGTGCTCGACCCCAGCCAACAGCATGCCCTCGACCGCCTGCGCGAGATCACGGGCAGCATCCGCATGAAGGCGCCAGGGCCCTACATGCATCTGAAGTCCTATGCGATCGACGGCCGGATCCTGCGCTCGGGCTCTGCAAACCTATCGGCCTCGGGCCTCAAGCAGCAGGACAACGACCTCATCATATTGCGGGAGTCGGCCGCCGCCCACGCCTTCGAGGCCCGCTTCGAGCAGATGTGGGCAGGCGCCAATCCGCTGCCGGCCCCCGGCAATCAATTCGCGAATCCCGCTCCCGCACCGAGGAGGGATAACTCAGTCGCTGCGGGTTGCCTGATCAAAGGCAACGTCAGCCGCAATGGTGAGCGCATCTATCACGTGCCGGGGGATCGCACATATGATCGCGTGCGTATGGATAAGGGGCCGGACAAACGCTGGTTCTGCACCGAGGAACAAGCAGTCGCCGCCGGGTGGCGGAAAGCCTCGAGTTGGTAGCCCCGCTACCAAATGAAGGGCACGAAGCGGTATCTGACCTTTTCCGCGTAGGCGGCGTATTCGGGGAACCGCTCCGCGAGCACACGCTCCTCAAAGACCGAGCGGACGGCGAGCAGGGTCACCAGCAGGGGCGCGAAGACGAGCCCGTAGGACGAGCCGAGCAGCAGCGGCGTCCCGAGCAGAAATAGGACCGCGCCGCCGTACATCGGATGGCGCACGATGCCGTAAGGACCGGTCGTCACGATCCTCTGTCCGCGCTCCTCCTGTATCCGGACGACCGGCGCGGCGAAGGAGTTCTCCGCCAAGACGCGCCAGATGATCGCGTAGGACGCCAAGATGCAGACGGCGCCCACAGCCTCGGCCCACGCCGGCATGACGGTCGATCGCCAACGGACGGCATCGAGACCCATCACAACGAAGGACGCCAAGTAGAGCGCGAAGAACAGCGACAGGATCGCCTTGTCCCATGCGGGCTGACCGGTTTGGAAGGGTGAGGAGAGCCGCTCTCTCAAGAGACCAGGATCGTGACGGGCGAACCACAGCCCCGCGGCCGCGCCGACCCCTCCGATGATGCCCAAGAAGATCCAGGCCTCCGGCCATGCGATCGTGCCAGCCGGCACGAAAAGGAGGACGGTCATGCCGGCGAGCCAAACGGATGTCTGGAGGAAAAGTCGGATTAGCATGGCTGCAACCGCGGCGTGAGCAAATTTGGAACAACGCCGGGGCGCCCTTGCGCGCGCCGACCGGCCTCACGATCCTGCCCTCGTATGCTTATTGATTCCATTGCTATTTGCGGAGGGGCATTTGACACGAACCACCGCCAACAGCTGAAGTCGGGAGAATGACGTTCAATCGTAAAGTGCTCCATGGCGACCGCATTTCGTGGAATCGAACAGCCGAAAGACGAGGCCTTTTTACATCGACTCGCCTTCCGCTTCGTCGCGATCCTGACGGCGCTCGTCTTGGCGGAAGCGCTCGGCGTTCTCCGCGTCAATACGCCGCTGCTCGTCACGACTAGCTTGATCGAGCACGCGGCGCTGTTCAAAGCGAAGGGCTTGGATGGCCTCGCTTTGCATGGGGTCCGCGGGGATTTCGCGAGCAGGACTGTTGTCTACGGCCCGCTCTGCTTCACGCGCCGCGCGGGCTTCCTCCGGAGCGCGGTACGGCGCTCCCTCGGCTCCGGCGGCGGCGTTGGTTTCGTGAGTTTCCCTAGCGCGTGCCGCCTGGCGGGTTTCTTCTTGCGCCTCGACGTCGACGCGCTCGCGGATGCTGTTGAGCTCGATCGCGCGCTCGGCTGGCGTCGTGTTGAGGACTGGCGCGTCGGCGGGCCTTTGATGTTCCGCCTCCGAAAGTGGAGCAGATTTCACAGGCGCGTCTGTCTCTTTGGCTTCGGCTCGTTCTTTTCCTTGGGTGATGCTCGCGCGCTGCGCTTCGAGCTTAGCGTGGAGTTCACGAATGCGGTCCTGCAATTCCGGGTTTGTGATCTCGTAGCCATTTTCCGCGGCAAGTTTGGCGACGGTTTCCTTATATTCGTCGCTTCCGCTGACGCTCAGCTTTTCCCATTTTTGAGAGGCGAGTTTCAGAGCCGCATTGACGCTCTCCTCGTTGGTCCAATCGCGAATGTCGAGCTGTTTGCCGCTATCTATGAAAGCAAGAGTCTGGAACGCGCCAGTCTCTCGATCATGGCGGTTGTAGTGGATCTCTGTCCCCTTCTTCTCATTAGTGAACAGGGTGCCGACGTTTCGTGGCTCGGGCTCCACGAAACGGTCGCCCTCGATCTGTCCTGGGTTTCGTTCCAGCCGCTCTTGCTCTTTGGTTGCCCCCTCGGCGCGAGCAAGAATGTCGCGCGACCGCCGCATCAGATCATCCTTGACCGCGCCCTCGGGCAGATAGCCGCCTAGACGGTCCATTGCGTCGGCCATATTGCGTCGGGCGGCCTCCATTGTTTCGGCTGTTCGCATGGCTTTATCCTCCTTGGAAACAATTGGGCGTTTTTGCTGTATCGTTGTCAGCGCGGCGTCGACGCGACGTTGGAAGGGCAAAACGGCGGCTTCGTCGATCCAGTCGACGGGCTTGCGGAGCGCGTCGAGGGCAGGGGGCACGACGAAGACTTTCGCCGGTAGCTCGCGCGACGGGCGCAACTCGGAAATTCGCTCCGCGGGAACGTCCAAATAGACGAGCTGCGACGCTCTGCCTTTCGCTGCATAGGCTTCGGCAAGCGCGCGATCGATGGAAAAGAGGGGCGCGCGGTGAGAACCATCATTCGCCGCCTCGGCGCGATACAGCCGCATTGCGCCTGCCGCAGGGGGCGGAAGAACAGCCGCCCGGCGCGCGGCCAATGATTTCCATTCAGAGGCCGCCTCGGCGGCGCGGCGACGACCCTCCTCGCGCGTGGGTCGGTGAATTTCACGGTTCTGCACCCGCTCGACGCGTCGCCGGACGCTCTCGGGCGCGATGCCGCGCTCGACCATTTTCACGTCCTTGAGCCGATAGGAAGGCGCGTGAGCCTGATCGAAGCGACGAACGCCCTCCATGGGGATATGACGTTCGCGCGCTTCCTTGGCGAGCGTCTGACGCCACCGGTTGAAATCCTGTATCCCAGGATGCAGCTTTTCGCCCGCGGCGCTTGTTAGCCTCACGGCGGCATGGACGTGAATATGCCGCCTGTTCGTGTGCATGACGAACACATATTCATGCCCCCTGAACTCGCGCGCGAGCGTCGCGCGCGCAGCGTCCATGAAGGCGTCTTTGTCGGTCCCTGGTTTTGCGCTTAGGATCACATGCGCAAAATCCCGCGGGCTGCTCGATCTCATGGCGGGGCGCCAGGTCTTGGCAATCTCCAGCGCGGGATTGAAATTCTCAGGCTTCGGGCGATTTGCGTTGCTCGGCTGTTTTGCGAAATGGCGATCGGCGGCTTCTTCCAGACTCATGCCGGCGTCGGTCTCCGCAGGAAACGCGCCCGCCTTGGTGAGCGCCGCAAGTTGGGTCGTCGCGCCCTCGACGCCATGCGCCCAAACGGGCCCAGAGAGATCGACGTCGCGGCCGAAGGCGTCCTCGATCTTGGCATGGAAGCAACGAAGAGATTTCGCGTTGGCGTAAATCCGCTCCTTCTTTCCATATTCGTCTTTGCGGGCGCCGGCGGCGACAGCAACGAGATGCACGAGCGTGGAGTCGTACCGCTCCTCCAGCCGCCAAGCGTAACGATGGCCGCCGAGGGCGACCGCGAGGCCGACCCGCGCTTCGTCGGGACCGAGCCTGCCCTCGAATGTGAAGGTGACGCGGAAAATATCGTTCGAAGGCTCGCGCGGGTCGTCATCGCGCCAGTGCGCGGCGAGATCGTCGACGGCGGCCTTGCCGGTCACGAGAGTCCCATCCTCGCGTTCGAGGGTGAGCTGGCCCTTATCGCTCTGATAGTTCAGAAGCGACGCGGCGCGCGCGCTCCCTGAGCCGTAGCTCGCGAGCTTCACGACGGCGGCTTGCGAGCCGGTGGCGAGACCGGCCTTAGCGGCGATCGATGCAGCGGGGCCTGAGGATCCAGAGGAAGCGGCCTCGGTTGATAAAGGCTTCACTCCCGGAGGAAACCGTGGCGCAGGGCGAATTGCCGATTCCCCGCCGCGCCCGCTTCCCGGCCGCCGCAGGGCCCATTCGTCTTCGAGTTTCTCGCCGGCGCCGCCCGACGGAGCGCGCGGCCCCGAATAGGGCAGGCCATTTGCAGGGGGGCGAGTCAATTGCGACGAGCGGACAGGGGAGGCGCCCGCCGCTTCCGGAGGCGCCCCAGAAGCCACCGCCTCGAGTAGCGCCCGTCGTTCGCGGAAATCCCTTGCCGTTCTGATCCCACGCAGGCGCTCGGACAGGGGACGCAGTTCATACGCGACAAGATCGATCATTTCGACCGCCCAGCGACAACAGCTTCCGCGCGTCGATAGGATTTGACGCAAAGCGACCGATACAGGCGATCAAGCTCGCCGATTGCGCGGCTGACCGCTTCCAGGTGGCCCTTCAAATCTTCGCTTTGGATCACATGTCCCGCATTCATGTGATGGACGGTCTGGTTGAGATTATTGCCGACGGCGCGCATTTGTCGGGTGAGCGCAATGACTTCAACGCGCGCCTCGCCCGTGAACGTCGGTCCCAAAAGTGCGGCGGATCTCGCCAAGCGCCGCAATGCTTCGCTTGGCGTCACATTCAAGGACTCGCAAAACTCCCCAAAGAGCGCGTGTTCTTGCGCGCTCATACGGACGCTGCGCGTCACTGCTTTACGGCGGGAACCCGTCTGCTTGTCCGTCATGTCTCAGCTCTACCGTGAGGGTTCGGTTTGGCTTGGCCAAACTGCCGGACCCAAGATAGCCCGCCCGGCGAGGGCACATAAGAAAATGTGCTACATTTTCGGTATCCTGCCAAGAGGAAATCAATCTTCAAAAGTATTAAATCATCAGCATGTTCATATTCAATCATGCATTACTCGTTTAGTGCTCGCCTCTGCGCGCGTCATTTACATCACATTACATCATCTATCTCACCATAAACCCAGCCGATGCGCAGGGTAGTTCGCTTGGCGCCCATCCAAAGCTCCACAGATCTCATTGAACGCTCACGATAAGAGCGCCACATGCGTACCCATGCTCATTAAAAGCTCATGCCGTGCTCATGCCGAACTCAGGGGACGCCCAAGCGATTATTCATCCTCCGCGCCCACTGCGCGCTTCCGCATGACGCCCAGTTGCAGATGTTGCCATTTTATAATATTTTGCGTGCATGGATCTCGAAGATCAGAAGGAGAAGCTGAAGCAACGGCTGCTCGCCGCTCCAAAGCGCGAGCGCAGCCTCACCTTCGCCTCGCTGCTGCGGTCCATGCGCGACGAGATCGCGAAGGTCTGCGAGGAAAAGAACCTCTCCTACAAGGACATCCAAGAAATGCTCGCGGCGGATGGCCTCAATGTCTCCATCGCTACGTTGCGTCGGCACCTCGGGGAAAAGCGTAAGGGGAAGGGAGGGGAGCGTAGCGAGACGCCAAAAGCGGGAAGCGTGAACCTTCAGCCCGCGCCTCCAGAGTCGGTGCAGCCTTCCGGCGCTGCGCAGGCGGCGCCAATGAACAACGGCAAAAGATCGGAACAGGGCACAGGGCGTCCGATCCCGCCAATGCCAAGCCCGATCATCCGGGCGCCCGAGGCGGCGAGGGCCGGAAGATCGGATGATCCATCCGTTCCTCGAGCGTCATCCTTTCCCATTCGACGAGACCGCGAGCAAATTTAGGAGCGCGCTTAATGAGCAAGGCGATTTACGTGGTGGGCGGCAGCAAGGGCGGGGTCGGGAAGTCGCTCGTTTCGATGGCGCTCGTCCACAATCTGACCCAAAGAGGCGAAGAGGTCTTCGTCATCGACGCCGACACCTCAAACCCCGACGTTTTCAAATCATACGAAAACGAAGTGGTCTGCGAACTTGTAAATTTGGACGAAGCGGACGGATGGATTCGCTTCGTCAATATCTGCGACGAAAACAAAGAGAGCATCGTCGTCGTCAACACGGCGGCCCGCAATAACATGGGCGTCGCCGCTTATGGCCGGACGCTCAGCCAGTCTCTCGAAGAGCTCGAGCGCGAGCTCGTGACGCTGTGGGTCGTCAATCGTCAGCGCGACAGCCTGGAATTGCTGCAAGACTATGTCGACGCCATTCCGAACTCGAGAGTGCACGTTCTGAAGAACGGCTACTTCGGAGCCGATACGAAATTCGAGCTTTACAATGGCTCCAAGGTGAAGGCCTCGGTCGAGAAACAAGGCGGGCGTTCCCTGCTGTTCCCCGACATGGCCGATCGCGTGAGCGATGATCTCTACAGCAATCGCCTGAGCATCGCGCGCGCATGGCAAACCATGCCGATCGGCAATCGAGCCGAACTGCGACGTTGGCTCGAAGAGGTCAACAAGGTGTTGGCGACGATCGTCGCTGATGACTGACGCGACCACAACGATCTCGAGCTTCGAAAGGCTGCTTGGACGCGCAGCGACCGAAAGCGAGCGCGAGCAACTGCGACGGATTCAAGTAGAACTGGGATTGCGGGAAAATGACGCGCTTTGGCTCGTGATCTTCGCGCTTCAGTATTATGAGGGCCTCTATCGGCAGTTCCCCAAAGCGATAGCGGCGGAAGCGCAACGCGTTCTCTCGGAAACGCGAGTGGCAGCAGAGGCGACGATTCGAGCAGGCGCTGAGTCGGCGAAAGCGGACTTGGCAAAAGCGATTGCGACGGCGGCCCGAGATGTGGCCCGTGACGTCGCAAGGCGGCAAATGATTCAGTGGCTCATCGTCGGAATGCTCGTCGGCGCATGTCTCTTTAGCGCCGGTGCCTATGTCGGTGCACGGCCGGCAATTTGGCTCGGCGTTGTAGGCGTCAAAGGGGAAGGTTGATGCCTCGCCTGAATTATCGAAAGAGCGCTTCGATATCTGCCATCGGTCGAAACAGCTTCCTCGGTTGATCCGGGAAAGGAAGAAAGCTTTCGCGCAAATAGAACCTTTTCGCGTTCTCGTCCTTAGCCTCGACAACCACTGCAAAGGACGCGATCTCGCTACGCAACGCCCGATAAAGGGCGTCGGCAAGAAGGAACCGTCCATAGCCCTTTCCCTGATGCCTTCGATCAATTGCGACGCGGCCGAGCAGCGTCGCCGGCACGAGGGGATAGCGAGGTAGTTTGCGAGCGAGCGTCTCGGGGAGTTCAGGCAACTTCAACGCCGTTGACGACAAGGTGTAATAGCCCGCCAGACTCCCGTCCTCCAACAAGAGGACAAAAGGCGCCGCCAAATTCTTTCTGGCGTCCTGGCCGGCCTGCGTCCGAAAATATCGGTCGAGGGGCTCGACGCCGCTCTCGAAACCCCAGCGGTCGTGTTGGACGCCAAGCACTTCAACCCGCGGCCCGTCCGCCTTTTCGTCGCCCACGTGTTAGACGCCAGCGCGCTGACGATAACGGCGGATCGTATCGCGTAGGCGATCATTGACGGGCGTCGGCTCGATGAGCGCCTGAACGAAGGCTTGACTGTCTTGCAACGAGAGATCAAGGATTTGATGCTCCTCGATGGCTCGGCGCGCAGCGTCCTGAACGCTGGTTAGAACGAAATCCGTCACCGTGCGGCCTTGCAGGGCGGCGGCGCGTTCTATCAAGCGCTTTTGCTCAGCGGTTACGCGCGTCTCCAGACGCTCCCCGCGGACGCGGCCTGATCCGGAGCTCTTTGAAGATTCGGCCATTTGTCCATGCTCCCATTCGCCGACAGATGTACGGCCACTGGCCGGGGGCGTCAAGCGGAGGGGATAGGCGGCGACCTCATTGGCGCGGGTCTGTGAGAAAAACCTATGCGCGTGGATCGTTGTGGCGGCCGACGCCCCAGGAACACGTATGTTCGCTAATGTAGATTATTTACCTATTTCAATATGTTATGCACAAAAAAGCAATGAAAAATGGCCTTCGCTCGGGGCAAAATCCGGTCGGGTCCTACATGGTGGGACCTTAAAGCTAAGTCGATGGTCCGCTTTTGAGCCGGCACTCCCCTATGAAGTGACCGCTAGATAGCGCTTAATCTCAGCCGCCACGGCGTCCATATGTGTCCGGGCAAGGTCGTGATCCCCGCCAGGAAAGACGCAAAGGCGTGCATTCGGAAGGAGGGCTGCCAGCCGCTTTCCGACGGCGACTGGACTGATCGAGTCCGCATCGCCCCATAGGAGCAGTGTCGGCACTTCGATAGATGGGATTTGGCTTGAGAAATCGTCACCGGAATCGGCAATCCACTTGGCGGCACGCGGGTATGCAGCGAAGTAGTCGGGCCGCCAGTCCGACCCGCCAAGATTGGCGACTGGCACGCCACCAGAAGTCACAGCCAACACGAGACGCTTGACCATCCCAGGAAGCGCCAGGGCCAGTTTGATAGCGACAAGGCCGCCCATCGACTGAGCGACGATGTCGACCGGCTCCGCGATTTCATCGGCCACCAAGGCGACAAGGTCGTCGATCCCGTTGATATCAGGGAGCGCCGGTTCGTCGCCTAACCCAGGCCATGCGAAAAACACGCCTTCCATGCCGGCGCGGTCGGCGACCGGCTTCCAGAAGGAGGCGCTGCCCGAGGCCCCCGGAAGAAACAGAACCTTCGACATGGATAGATCCTATGTTGCGCCTTCAGCGCTGCGGAAGATGACGCTGAGCGGCTCGGACGGGGCGTTTATGGACGACTACTTCCGGGCGCCGAGCGCCAGATATTGACCTAGTGAAGCAGCGACGGGGGCCGAAAGGGCCCCCTCGAGGAGCCGCGTCAGCGGCTCCGTCGGCCCCGCGACTTCGCGGCTTCCTCCGGCTTGTCCTTCTTGTCGGATTTCGCCGTCAAGAGCGAGAGCTCGTTCACCGCGAAGGTCTGACCGTAGTGCGTTTCGCCGTCCTTCTTCCATTCGGTCTGGAAGGGGGTAGAGCGGACGAGAACGAGATCGCCGGGCTTGAGGCTTTCAGAGGCCCACTTGAGCAACCCGCCCTGGCGCTCGAAGATCGTGTGCTCATTCCAGTGCGTGCGCTCGACCCAGGCGCCTTCGCCGTTCTTGTAGTTGGCGTTGGATGCGATTCTGACGATCAGGTTCTTGCCGACGCTCTTGACCGAAGCGACGTGGCCGATCTGGTTCATTTCACAAAGCTGCGCCATTTTTCTCTCCATCGTTTGGGGCCGTCCCCGTTGCGATGGCGGTCGTTATTCGACGGCTGAGAAGACTGCGGAGCCGCAAAGCGGGCAAGCGAAGCGCCGCGCGCCGATCGTGACGAGGAATTTTGCTTGGCGAGGAATTGCCGCGCAGCGGCAAGAGGAAAATTCTTCGGCGCAGGCGCCGAAGCAGGCTTCGCCGTCGATAGACCTGGCCACTATCAGCAACAGGGCGCTCCCCGAGACGTGAGAGAGATTGGCGCGCGTTTTTCAACGAATGAACCCGAAATCGCCACATGCGGCATCAAGGGCAAGCGGTCGAGCGACCGATCAACAATGCTTAGCCGCCGGCTCAGTCGCGCGCGCGCCGGCTGGAGATCGCTACGCAACGAGCACACAGTGCTTGGGCCCGGTAAGGCCGTAGCAGTGGATCATCTGGCGAAGCCCCCCGCCCCGCCCGTCCGTTCGACGCTCATTCCCGCCTGGATTGATGGGGGAAGGATTCGGGCGAGCGCAGGCCCAAGCCAGGATTGCGGGTCAGCAAGCTCGCTAACCCGCATCATGGAAGAGAAGGAGCCGCGCAGCGGAGCGGGAAACCGCTTTTTAGGCGACGGCTTCTTGGAGCTTGGGATGCGCGGGAACGGTCACCAATCGGTGCAGGGGGCTTCCGCGACTTTCGCAGTGCATGCTCCGGGTCGTAGACTTCGCCCGAGGCTTGCAAATCGCCGGGCCTCTCGAAGCGCCCGTATCTCTGCTCACCGATCGCCGGCTTGTTGCGAAGGCGCGAGCCGATCGACGACGTTGGCGATCACATCGGTTATGTAAACGGTCTGGCCGTCCTTTTGATAGCTGCGGTCGGCGACGCGGCATTCCGCGTAAACCGGATCGCCCTTCTTGATGTTCTCAAGAGCCCATTTCGCGATCTTTTCGTTCAGGATCGTCAGCGTAACCCAGTCGGTAGCTTCCTTCTTCTCACCGGATTGCCGGTCGTTCCAGGCCCGATTTGTCGCGACGCTGAACTTGGCGACCTTCCCGCCATCGAAGCCTTTGGCGTCGGCGCCGACGTAGCCCCGCAGGATGAATAGATTTGTGCTGCGCATGAGTTTTTCTCTCCTGTCTTTTGCCTTTAGAAAGCCACCCCTGCTACGACTCCCTAGTTGGCACCTTGGCTTTCCAAGATTCGGATTTTATTATATTTTGCTAGGATAGGAAATTGCGGACCGCTGTCGATTGACCGCGATAATAAAAAGACCGTTTTTCGCTTCACGCGCCGCCGGCGAAGTGGCGAGAGCGAACACCAAAGCCATGAGACGGAGATCGTTGCTCCAACGGATAAGCGCGGGCCGCAGCTTCGGTTGCACCGCGACTAGCCCCCGACCCGAAGCCGGCCAATTTGTGAGGCTATCAGCCGGCGCAGCGGCGTTTTTGCTCGTGTTATCGCGAGCGGCCAAAGCCGACAACGCTTACACCTGCATTAAATTCTTTGCACAGCGCTACGCGTCGGCATTCTGCCCAAAGGTGGGCGCCATTTATCCGGATTATAATATTTTGGCAGCTTTTCTGCCTGCCCCCCGCCGTGGAATGGCCGCAACTTGGCCTTAGGCAGTCTGGAGAACCGCTCGTTTTCCCTTAGGTCAGGGGTTGCCGTTTATGAACGTTCAGGTGTTTAAGTTCCCCATCCGCGTGGCTCGGCGGGGAGCGGTATGGTGCGAACCGCTCAAAATCCATTTTCCTCAGGTCCACCGCCTCGTCAGGAAGAAAGCGTCTATGTCCTCAGCGGCGCCGGGCCTCAGGCATAACGAGACCCTTGTCGTTTGCGATTTTTCTCTATTCAATCTCGGGGGCGACTTGACGGGATCCATTCCCCTGCGTCACTTATCGCCCTCGGAGGATCGCTCGCTGATCGTTCGTCACCATTGGTCAAAGTTGCTTGCGAACGCCTACTTGCAGGGCGGCGAAGACATGGATCCCGACCAGCCGTGCGGAGGGCTCTATGAGACGGAACAGGCAATTTTCACGATCGCGAAATGTCGAACCCGCAAGAGCTGGCCCGGCCCGATGATCTTTTACCTTGCCGATGTATTCGAGGACGACTCCGAAATCGGGGTCCAAATTTGGGAAAAGTCGATTGGGGTCGACGGCGAGCTGCGCACAACCGACATTTTTTATAACGACGGCTGAAAAGCAGCGACTCAGGCTTCGGCATTCGCATGCGAACGCATCTCGGGAGACGAGGAGACTTTTCGCAGGGTGACCGGCGAACGCGTATGTGACCGGTTACCGCGCGCCGTAGGCGCCGCTGGGATTCTTAATTTTCTGGCAAGCATTTTCTAAAAAATTGGCGGTCGTGTTGATTTTCCGCTTGGCGCCGCCACGGGAATCTCCGATGCTAATAGACAAGCGGCCGTCATCTAACGTTACACGATCACATGAATAAAAGGCGGGCGGCAGGCGGGGCTCGAGGTCGGAAGGCGACGAAGCCGACGGGTGAACATCATCGACTGATGGTGAGTTCAATGGAGGATCGGCTCGCCTCTCCGCACCTGGAGCGGTTAGCGAAGAACCTGATTGCGCATCTGGAAAAGAGCGGAATGAATAAGCCCGAATTTGCCAAGTCCATCGGCATGTCCGGCTCTCAATTTCGTTACGTGCGCAGTCGAGCCGCGAACCCCTCAATCGAGATGCTTGCGAAGATTTCCGCCAAGCTGAAAACGCCTCTGTACGAGCTCTTGGAGGACTGCCAACTCGGACATCGTCGCAACTTGTCCGCAAAGCAGATGACGAAAAACCTTTCGATGATCCTGAAGAGAAAGTACGTTGAAAGCGGATTGGATAAGGAGCAATTCGCCAAAATTATCGGCGTCTCCCTGCCGCAGTTGTATTTGATGTTGCGGGGAGATTCGAACCCGTCGCTACTCATTGTCATCGAAATTGCGAGACGACTAGGCATCGGAATGTGGGAGATGTTGGGAGTGGAGCCGATGCAGGTCGAAGACCCCATGGCTCGTTAGGGCGGATCGAGGGATCAACGAACTCACGCGATCCTCCTCGCGCTACATTCCCGCGGCATTATCCAAATGGCGTCACCGCGCCCCTTGACGCAACTGCATTTGCAGTGTCCTGCGCGAGGAGCATGCGCTACCGCTCGCCTTTGGGGGGAGCTGCCTCTGAGACGGCCGCGCGAGCCCCAATTAGTTAAATCCGACGCCACTCTTTGGGTCGACGATGTCGCTGGCTTGTGAATTCGTCTCAGGCTTCCCATATCGACCAACAGGAGAATGTCGCCATGTCTGAGAAAGCGAAAAGCTACGCTTTCCTGACCGCGGGTTTCGCGGTGATGCTGTTCGCCAATTTCTACATCGGCGAGACGCCGCTTGGGTGGGCGACGCTCTTCGCAGGGCTCGGCATTTACTACTACGGCTGGCGTGGCGTTTGTCCGGCATGCCAGGCCGGGCGTTGCAGAGTCGAGTTGCCGAAGGAAGTGGTCGAGCGCCGTTAAGCGTCCGCTTCGACGCGTCGGCAGGGCCGATCGCGACCCTCGACCCGTCATAGAAATCCCGTTCTTTCTCTAACTTTCGGACCCAAACCGTAACGCCCCCGTTCGACGGGCTATTCGCTCGGAGCCGAACCGAGGTCGTACGGAGCGGAGCAATCATGGCCTCATCCGCAGGTCCGCCGGAAATTTCCTGGCGCGGGAGCAGCCTGGAGATTTTCCGCACTGGCATTAAAGTCTTCCGAGCACCGGCTCCCCGACAGGGGCGTGAACGGCGAAAACGCCGACCCGCTGGTCTGTGCGGCGCCGAACTGCGGCCTGATGCAAACCATCCTGCCGCCAGCCGGGATCACTGTTTCCTCGACGATTGTGACGTTCGCGCCGCCGCTCAGGCCACGCGACGAACTTGAGCCCCGCGGTCTTTCCGGCCCCCGAGACCTTCGGCCGCCAATCGCCTAATTTGCAGCAGTAGGCCATAGCAGCCCGACGTCGAGACGTCGGAGGCGGCTGGGCGTTTCCGTGCCCTCCGGGATCATCGCCTTTTTACTTTCCTCAGCAGACGCGCAGGCGACAGAAGGTCGTCCGCTGGGGCGCAAATAAGCGGATCAAAAGCGCCCAGATGCGGTCAGCAGGAGCCTCGATCTCAATCTCGGTTTCGATATGACGCAAAGCCATTATCTCTCCTACCCCTCGTAATCAGAGGCTTTATGCGGCCGACGCACCCCGCCCGGTTCCGGCAACCAATTCCCAGAGCGATTGAAAAGGCAACAACAATAAGCACTCTGAAATTTAGCGACGTCGCTCGACCAAGGCTCCTCCTCGGTGCGGCATTGCCCATCAATCGGATGCCGCGCGGGCAAGGTCTCCCTCCCATGCCGCCGCGCGGCGGGTTTTTAACGCGCGGGGCAGGGGGCGGCGCCCGGTTCGAGGTAAATAGGGAATGTCGATTGGGTAGAACGGGATTAAAAGACGCGCCTTCAGTTTGATCGCTCAAGCCGCCGCGAAAAGGGTTTTGGGGAAATTCGTAGCTGCGAAACACACAATATTCCCCGGCCTCGGCCGGTTCTGGGGTGTCGACCCCGTAAAAATGGGGATGTTACACGCCACGTGATTCAAGCGGCGTGCAACAAGGTATTGCGCTCACGCGCCTTGAAGCGCCGCGAGAAACGCCGCAGCTTCGGAAGCCTTGGAGGCGGCCGTGAAGATCGCCTTCTTGTCGGCCTTCAGGACGCGAAGCCAGGTGTCGAGATACTGCGCGTGATCGGCGCGAGGCTCGTCGGTGACGCGAAGGTCGGCGCACAGGAACGCCGCGCCAAGTTCGGCGACAAGTTCTTCCATCGCATAGGCTTCATCGCCGAAGCGTTTACCGAGTTGGCGATTGCAGCGCGTTTCGGCGCTCGTCCAGTGCGTTAGTTCGTGAAGCAACGTCGCGTAGTAGGATTCAGCGGCGCTGCTGGTCGGCGAGCCGACGAATGCTTCGCGCGGGGGGAGTTGGATGCTGTCGGTCGAGGGGCGGTAGAAGGCCCGGGTGCCGCGGTGGTCGATCGTCGCGCCGGTTGCGTTGATGAAGGCCTCGGCCGTCTCAATTGGCTCGATGACGCTCGCAGGCGTATCGGACGCGGGCAAGGTGTAGCCGTCAACCTGCTCGGCCGCGAAGACAGGCGTGGCGCGGGCGAAAAGGCGGGTTTCGGTTTCGTCGCCCGAGGCGTTCTCGGCCGCGACAGTGAATTCCTTGTAGAAGACGACATGGGCGGATTTTTCGCCTTTGCGAACCTGGGCGCCAACCTCGGTCCATTGCTTGTAGGTGCCCCAATGGCCGGAGCTGTAGCCCTTGGCGTCGGCGGTCGCCCAAAGGGCGAGGATGTTCACGCCGCGATAGGCGTTTTTCGAGGCGACGTTGACGGGCCGCATGTTGCCGGCGGACCGATGCCACGGGAGCCTGAATTCTCCCGCGCCTTGCTCGATGGCGGCGATGATCTGGTCGGTGATGTGCTGGTGGATGTCGAAGCGCTCGGCCTTCATGGCGGTTCCCCTTGTTTCGCGGGCCGCGCGATTGCGGCCTCGTCGGGGCAGGGGAACCGGCCCCATGAGACGAGCGATCAAACGCCGCGCCTTCAGGCGCGCCGCGAAAGCGGGGCGGAGCTGCACGAACGCGGAGAGGAAGCGAGCCGCGTTGATCGCGAGGCGGGGCCGGTCAGCGTCCCCAGATGAGAGGACGCGCTGCGGGCCGCAGACGGGGTAACCCAAGAACGAAGGCTGCGGAGACAAAGGCTTTCCACGTGCGGATGATCCGCAATACGGCTGCGGTGGGAACGTCAGCGCCGCAGCAAATGGGCGCGCTATAGCGGCGAAACATATCGACATCATCCGCGCCCCCTCTGGATCTTTCGCATGCAATGATTACCTGACAAGAAGCCCCGGCGGGGGGAAGCGCCGGCGGAGCGGGGGGAATCCTTTTGTGGTCGCGCCAGTCGCTAAAATTCGTCAGTTGGGGAGCGCCGTGATCCTGCGCGGGCTGCGTCTGTTCATCTCCACGCTTATCATCGCCGCGGCTTTGATCGGCGCGATAGGCGCTTCTTATGCCGCGCCCAGCGCTCATTCCTGCGCGCAGATGGTCATGGATGACTGTCCGGACGGCCACGGCGACGCTGCGATCCCGATTGATTGCGACCCGCTCCTCTGCGGAGCGTGGCAGTTGCCGCCGTCATCCGTCGCGCTATCCGCGGTTTCTGCGGCGTTCTCGCGATTGGCGTATTCGCGTGAAGAGTTGAGGCTTCGTGGATTTTTAAAGTCCCCGGACCTTCGGCCGCCGATCGCCTGAAGTGCGCGCGCTTCACTAGCATCCGAATCAAAGAACATGCCGAGTTGGCGGGCGCGAGCGCTCGCGTGGCCGGATGCGACAAATCGAACCAAAAGTGCAATGCGGAGCGCCGAACGGCGCACGGTTTACCGAAGGCTGACAAGCCTGAAAGGAATCAAAAATGTCTAAAATCTCGCTCTTGATCGCCGCAGCATTGCTCGCGACAAGTCTGCCCGCCATGGCGCAAAGCGAAGAGCATCGCGAACATAGCGCCATGCAACACATCGGCGGACACTGGCGACATCAGCACCGAGACTGGAGTGGCGCGGAGGGGCGTGGCCATGTGCATAACGTCTGCTGGGATTGGGACGTCGCACAAGGCTGGGTCTGGATTTGCAACCGTTGACCGGTCAAAGGGAATAGAGGCTAATTAGTCTCTGTTTCTCCTAAACGCAAAGCGAGGGCTCGCCGGATTAATCTAGCGGGCCTTCTTCATTATGGGCGCCGTCGAGAGTCGCGGGTTCCGGCTTAAACACGGGTCAGCCTGGCGCGATCTTGGGCAGCGAAGGGCTTTTACAGGCAGTACTTTGTCGTGCTATCCATTGCTCCAGAGAATGACAATGAAGCTAAGCTGGCTACGCTATCTCGTCTCCGTCCTTACGATTGTCGCGGCTTTGACAGGCGCGGCGTCGGGCTTTACTGCGCCCTTGGCGCATTCTTGCGCTGGGATGACCGCGACAGGCGACTGTCCAGATAGCCATAGCGACCATGCGCCGATACCGAGGCACTGCGACTCTCTCCTTTGCGGAGCCGTTCAGCTGGCGCCGCCTTTCTCCATAGCGCCATCAGTCGCCGCAGGGGTCGATTTCGTGCCTCAACCCCGCGACGACGCGATGCGTCGCGGCCTCTCGGGTTCTCCCGACCTTCGGCCTCCAATCTCCTAAAGCTGCAAGCGCCTTAACCGGGGCATAGCGCTGTTTGTCTCAAAAGCGATGCGACGGACTTCGTCCGCGCCGCTTCGGACAATCAGGCCTTGCTCGCCCGGCCCGGCCGTATCCTCACGAGCTCCTTCAGGTTCGTGACAATGGCCCTATTCCACGCAGCGACGCTTCCAAAGGGAAGCGGGAGTATCTCGGATGCCTCCCACAAATTTGCGGATGGCCTGCTGGGCCCTGCTGGCGCTCGGCCTGCTCGGCGCTACGAACGCCCAAGCCGCCATAGCCGACTACGAATTCAAGCTGGTCGATGCGCAACTCAAGAAAGGCCAGACGGTGGCCGCCGTCCGCCTCATCCATAAGCCGGACGGAAAGCCCGTGCCGGACGCCGTGATTTTCGCGACGCGGCTCGATATGGCGCCGGACGATTTGGAGGCCATGACAAGCGCGATCGAACAAGCCCCGAGCGCGGAGCCCGGCATCTATCGCTTCAAGGTCGATCTAACCGACGAGGGGCGCTGGCGC
This sequence comes from Methylocystis sp. IM3, assembly GCF_038070105.1. Lineage (NCBI taxonomy): Bacteria > Pseudomonadati > Pseudomonadota > Alphaproteobacteria > Hyphomicrobiales > Methylocystaceae > Methylocystis > Methylocystis sp. IM3. The sequence goes on along the minus strand of NZ_JBBPBZ010000001.1, from coordinate 168,371 downwards.
ATCTCGCTGGCGGCGAAGGTCCAGGGGGAGAGCGAAACGCTGCAAAGTCGCCTGGTGCTACAGGCGACGCCATGAAGCGCCTATGCCGTCTTGCCTTCTTGGTTGTGACCGCAGTCGTTGCGGGCCTGACCGTCTGGCCTGTTTCAGCGGGCGAAAGGGAGATGCCGGGCGCGACGGTCGAAAGCGTCGTGGCGCTGGCCCGGCGGCTGAGCCCGGAGCTTGCGGCGTCTGTCCTCGACGCGGACGCCGCTGCGCATCGCGTCGGCGCCGCGGGCGTCCAGCCTGACCCCACGGTCACTCTCCAGGCGTGGGACGTGAATAGCCGCGGCGTTGGCCAGCGCTGGATCGGCGTCGAGCAGCAATTCAGACTGTGGGGGAAGACCGATCTGGAAAAGGGCATTGCCCAGGCGGACGCCGACGCGGCTCGGCGTCAGAGCGAGGCGATCGAGGTCGATCTCGTCGCGCGCGTGAAGACGGCCTATGCCCTATATGGCGCCGCCCAGCGCGCCGTTGACCTCTCGAAGTCGCTGAAGCAGCGCGTCGACGACCTGCTGGCGCTGCTTCGCCTGCGCTATGGCGCGAGTTCGGTCGATCAGCAGGAAATCATCAAGGCGGAGATCGAAGCAGCCAATGCCGCTGCCGATGTCGCCCGACGAGAGGGAGACGCCAAATCGGCGGCGGCTCGATTGAACGCGCTGATCGGCCGCGCAGCCCGTGCGCCGCTCGCTTCTCCCAAGGGTTTCCGGCCGCTGAAGACGAAGCTCACCCTCGCCGGCGTTCAGGACCTCGCCCGGTCGTCAAACCCGCAACTTGCGGCGACACATGCTCAGGTGCGCGCCGCCACGGGCGCCAAGGAGCTGACCGACCTCAACTACTATCCGGACATTACCGCCGGCGCGACCTTCGTGCAGCGGCCGACAGGGGAAAACAGCGGCCAGTTTCTGCTCGGGTTCAAGGTGCCGCTGCAATATGAAGCGAAAGACGCCGAGCAGCGCGCGGCGAGCGCCAGTCTCGGCGCGGCGCAGGCGCGCAACGAGGCGCTCCGCATCCGGCTTGACGGCGACGTCGCCGAGGCTTGGTTTCGCCTGGAGGCCGTTCGCAAGGCCATCAAGATATTCGAGCAGCGGCAGCTGCCGCCCGCGCGACTATCGGTGGAAACCGCGAGCAAGGGATTCGATGCGGGAACGACTGACCTAGCGACGCTTCTCGAATCGGAACGTCGCCTTCGCGCGATCGAATTGGAGCTCCTCGCCTACAAGGTCGAGGAGCAGAGCAAATACGCCGACCTCGAACGCCTCGCGGGAGGCTCCCTATGAAACGCGCTCAAATCGTTCTCGTTACTGCCCTCGCACTGGTGGCGCTGAGCGGCGCTGGCTTCGTGTTGCTGTGGCGCGCCAACTGGTCGGGTGGCAAAGCAACTACCGAAACGCACGCGCACATTGAAACCGGTCCAATCATTTATTATCGCGATCCCGACGGCCCTTTCTTTTCCATTTCCCCTAAGAAGAATGATGCGGGAAAGGATTATGTCGGCGTGCGCGCGAGCGAAGACGTCTCTTTCGAGGACAAGCCGCCGGCGCCCACGCCGAACCCAACCTCGGGTCGCCGCATCCGCTACTACCGCAACCCGATGGGCCTCCCCGACACCTCGCCGGTCCCGAAGAAGGACGCGATGGGGATGGATTATGTCCCCGTTTACGAGGACGAGTCGCAGGACGCTGCAACAGTCACGCTCAGTCTTGGGAAGGTGCAGAAAACGGGCGTCCGCTCGGAGCCTGTCGAGCGGCGGATACTGACCGTTCCCATTCGCGCCTCTGGCCGCGTGGATTTCGACCCACGGCGCACTGCGGTCGTCTCACTGCGCTTCGAGGGTTTTATTGAATCCGTCGGGAAAATTGCGGAAGGCGATTATGTGCGCAAGGGCCAGCCGCTCATGCGCGTATATGGGCCGGACCTTTCCAGCGCCGCGGCTGAATATGTAGCGGTGCTGAATTCTGGGGCCACTGCACGCCTTGAAGGCGCGAAACGTCGCCTAGCTAATCTCGGCCTCGATGATGCGACAATCGCTTCAATCGCGCGCAGCCGTCGCGTGCCTCGTGTCATTGACTGGCCGGCCCCGCAAGATGGTCATGTGATTGAACGCGCCGCCCTGAGCGGCATGCGCGCGGCGCCGGGCGAGATGCTGTTTCGCATAGTCGACCACAGCATCGTCTGGGTGCTTGCCGACGTTCCCGAACGGGATATTTCGTCGATCGCGCCGGGTCAGACAGCCATCGTTCGCGCGCGGTCGTACCCGGACCGACCGTTCAATGGCCGCGTCGCCGTCATCTATCCGCATCTAAACATGGAAACGCGCACAGCGCGCGTGCGCGTCGAACTTCCCAATCCTGGCGGCATGTTGCTCGGCGACATGTTCGCCGATGTCGAGATCGCCGCCGGTGGAATCGACAAGGTTCTTGCGGCGCCCGAAAGCGCCATCATCGACGCGGGCAAGCGACAGGTCGTGATCCTCGATAAGGGGGAGGGGCGGTTCGAGCCGCGGGCAGTCAAGATCAGCCGCCGCGGCGACGGGTTTGCGGAAATCACGAGCGGCGTCAGCGAGGGCGATCGAGTCGTGACCTCGGCTAATTTTCTCATCGACGCCGAGAGCAATCTCAAAGCGGCGCTGCAGACGCTGGATCAGAGCGGGGCAGGCAAATGATCGGCCGGCTCATCGCGTGGTCGGCCCGCAACCTTGTGCTGATCTTCATCGGAACAGTCTTCGCGATCGCCACGGGCGTCTATGCGGTGAGAACCTTGCCGCTCGACGCCATTCCCGATCTCTCGGACGTACAAGCGATCGTCTACACGGAATATCCGGGCCAGGCGCCGCAGGTGGTCGAGGACCAAGTCACCTATCCGCTCGCGAGCGCGATGCTCACCGTGCCGCGGTCGAAAGTGGTCCGTGGCTTTTCCTTCTTCGGCGTCTCTTTCGTCTATGTGATTTTCGAGGACGGTGTCGACGTCTATTGGGCGCGTTCGCGCGTGCTCGAATATCTGAGCGCGGCGACCAAGCGCTTACCGGCTGGCGCAACGCCGGTTCTCGGCCCCGACGCCACAGGCGTCGGCTGGGTCTATCAATACGCGCTCGTCGCCAAGCAGATGACGCTTGCCGAGTTGCGCTCGCTCCAGGACTGGACGCTCCGCTATGGCCTCGCCAAAGCCGAGGGCGTCGCCGAAGTCGCGAGCGTCGGAGGCTTTGTCAAGCAATACAATGTCGTGGTCGATCCTAATCGGCTGCGCGCCCTCGATATTCCGCTCTCCAGGATTCGCGAGGTCATCCGCGCCAATAACGCCGATGTCGGCGGCCGCACGGTCGAACTCTCGGAATTTGAGTTCATCGTTCGCGGGCGCGGCTATCTGAAGGGAATCGCCGATCTCGAAAACATTGTGCTTCGCGCCGGCGAAGGCACGCCGCTACTCTTGAAAGACGTCGCCCGTATCGAACTCGGGCCTGACGAGCGGCGCGGGATCACGGAGCTGAACGGCGAGGGCGAGGTTGCAAGCGGCATTGCGTTGCAGCGGTATGGCGCGAACGCTCTGACGGTCATCGACAATATCAGAGCGGCGCTGGCGCAGATTGCGCCCAGCCTGCCCAAGGGCGTCGAAATCATCCCCGTCTACGATCGTTCGCAACTGATCCACGCGGCGATCGAGACTTTGCGCAGCACGCTCGTCGAGGAGAGCTTCATCGTCGCGCTGGTGTGCGTCGTCTTCCTCCTGCATTTTAGAAGCGCGCTCGTCGCCATCATCATGTTGCCGGTCGGCGTGCTCATGGCCTTCGCGGCCATGAAGGCGCTTGGGCTCGGCTCCAACATCATGAGCCTGGGAGGCATCGCGATCGCCATCGGCGCCATGGTCGACGCCGCCATTGTCATGATCGAGAACGCCCATAAGCGACTGGAAAAGGCGCCGCTAGAGGCCTCGCGTATCGACATTTTGATCGAAGCCGCGACCGAAGTCGGACCAGCCCTGTTCTTCAGCCTCCTGATCATCACGGTTTCCTTCCTGCCAATCTTCACGCTCGAATCCCAGGAAGGACGACTGTTCAGCCCGCTCGCTTACACCAAGACCTTCTCCATGGCGGCGGCCGCCCTACTCTCGGTGACGCTGGTGCCGGCGCTGATGGTGGTCTTCGTCCGCGGGAAAATCATTTCAGAGGAAAGGAACCCCATCAATCGGGCGCTGATCTTCATCTATCGCCCGGTCATCCAACTGGTGATGCGTTTCAAGCTCCTCACCATATTGCTGGCGGTCGCGGCGCTCGGGATCACGATGCTCCCCGCGCGGCAGCTTGGCTCGGAATTCATGCCCGCCCTCAACGAAGGCGCGTTGCTCTATATGCCGACGACTCTGCCGGGCCTTTCGGTGACAAAGGCCGCGCAATTGCTGCAGACGCAGGATCGGATCATTAAATCCTTCCCTGAGGTGGAGTCCGTCTTTGGCAAGGCGGGGCGCGCCTCGACGGCGACCGATCCTGCGCCGCTCGAAATGTTCGAAACCATCATCAATTTGAAGCCAAAGGAACAATGGCGGCGGGGAGTGACCGTAGACAGCTTGGTCGCTGAAATGGACGCGGCGCTGCAATTCCCCGGCGTTTCGAACGCCTGGACCATGCCGATCCGCAACAGGATCGACATGCTCGCCACCGGCATACGGACCCCAGTCGGGATCAAGATATTCGGCCGCGACCTGGCCCAGATGGAGAGCCTCGCCCGGCAAGTCGAGAAAGTGGTGAAGAGCGTCCGCGGCGCCTCCTCGGCCTACGCGGAACGTGTGATGGGCGGCTATTATCTCGACATCACGCCCGATCGGTCGGCGCTTGCCCGCTACGGCCTCATGATCGACGACATGCAGACGACGATCGCGACAGCGCTCGGCGGGGAGACCGTTACAACCACAGTCGAAGGACGTGAACGCTACGGCGTCAACGTGCGCTATCCGCGCGATTTTCGGTCGAGCCCGAGGGCGATCGCCAGCGAAGTCCTGATTCCGCTCCCCGGCGGCGGAACGATACCGCTCGGCGAAGTCGCGAAGGTGGAGCTGGTTCGCGGCCCCACCTCGATCCGCACGGAGAATGGCCAGCTCGCCGTCTATATCTTCGTCGACATCCGCGACCGCGACATCGGCGGCTTCGTGAATGAGGCGCGTAAGGCCGTCAATGAGGCGATCGACTTTCCGTCAGGCTCTTATGTCGTCTGGAGCGGGCAGTTCGAATATCTTGAACGCGCCGAAGCCCGCATGCGCATCGTCGTGCCGGTGACGCTCTTCATCATCTTCCTGCTGCTCTACCTGAATTTCCGCAAAATCACCGAAACGCTGATCGTCATGCTGTCGCTGCCCTTCGCGCTGGTCGGCGGCGTCTGGCTCATGTGGCTCCTGAACTTCAACATGTCGATCGCCGTCGGCGTGGGCTCCATCGCGCTTGCTGGCGTCGCGGCGGAAACGGGCGTCGTCATGCTGATCTATCTGGAGGCGGCGATGCAGGAGGTCACGGAAGCGCGGGCTACTGACGGGAAGCCATTTACCAAGGCTGACCTGCGCGAGGCGATCATGCTCGGCGCTGTTGAGCGCGTACGGCCCAAGATGATGACAGTCGTCGCCATCATGGCCGGCCTCGTGCCGATTCTCTGGAGCACGGGCGCCGGTTCGGAGGTCATGCAGCGCATCGCCGTCCCGATGATCGGCGGCATGGTGTCGTCCACGCTGCTGACGCTCGTCGTCATCCCGGCGATTTACGCGCTGATCAAGGGGATTGGTTTGCCGGCGGGCGATGACGGGGGCGGCTCAACGAACGGGGAAGCAAGCGCAGGCGGAATCGGATCGGCGCAAGTGGCGGTTCGATAAATTCAACCAGAAGGAGGTAGGAATGAAAAAGGAAGCGAAACAGTCACTGTTGTTGGTCGTCGTCGCGATTGCCGGGTTGGCCATGGTCGGCGTAGCCCCTTCGGCAGCTCAGGCTCAGAACCGGCAGGAGGTCGCGCAAGCGGGGGAAAAGGCGACGGGGAAGGGCGTCATCAAGGGCGTCAACAAAACGGATCGCCAAATCCAAATCACGCATGAGGCCATCCCGGCGCTGAAATGGCCGGGGATGACAATGGCCTTCAAGGTCGCGCCGAACGTGGACCTCGAAGGGCTGGCGCCTGGCGCGAAGATAACCTTCACCCTAAGCAAAGCGCCACAAGGCGGCTACGTGATTGAACAGATTCAGCGCGCCGAGTAAGGCTCTCGCTCAGAGCGCCGCCGGGGTTGCTAAGTGGCCCCTGGAAATGGCGGCATTTCCAGAAGCCGCTTAGGCTCGATCTGAGCTTGCCGCAAACGCAATGAGTTGGCGACGACGCTGACCGAAGACAGCGCCATGGCGGCGGCGGCGATCGTGGGCGAGAGCAACAAGCCGAAGGCGGGGTAAAGAGCGCCCGCCGCGACGGGCACGCCGGCGGCGTTGTAGAAGAACGCGAAGAACAGGTTTTCGCGGATATTGCGCATGGTCGCTCTCGACAGGCGACGGCCGCGGACAATGCCGCGAAGGTCGCCCTTGAGCAAGGTGACGCCCGCGCTCTCGATCGCCACATCCGTCCCCGTGCCCATGGCGACGCCAACGTCGGCCGCGGCCAAGGCGGGGGCGTCGTTTACCCCGTCGCCCGCCATGGCCACGATACGCCCGGCCTGACGCAGGCGGGAGACGACCTTACTTTTATCCTCCGGCAGGATTTCGGCTTCGACTTCGTTTATCCCCAGCCGCTTCGCGACGGCGCGCGCCGACGTCCAATTATCGCCTGTGAGCATGACGACCGAGACGCCATCGTCGCGCAGCGACTTCAGCGCATCCGGGGTCGACTCCTTGATCGGATCGGCGATCGCAATGATCCCGGCGGCTCTACCGTCGATGGCGATGAAGATCGCCGTGGCGCCGTCCTCGCGCAGGCGCTCGGCCTCGGTATCGAGCGCGGCCGCATCGACGCCGAGCTCCGCTAGAAAACGGCGGTTGCCGATGATAATGGATCGTCCGTCGATCCGACCGGTCACGCCCTTGCCGACCGGCGAGTCGAAATCCGTGGCCTGGGTCAAAGCCAGATTTCTTGCCAGAGCCGCCTGAACGATCGCGACCGCTAGAGGATGTTCGCTTGCGCGCTCGAGGCTCGCCGCGACAGCCAGCAGGTCATTCTCGGCCAAGCCCTCAACGGGGCGGATGGCTGTCACACGCGGCTTGCCTTCGGTGAGCGTTCCGGTCTTGTCGACGACGAGCGTATCGATCTTCTCGAAACGCTCCAGCGCCTCGGCATTCTTGATGAGAACGCCCGATTGAGCGCCGCGCCCAATGCCCACCATCACGGACATGGGGGTTGCAAGACCAAGCGCGCAGGGACAAGCAATGATGAGAACCGAAACGGCGGCGATGAGGCCATAGCTCATGCGCGGCTCCGGTCCCCACATTGCCCAGGCGGCGAAGGCCAGGAGCGCGACCAGGATGACGAGCGGCACGAACCAGCCCGAAACCTGATCGGCAAGCCGCTGGATCGGCGCGCGGCTTCGCTGCGCGGAAGCGACCATGTCGACAATGCGCGAAAGCATGGTGTCGCGGCCAACCCTGTCAGCTCGCATGATGAAGCTGCCCGTCTGGTTGATCGTGCCGCCGATGACCTTGTCCCCGGCGCTCTTGGTCACCGGCATGGACTCGCCCGTCACCAGGGATTCGTCGACGGAGCTGCGGCCTTCGAGAAGCGCTCCGTCGACAGGGACCTTTTCGCCGGGACGCACGCGGAGGCGGTCGCCGACATGGACCTTGTCCAGGGAGACTTCCTCATCCGACCCATCTTCCCTGAGGCGCTTCGCTGTCACCGGCGCGAGATTGAGAAGCGCCCGAATGGCGCCGCCGGTCTGCTCTCGCGCCCGCAGTTCGAGAACCTGTCCGAGAAGCACAAGCACGGTGATGACGGCGGCCGCCTCGAAATAGATCGGGACCGAGTTGTCCACGTTTCTGAAGGTCGCGGGAAAGAGTGAAGGCGCAAAGGTCGCGACGACGCTGTAAAGCCACGCCACGCCCGTGCCCATGGCGATCAGCGTGAACATATTGAGATTGCGCGTGACGAGGGACTGCGCGCCTCGGACGAAGAATGGCCAACCGGCCCAGAGAACGACGGGACTCGCCAAGGCGAATTGAACCCAGTTCGACATCTGCGGCGCGATGTAAGCGTGGCGATTAAGGAAGTGCCCGCCCATCTCCAGCACGAAGACAGGGAGGGTGAGCGCGAGCCCGACCCAGAAGCGCCGCGTCATATCCGCGAGTTCGGCGCTGGGTTCGGTTTCCCCGGTTGAAACGACAGGTTCAAGCGTCATGCCGCAAATCGGGCAATTGCCCGGCCCGACCTGACGGATTTGCGGATGCATGGGGCAGGTATAGATCACGTCCTCCCCAGACGGGGAAAGGCCTTGTCTGGTTTCGCCGCGGCCTTGATGGCCGCCGTGCGACGAATGAATGCCAGCATCTCGCTCCGGCGGATGGCTGTGGCCGGAACCGTGACGATGGTGTTCATGGCTCATGTCCATTCCTTCCGAGACAGAACGCGGGCGGGAGCTGGCTGCGTTCGCGTCCCGCGCGGGCGAGAACGCAGTTTCGTCAGGCGTCGTGTTTTTCTGAATTATCAGGGTCCTTGTCGTGATGATGGCCATGGCCGTGATGCATGAAGAGATGCATCAGAGGGCACGCGAGCACGACAAGGAATGGCAAGGCGTCGAGAACGTGTCGCCAATGCCAGTAAAGGAGGAAGGCGGCAGCTAAAGCGTAGAGCGCCAACAACGGCGCTTTCGAGAGAGAAAACTTCATGGTCGGCCCCTTAGAGAGGAGATGAGATCGTTGGCGCCGAGAGACTAGCCGCTCGCCTATCGGGACGCCATGGAGTCATAGCGTGTCAAGGCGATAGGGCCCTAGCGCTCGATCGAGCGAAGCCAATCGCGCCAGATCGGCCAATCGTCGCCGCCCCCTTGTGGCGCCTTTTCGGTCGCCACAAGCCGCGAGCGGCGCGGCGCTCGTGGCAGGCGGAAGGTCACAGGGCGCTCGAAGAAAGATACGAACCGCGTGCCCTGCACGAGGCGTTCCACAGCGAGGGGAACAAGAATGGCGGATGCAGTAACGATAAGCGCAACGGCTCCTGCGTCGTCGATCACGTCCAGCTTCAGCAGTGCGATCACGGCCATGGGCAGGAAAAAGGCGAGATAGACGACAATCGAGCGCCCACCAAGCCAGCGCAGCGCCGGCAGGAGGCGCGCCTGAGCGAGCAGCGCCGAGAAGGAGACGACGGCCGCCGCGCCGGCAAATCCGAGAACAAGCCCGACGCGGGGAAAGGCCGCAAAGGCGAGCCGCACCGCGAGACCGTTGACGACGCCCCAGACAAGAAGGGCGCAAAGCGTCGTCCCCACATTAGCGCGCGCCAGGTCGGCAAGCGCGAAAACGTGGGGGGCGAGGGCGTAGCCCACGAAAAAATAGACGTAGCGCGCGGTGAATTCGTCGATGACGGTGGAGTTCGTGTAGATGTTAGAAACTTGCAGGCCGGCGGCGACGACGAGCACAGCTGCTAGGGGCGCGCGCCGCAAAAGTTTCGTCACGACGAAGAAGATCGGCAGCTGATAGATGAACGACAGCGGACAGATTGCTATTAGGGGGGCTGCCTCGCCCTCCGGCTCATCTCACGCATGATAACGTCCTTTGCCATGCGTGACCGCGCAAAGCACGACGTCAGGCAACAGGTCGCGCGCATCCCTCATACATGTATGTGAAGATGCGGGGACCGTCCGCATACTGGTTTCTAAGCTCTTTCAGCTCGAAGCCGGCCGAGCGTATGAGATCATCCATCTTTCGGTCTAGGTGACAACCGCCAGAAACGCGACGCCATATAGGGGTCAATCGATGCTGCCAGCGTTCGACGCCGACCTCTGGGCAAAGCCCATGTTCGATAAAGAGCAGCCGCCCATCCGGTTTAAGCACCCGCCGCATTTCGCGTAACGCAAGCAACGGGTCTGGGACCGAACAAAGCGCCCAGGTCATGACGACCGTATCTATCGTGCTATCGGCGAGAGGTATCGCGGTCGCCGTCCCCTGTAGAAGTTCGGCTTGCACTCCAGCCGCGGCGGCACGTCGCCGCGCCATGGCAAGCAAGCGGGGCGAGGGGTCGACCCCGACAACGATCTCAACCTGTTTGCTATAAAACGGAAAATTCAGGCCCGAGCCGACGCCGATTTCCAGCACCCGGCCCCGAGCAGATGCACCCACCTCGCGGCGGTATTGTTCAAGTTGCGGCTGCCGCATAACCCAATCGAGCAGCGGCGGGAGAATCCAACGCTCGTAGAAGTTCAGGCCCTTCTCGCGACGCGATTCCGGCAACAGACTTTTGGGCGTGGAGGCGGACGGCGCGTCATCATGCTTCTGGGAGAGGATTGGCGGCACGTTCATTTCTCTCTCCCTGGCATGGACCGCGCCGGTTGGCTTCGTCGCTGATAGGGCGATAAAGGCTGCTCCGAGAGTTGTTCGCCGCCCGAGCCACGGATCGACAACGGCAAGCAGCCGCGCCGCCGTCCCGCATGGCGGATAATAGGCGGCCCCGCGCATCTCAAGGACGTCGAGTCCCGCGCTGCTAACAAGTTGGCTAAGTTCCGCCTGTGAGCGAAATCTAGCCGCTTGCCATAATGGATGGCCAAGCCAGCCACGGACGCGTCGATAGGCCGCCCATAGACTTCGGCCGCCGAGTTCCCCGATAATGAGCCGCCCTCCCGGCTTCAGCACGCGGGCCATTTCCGCAATGGCCCGCTCGGCATGGGGAACGAAGCAGAGCGCCGCAACCGCAAGAACTCGGTCGAACTCCGCGTCTCGGAATGGCGGCGTCTCGGACTTCCCCTCGACGAGCCGCAATTGAACATTCTCGATCACGGCCCGCCGTCGCGTGGCGGCGATCATTACCGGGTCCGGGTCAAGGCCAGTTACGACGGCGCCACGCCGGGCAAGTTTCGACGCAAGGGCGCCATCGCCGCAACCGACATCAAGTAACGTCATCCCGGCGACGGACCCGAGAAGTTCAAACAGAAGCTGTTGCTCTAGAGCATCGGTGATCTGGCCGAGGTTGCTCGATCGCCAGCGGGCGTAGGACTCGACCAACCCCGCCGCCTGCTGCTTCCGGCGATGCGTCCCCGTGCTCATTTCATTACTGGTCTAGCACGCGTCGGCGCTCCTCGAATTCTTCCTTATTAATTTCGCCACGGGCGAAACGCTCTTTGAGAATGTCGAGGGCGCGTCCTGGAGGCGGTTGATACGGCGGTTGCGCTCCATACCCCGGTCCGCCAATCCAACGCACGAGAAGAACAACGACCGCGATCACCACGGCGAGCGCCAGGATCATGAACAGCGGGCCAAAAATCATGCCATACCCGCGCCACATCATAGGCGACATGTGATACCAATCATATTTGTTGGGCTCGGTTGCTGTCTGCGCCCAACTCCAAGCGGGTTGCAGGATCAGTGCGGAGCTTGACGCCGCCATAAGTGTCGTGCGGCCGTTCATGGGCTTCCTCCTTACCGCTGTTGTCATTAGTTCCGCTCAAGCCAGGCCGGGGACCGCGCATAAGCAGAGCGACGATCAGGCCGGAGATAAATGTCAGCGTGGCGATTGCGCCGATCGCCCATGCCATCCCGTAGAGATCAGCGATGACGCCGGCGGAAAGTGCGCCAATCGCGTAGCCGAGATCGCGCCAAAAGCGATAGACGCTGAGCGAACGCGCCCGCCAGCTGGCATGCGACGCGTCGGAAACAGCGGCGATCAGGCTCGGATAGACCATGGCGGTTCCCAGGCCCAGAAGCAGGCTGCCAATCAGCCAGTAATGAAAATCGCGCGTAAAAGCCGTGAGGAACAGAGCAGCGGCCTGGACCCACATCCCCGCGACGATCAGGCCTTTGCGTCCCCAGCGATCGCTCAAAGGGCCGGTCGCGATTTGGAGAACGCCCCATGTCGCCGGATACACTGCTTTGAGAATGCCGATCCGCTCCACGCCGAGTCCGAAGGCCGCGAAAAACAGCGGAAAAATGCCCCAGCTCATGCCGTCGTTAAGATTGTTCACCAGTCCGGCTTGAGAGGCGGCGAAGAGATTGCGATCGCGGAAGGAGGTCAGCGTAAACACCTCCCAAAATCCCATTGCGGCAGCTTGATTTGGAACGTCGCCGATCTCCGCGCGGACATGGGCGCGCGTGTCGCGAACAAGAAGAATGGAGAGCAGCGTGCCCGCAATCGCGTAGCCGACGCCCAAATAAATCGGCGTCGGGCGCAGCCCATACTCCGACGCGAGATAGCCAGTGAGAAACGCGGTGACGCCGACCGCGAGATAGCCCGCGAACTCATTGAGGCCGACCGCCAGGCCCCGCGACTTCGGCCCCACGAGGTCAATTTTCATGATGACGGTCATCGACCAGGCGAAGCCCTGATTGACGCCGAGCAGCGCATTGGCGGCGACAATCCATCCCCAGCTCGGGGCCCACATGATCATGAAGGGAACTGGCAGGCCGACCAGCCAGCCGAGGATCAGCACGCGTTTGCGGCCCCAAACGTCGGCGAAATGCCCCGAGACGAGATTGGCGAAGGCCTTGACCACGCCGAAGCTGACGATGAAGGAGACCACGAGCGTGGTCGACGCAAGGTGGAATTCCTCCGAACCGATCAACGGCACGACCGTGCGCTCGATTCCGACCATGCCGCCGACAAAGGCGTTGATCAAAACGAGCAGCGCGAACTGCCGCCAGTTGGCCCGTAGCCCAAGCGTTACGCCGGAGGCGGCGCGCGCGGGCGCGCCGGTGTCGATCACGCTCATTCCGCAACTACCCTCGAGCCGGAATTAACCGCGCGGATTTCAGCCGCTTGCGCGGGTGGCGGCGGAATATCGGCGACCATGGCGCGCACAAAGGCGTCTTCGTCGTCGATGCGAAACGCCTTGTTGTGGCGTTTCTCAAAGCCGATCGTCGAGGTCGGCTTGCCGCTTAAGCTGCGGCCACAGACCGAGCCGGAATAGGCTCCGGGCAAGATTTCGAGATAGTCCGGCAGGGCCTTGAGGCTCTGCACCGAGCGGAACAAAGCGCGCGCGCCTTCCTCCGCGCTCGTGGCGAGTTCGGTTCGGCCGAGATCGCCGACCATCAGCGTGTGGCCGGTCAATACGAACCAAGGCTCGTCGGCGCGCGTGCGATCGGTAACGACAAGCGAGATATGCTCGGGCGTGTGCCCCGGCGTGTGCAGGACCTGGACTGAAACATTGCCAAGCTCCAACACCTCGCCGTCGCGAACGCCACGGAAGGGGAAGGCCGCTTTCGCTTCGGCAAAGAGCACATATTCCGCGCCGGTCGCTTCAGCGAGCTCACGACCCGCCGAGACGTGATCGGCGTGCAGATGCGTATCGATGACGTAGCGAATGCGCATGCCGCCCTCTTCCGCGGCCCGAACATAAGGGCCGATGTCGCCGACCGGATCGACGACCGCCGCGGCGGCGCGCCCGCCGCAGCCGAAAAGGTAGGAAGCAGCGACAGGGCTGGAGTGCAGGAACTGGCGCAAAATCATGGGGGGGGCTCCACCTTTCCTTGTCCGCCAGCGCCTGGGGACGGATGCATGCCTTGACAAAGCGCTTGGACAATATTCAATTACTCGCTTGAATGATAGAGACAAGAGATCTTATGTCAACCCAAAGTCCGAAACAGGCGCTATTCGCGGAGTTTGCCGCCGTTGCTAGAGCTTTTGGGCACGCGCATCGTCTCGAACTGCTGGAGCAGCTCGCCCAGGGCGAGCGCAGCGTCGAAATCCTTGCGCAAAAGACCGGCCTCTCGATCGCCAATGCCTCGCAGCACCTTCAACAGATGCGGCGCGCGGGCATGGTGAGCCCAAGGCGCGACGGCAAATTCGTCTATTACCGGCTTGCCGATGACGGGGTTCTCGATGTGCTCGCTGCTTTACGCAGGATCGCCGAACGCAATGTGGCCGAGGTCGAGCGGATCGTGCGTAGCTATTTTGACGATCGCGACAGCCTGGAGCCGGTTTCTCGCGAAGAGCTGGCGGAGCGACTGCGCGCGGGGACCGTCACCGTGCTTGATGTTCGGCCCGAAGATGAATTTGCCTTAGGGCATGTGCCTGGCGCGTTGAATATTCCGCTTCATGCGCTCGAAGCGCGGCTCTCGGAACTTAATCGCTCGCAAGAGATCGTCGCTTACTGCCGCAGCGCATTCTGCGTTCTCTCCTACGAGGCGGTTGCGGCGTTGCGCGCGCGCGGCTTCGAGGCGCACAGGCTGGAGGATGGTTTTCCCGAGTGGCGTTCCGCTGAGCTGCCAGTCGCCGTTGGCGATGCATGAAGCATAAAAATCAATACCTCCGCAACAAGACCCTGAGTCTCCGCCTTTTCTCGTGCAGTTGATCAACCATCATCGGGTCGAGCGCGTGTCTTTTACGGTCGACGAAATCCTTGCCCCCAATCATCGAATGTTGGTCTCGAGTCGCGCGGGAGCGCGGGCTTCTCCTGCAGTCCATGCGCAAAATCTTTTGCTCGAACCCGACGACGATTCTAACCCGCGCTTGGTCTTGCGACGCCAATGTCCATAATGGCCGGCATTGCTTGGCGCTCAGTCCGGCGTGCTCATCAAGAATGCGGAGGCTTTGGAGCGGTTCCAGAAGATCGATACGGTTGTCGTCGACAAGACCGGCATGCTCACCGAGGGGAAGCCCAGGGTCACAGCCATCCGCCCGGTCGCCGAGGAGGGCAGAGGCGACCCCATCAGAACCCGCGCGGCTGCGGCGCCGGCAATCGCCACAAGAAGCGCCATAGTCCCACGCCAGAAGCCAGTCGTAGGCGATCGATTCACCGCACCTTTCATCTCCTCGAATTATGGGTTTTTGATCAAAGATTTGCAACTTCAGGTGAGGACGAGCTTCATGCCGGAAGCGAAGAGAATCATCGCTAAGATGTACCGCAGTCCGCTGTCGGGCAGATAGCGGCTACCTACAAATGATCCGATCGTGCCCCCTGCGCCGACAGCAACAAGCCAGACTGGCAACGCCTGCGGTGTTGAACTAAGAATGCTGTACGCGCCAATCAGCGCGGCCGCTGAGTTAAGCAGGTTATATGCGGCCGTCACCGCCGCTGTACGGCGCAAACTGACCCAGTTCATCGACAGGATCGCGGGCGCAAGGAAGATACCGCCTCCAGTTCCCGTCGTGCCGGATATGAACCCTATTGCCGCGCCGGTCAGCAAAGCAGGAAGGAACGGAGGTTGCGTAGGCGGTGAAAAGTGCTTGACGCTCATTTTTGTCGCTGAGCGGACCATCTGCGCAGCCGACAGCAACAAAATGACGCCGACGATCGGATAGTAAATCGCAGTCGATAGTTGGACCGCGCCGCCGACCAGGGAAAATGGGAATCCCAACACAGCGAAGGGATAAAAAGTGCGCCAGGATAGCAAGCCACTTCGCCAGAACTGAAATGTTCCGATAGACGACCCGTATAACAGAATGGAACTTATGCGACTGCTGCGAGCGCAGTTGCGCCGACCGCGCCAATTAAGACCACCAGCCAAGGCGGCACTCGCCAAAACACCAGCAGCAAAAAAGCGAGCGCCGCCAGCCCAAAATCCGCTGGGCTGAAAATCGCGCTCGTCCAGACCGGCGTATAAAGCGCCCCAAGCAAGATGCCGACAACCGTCGCATTGACGCCTTTGAGCGCGGACTGCACCCCCATGCGATGACGTAGAGCGACCCAAAACGGCAACGCGCCAATGAGAAGGAGAAAGGATGGCAGGTAGACCGCCGCGAGGCAGATGAGGCCGCCCGTCCAACCATTCGGCGCGGACTTCATCGCCGTCCCCAGATAGGCGGCGAAAGTGAAGAGCGGGCCGGGAACGGCTTGCGCCGCCCCGTAGCCGGCAAGGAACGCATCGTTGCTGATCCAGCCGCGCGGCACGACGGCTTGTTGCAGCAACGGCAGCACGACATGCCCGCCGCCGAAGACGAGCGAGCCCGAACGATAGAAGCTACTGATAAGCTCGATCGTGTGATTGGAGGTTGCCGTTGCCAGCAGCGGCAACCCGAAGAGCAACGCCGTGAACAAGGCGAGAGAGGCGATTGCAGTCGCACGACCGACAGGAATCCCGAGCGGCGCAGCTTTCGCGTCATTCCTGCTGGGGAGGAAACGCCAGCCGATGACGCCTCCTGCCACAATGGCCGCAATCTGGCCGATTGCCGAAGGAATGGCCAAGGTGAGCAAAGTCGCCGCGACGGCGAGCGTCACCCGTTCCCGATCAGGGCAAAGGCTTCGCGCCATGCCCCAAATCGCCTGGGCGACAACGGCAACGGCAACGATTTTCAGGCCATGCAGCCATGCAACCTGCGATATATCGCCGAGCCTGCCGACGCCATAAGCGAAGGCGACGAGCGCGAGGGCCGAAGGCATGGTGAAACCGAGCCATGCCGCAAGTCCGCCCGGCAACCCGGCGCGCAACATGCCGAGAATAATGCCGACCTGACTGCTCGCTGGCCCGGGCAGGAATTGGCAGAGCGCGATGATGTCGGTGTAGGCCGCTTCGTCGAGCCATTTGCGGCGCTCGACGAATTCGGCGCGGAAATAGCCCAGATGTGCGATTGGACCGCCAAAGCTCGTCACCCCAAGCCGGAGGAACACCCAAAGCACTTCAAGAAAGGAACGACGCCCTCTATAGGGCGTCGCGTCGACGTCCACGTTCATAAGGACTCATGCTTTTGGTGGCGGCGGCGCAGTGAATTGCGCGATCTCGGCCATACCGAGCGCCTGTTCAATGAGCGCGATTTGCGCCACGGCGTCTTCAAACCCGTCCTTGCCGAATTGCTGATATTCGATGTCTTCGAACGTCTCACCCATTTCGTCGAGTTGATGCGCCGAGAGCGCGCCCTTCCACGCCGGAAAGACAACGGTATCCTCGCGCGCGGCGTGGTGCTCATACATAAGTTCGACACTATCCAAGACACGCGCCAGCGCCTCGGCGTCGCCGGCTGCTATCGCCCCTTTGCCGACGACGGCGAGGATGTAATCCGTGAGCTCCCGGCCGCGTTGGTGTTGGGCGATTAGAACATCGACATAGGCCGCCGCCGGCCCCCCGACCTTCTTGATCGTCGGGAAGATGTGCGTCTCTTCGAGTTTTTTCTCGTGATAGTCCTCGCCGAAGTTGCGAAACATCATTGCCGTGCGGTGGATCAGGTCGGGATCGAGGCTGGCCGGCTTTGTCCGCAGCTTCGCGGCCATGTCACGATAGACGAGGATGGCGCGGCGAATGACGCCATGCTCGCGCATCAGGTCTTCGACCGCGCCGACTTCCTTTTCTTTGTCTTCGTCGCGTTTTTCGGCGGCCCGAACAATTTGAGGGTTGGCCCCTGCCAGCACGAGCCCCGCGCCGGCGGCGATGACCAGGCGGCGACGTGCGTTGTCAAATTCGATCATCGGCGTCTCCCTTTTATGATGAAGATTGACTCCGCAGCCCTGAGGCCACTCAGGCGGCGGGGTCGTCCTCGAATAGCTCTCCGAACAATTCCCGCACCTTGAGTTTTGCCGCAGAAAGCGCCTTGGCTCCTGCGGGCGTTGCACGATACATGCGCCGGGCCGTGCTGCCGATCCTCTCTTCGGTCGAGGTCAGATATCCTTTGCCTTCGAGGCCGTGCAGGATGGGATAGAGCGTGCCGGCGCTGATCTTGTAACCATGCCGTTCCAGTTCCTCGATCATAGCGAGGCCGTAGATCGGCTCTTTCGCGGCGTGATGGAGAACATGGAGCCGGATCAGACCGGCATAGAGAAATTTGTTGCGCATCGCCCCGGATCATGATCGAAATCCGATATCGGTTTAAGATAACGTTAGTGCGATGCTTCTCCG
Organism: Methylocystis sp. IM3; assembly: GCF_038070105.1. Taxonomy (NCBI): domain Bacteria; kingdom Pseudomonadati; phylum Pseudomonadota; class Alphaproteobacteria; order Hyphomicrobiales; family Methylocystaceae; genus Methylocystis; species Methylocystis sp. IM3. Next base: position 150,430 of record NZ_JBBPBZ010000001.1, on the reverse strand, counting down.
TGTCAACCTATTTCAAACGGGCGTGCAATCGTCAGGCGACATAGTAGGCGCAGGCTTTAGCCCATCTATAATCGTGCGCAGGGAATTGGATTGCGCTTACCGTGAAGCAGGTTCAGACTTTCATTTAAGCGCAAGCGTACGCAACAACCGGGGTTCCGCATGGCCTCCTTGACCGGCCGACGATTCTATTCGGGGCTCTCAAGAAACACGTTTCTGCTGGCCTTCGGCAGCCTATTCGCCGACATCTCGACGGAGATGCTCTACCCGGTCCTGCCCGTGTTTCTGACTCAGACGCTACAGGCATCCGGAAGCATCGTTGGCCTGATCGATGGTCTAGCTCAGGCCACGCAGAACGTGGTGCAAGGCTTTTCCGGCGCGCTGTCGGATAAGTTGCAAAAGCGAAAAACGATTGCCCTCGTCGGCTATCTGTTGGCGATGGTCGCCAAGCCTCTGATGGGGCTTGCCACGGCGTGGCAAGGCGTTTTCGGCGCGCGATTGCTCGACCGGCTGGGGTCCGGCATCCGCTCCGCGCCGCGTGACGCGCTGATCGCATCTTCGGTCGACGACGGCAACAGAGGCAGAGCCTTCGGGCTCGAAGGCATCGGCGACAATGCAGGCGCTTTTCTGGGGCCGATCTTGGCCGCGTTCCTCCTCTATTCCTTGCATGTTGAGATACGCACCATTTTCTATGTCGCGCTCATTCCCGGCCTTCTGGCCTTCGTTATGGTTCTGCTTGTGACGGAGCGCCCCGCAGCGGCAACCGCCAAGTCGAAAATCGACGCCAGCTTGTGGCAATTTCCGAAAAGTTATTGGAAGTATTTGCTGGTGATAGCCTTGTTTGGACTCGGCAACTCAAGCAACTCGTTTCTGATCCTTCGCACGCAAGACCTTGGCGCGTCCCTCGAGACCACGATTCTGATTTATGCTGGGTTCAATCTCGTTGCTGCACTGATTTCCTATCCGGCCGGGACTCTTTCTGACCGATGGGGAAGAAGAAATGTGTTGCTAGCCTCCTTCATTATTTTCGCGCTTGCCTATCTTGGCTTTGCGCTGACAAGAAATATTTTTTTGGTAGCGGGAGCATTCGTTTTCTACGGATTGTATGAAGGGATTTTTCGTTCCGTCGGCAAGGCGCTCGCGTCGGATTTCGTGCCGGAGCATCTGCGCGCTGGAGGCATCGGCTGGTACAGCACGACCATAGGCCTGCTACAACTCGTCGCCAGTGTGGTCGCAGGGGTGCTTTGGGACAAAGCCGGCCATGCGGCCGTGTTCTATTACGGCGTCGCCTCTGCTGTGGTTGGCAGCATCGCTCTTCTCTTGCTGATTCCAGAGTGCCGAAATCCAACCGCCCCAGATAAGCTGGCCTGACCCGTCGCAGACGACGCGCATCCTCACGATCATGCTGGCGTCTGAATGCATGACCAACACCGCTGGCCATGTGTTCCGCTTAGCGATCTTTTTTTGCATTTCCACGGTTCCGGCTGCGAAGTTGTATTCGCGTCCTGAGAACCCATCTAACAGGATGGGCCAGTTACGATAGCATGATTACAATCATGCTTTGGCATGCGCCGTCGTGGCCAACGACTCTCAATTGAAGGAGAGCTCCATGATCCGCGCCTTGGCCATTGTCGCCTGCCTCATCCCTGCCGCTTCGTTTGCACAGTCGAATCCTGACCGCCAAAGCGGCGGCGGAGCCGATCACCAGATGATGCAGCATCATCATATGATGCATGAACAGGGCGCAACCGGTAATGGGCCGACACAGTCCGGGCAGGACGCATTCGCGGCGATTCAAGAAATCGTCGGAATTCTAGAAGCCGACCCCAAGACCGATTGGTCAAAAGTGAATATCGACGCGCTCCGGCAGCATCTCATCGACATGAACAACGTCACACTGGCAGCCGACGTGAAAAGCGAGCCGGTTGACGGCGGAATCCGGCTCATCATCACGGGTTCAGGCGGGGTTCGGGACTCGGTTCGTCGCATGGTGATAGCCCACGCGGAGACGATGAACGGCGTGGACGGCTGGGGCTTTGAAGCGTCCGAAATCGAGGGAGGCGCATCTCTGATTGTGCGCCCACCCGCCAGCGACGCCGCCAAGTTGCGGGGGCTCGGCTTCCTCGGTGTGATGACGCGGGGCATGCATCATCAGATGCACCATCTCATGATTGCTCGTGGTGAAAACCCGCATCATCACTGACGATCAGCTGCAAGGACTACGGCTACCGACAAGTCCATTGGGAAAACGTCTACACCACCAAGGGTGAGGCCGAGGCGAATTAAAGGGACGAATCCAACATTAGCATTTATCGAGTCCCAGAAAGCAGGAGCGCACCGCATCTCAACGCAAGACGTCCGGTTGCGCCGATTGTTCTTGGCGTCTTGTTCACGATTGCGGCCCTGACCTCGTCCTTCGCTAGGCCAGCAAAGGGGACGGCTAGGGTGTTAGGCCGAGACGCGACGCCATGCGTCACTTACGCTGGTCGCTGCGATCACCCCCCCCTCGTTGCTATCGCTACGATCTGAAAGATTGGCGATACGGCGACGAGCGAGACTTTGAATGTTTCATTCTAGACGAGAACTGATGGAAGGAAAAGATTTAACGAGGTTAGCTGGTTTCAGGAAACTCTTGCCCCGTCTCTCGAATTGCGTGAAGTTGTCAGCGCGCAACCGGCATCGGCCATCACCGCTAGACCACATCGTCAGGCGCAAGCGCACAGGCAAGATGCTGGTCAACCTCAATTTGGACGGTTGCGTGGTTGATCTTGAACCGGGCGGATAACTCCTCGCACAAGCCATGAATGAAGGCGTCGCCCGGGTGCCCTCCCGGCATCACCAGGTGGCATGTTAACGCGATCTCCGTTGTGCTCATCGGCCAGACATGCAGATCGTGAAGGCTCGCGACTCCCGCACGCCCTTCGATGAATCGACGCACCTCGGCGGGGTCGATTTGCATGGGAACCGCCGCCATCGACATGCCGACAGAATCTCGCAGCAGCGCCCATGTACCCGAGACAATGACTGCATTGATCGCGAGACTGACCAGAGGATCAAGCCAGACCCAGCCGGTCAGAAAGATCACGAGACCGGCGGCCACGACGCCCGCCGAGACGAGCGCGTCCGCCGCCATGTGCGCGAAGGCTCCCCGCACATTGAGATCGCCTTTGCGACCGGCAGCAAACAGTAATGCCGTGACGCCATTGATAACGACGCCAATCGCGGCCACGATCATCACCGTCTTGCCAGACATCGGCTGAGGATTGCTGAATCGCAGAATTGCTTCCCATGAAATCGCGCCTACGGTCAGCAGCAAGAATATCGCGTTGAACAGCGCGGCCAGAATCGAAGAGCCGCGCAGGCCATAAGTGAAGCGAGCAGACGGAGCGCGCTTGACCAGCGCGCTTGCTGTCCAAGCAACGAGCAGCCCGAGCACGTCGCCGAGATTGTGGCCTGCGTCCGCAAGTAGAGCGACGGAATTGCTGAGGACACCGTAGGCGACCTCGATAATCACAAATCCGACATTGAGGGCGACGCCAATCGCGAAGGCTTTCCCGAAGCTCGCGGGCGCGTGAACATGTCCCGCTCCGTGGTAATGTTCGTGATGGCCGTCGTCGTGGGAATGGTCACGCCCATGCCCATTGTGCTCGTGATCTTGGCTCAATGCCGATGCCGATGCCGATGATAAACGTCAGGGTAGTGGGCGTGCGCATGCCACAGCGGCTCGTGTCGGTGCCAATGGGAGTGCGGCTCGGTTATCTCACCGTCATGCTCATGCTAATCATAATGATCGTCATGAGCGTCCCAGTGACCCGGGTGGTAATCATGGTGCCCATAATCCGGTTGGCAAACCCACGCCGGACCGTTCCAGCCATTAACCCACCCACAACCTACCTTCTCCACACTGACGCCGGATGCGTCTGGCAAAGTTTGTATAAAAGGCGCGGCGCGGGCGGCGCTCGTCGCAATGACCGTGGCAAACAACGAAGTGATTGCGGCGGCGCACGCGCAACCAATCTTGCCGGATTGTCTCATGACCCTCTCCTAAATCATTCGTAAATAACTTGGTCCTCGCACCATGAACGACGGATGAATTTTTTCAGATCTTTCGTTATCCATCTGGGCGGTACGGCAGCACTCACGTGAGCGCAAAAGAGGGCCGCTCGCACTCCTGTCCCCTGATGTAGCCTTCTGTCACGTTTTGTCGTTGCGTTTACAGCTTCAACTCACCTTCAACCTCTCGTAAATTCTGATCCTCGATTTGGATCGTCGCGTGCGTTATGCGAAAGTCATTCTTCATCACGTTGTTGGCCGCGAGAAGGACCGTCCGTGCCTGCGCCATATCCGTCACGACGAGATGGCAGCTCATCGCGTCTATGCCGGAGGTAATCGTCCAGACGTGCAGATCGTGCACGGCTGTCACGTCGGGAATTTCGGCGAGTTTTCGCTCAAGCAGCGCAATGTCGACATCCGGCGGCGTGCCCTCCATCAGAATATGGACCGCCTGTTTCAACAAGATCCATGTGCGAGGAATGATGAAGAGCCCAATGCCCGCTCCGATGATTGGATCGGCCAGCGGCCAGCCGGTGAGCATGACGATCGCCGCAGCGATAATGACGCCGAGCGACGCAAGCATGTCGCTCAGGACTTCGAAATATGCCCCTTTGACGTTGAGGCTTTCCGACGAGCCGGCGGAGAGGAGCTTCATGCTGATCAAGTTGACCGCAAGGCCAACAAGGGCCACGCCCAGCATGGGCGCGCCTAGAATTTCAGGCGGGTCCAGGAAGCGCTGGTAAGCTTCGTATAAGATGTAGCTGGTCAGCAACAGGAGAACCACGGCGTTCGTCAGCGCCGATAAAACCTCCATTCGGACATAGCCATAAGTGTTCTGAGGCGTCGCCGGGCGCTCCGCGAAACGGATAGCGATGAGCGCTAAAGCCAAGCCGGCGGCGTCGGTCAACATATGCGCCGCATCCGCGAGCAGCGCAAGGCTGCCCGTCCACAGACCGCCAATCACCTCGACCGCCATGAACGCCACGGCGAGAGCGAGAGCGCTGACGAGCCCTCTCTTATGCCGCCCCGCAGCGCTTCCCGATGGCGTTGCCGGCCCGTGCGACTGTCCTGCCTCCATGATTATCCTTTTCGAGGTTCGACAAAGGGGGTTCGTCGGGCGAAAGCAGCGCGGAGCCGGAGCCATGACGTAGCATGGGGTAAGCTGCAATCCTCACGGAGGCGAGCCTGTGTGAGGGACAGGAGTCGGCCGCAAGAGCCGCAGCGCGTTGGCGATAACCACAAGCGACGCGCCGACGTCAGCGGCGATGGCGCCCCAAAGGGTGGCCAAGCCGGCGAAAGTGAGCGCCATGAAGATGGCCTTGACGCCGAGCGAGAAGGCTATGTTCTGCCGGATAATTGCAAGTGTCCGCTTCGCGTGACGAACCAGCCAGGGCAACTTCGAGATGTCGTCGGTCATCAGCGCGACGTCGGCTGTTTCGATCGCGGCGTCGGAGCCAATCGCGCCCATAGCGACGCCGAGACTGGCGCGAGCTAGCGCTGGCGCATCATTTACGCCGTCGCCAACCATTGCGACGACGCCATAACGGCCAACCAGTTCGTCAATCTTCTTAACTTTGTCCTCTGGCAACAATTCCGCATATACCTCGTCGACGCCAACTTCACGCGCAATGGCTTCGGCTGTGACCCGGTTGTCTCCCGTTAACATGACGATATGCGCGACGCCGGCGGCATGCAGCTGCCGGACGATTTCGCCAGCTTCGGGGCGAATTGTGTCGGCGACGGCGATGAGTCCGCAGACATGCCTCGCATTGCCGACAACGATCACGGTCTTGCCATCCCCCTCCAATGCTTCCGCCAGTTCTGCGGACTGGGGCGTGTCCTGGCCGCGCTCGACGACATAGCGATGCGAACCGAGCCAGAACGGCTCGCCGTCAAACATGCCTGTCAGGCCCTTTCCTTTAAGCGCCTGGACTTCCGTCGCTGGCGCAATGACGCCCACCCGCTCTTGCGCCTTGTGGAGAATGGCGCGCGCCAGCGGGTGCGTGGAACGGGCCTCGAGCGCCGCCGCACGCGCCAACAATTCAGCGTCCGTATGCGTCCCGAACGGCACAACACGGACGACCTCCGGCTCGCCGCGCGTAATCGTTCCCGTCTTGTCCATGGCTACGGCTTTCAGCCGGGCGGGAAGCTCGAGATAAGCCCCGCCCTTGACCAGCACGCCGGCTCGAGCTGATGAAGCGAGCGCCGCGACAATGGACACGGGCGTAGAGATCACTAAGGCGCAGGGACAGGCGATCACCAGCAGGACAAGCGCGCGATAGAACCAATCATTCCATGCTCCCCCGAATGCGAGCGGCGGCCCGAGAAAAACGACGATCGCAAACGCCATGACGGACGGCGTATAAACGCGGGCAAATTGTTCCACCCATTGCTCCGAGGGAGCGCGCCGAGCATGCGCCTCTTCCACCATGCGGATAATGCGGGCGAGCAGGGTGTTCTCGGCCGCGCGCGTCGCTTCCACCGTTAGCGCGCCGTCGCCATTTATCGTGCCGGCAAAGACGTCGGCGCCCGGTTCCTTCTCCACAGGCACGCTTTCGCCAGTGATCGGCGCCTGATTTACGGCGCTGACGCCCATCACGACGCGGCCGTCGAGCGCAATACGCTCGCCGGCGCGAACGACGAAGCGGTCGCCCGGCCGAATTTCCGCCGCCGGCGCGTCCGCTTCCGATCCATCTGGACGCAAGAGCCGGACAGTGGGTGGCGCAAGATCAAGAAGGGCGGAGATGGCATGGCGCGCCCGCGCGACGCTCCAGCTTTCCAACGTCAGCGAGAGTGCGAACAAGAACGACACGGTCGCCGCTTCAAACCATTCGCCGATGGCGACAGCGCCGGCAACGGCGATCACCATCAAGAGGTTCATATCGGGTCGCAAGCCGAGCGCCGCATACCAGGCTTTGACAATGACGAAACGCACGCCGAAGACGACCGCCAGCGCGTAGGCGGCCGCCTCTGGCAATGGCATGGACTTTCCGTCATGGCCCCCCAGAAGCCTCAGCGCTTCGCCAAAGCCGCCGGCGAGCCATATGTGAATGACGAATCCGGCTGCGACGAACAATCCACTGAGGCCCGTGAACCAGACTTGCTGACGGCGCCGCCGCTCGCTGGCGTCCGAAGGTTCCCGGCCTTCGAGGCGCCATTCGTCGGCGGTCATGCCGGTGCGGCGAACGGCGCTGATGATCTCGCCGGGCGAGATGGACGGGGCGGTGTCCAGCACAATCATGCGGCCGCTCAATACAGCGCGACTTTCGCTGGGCCGAGTCGAGGGTTGAGTTTTAACGCGGCTTCGAGGTCTTGCTTCGCGCGCTCGAGTTCGTGCTTGTCCCGAAAGGCGTTTGCCCGCTCTACGAAGGCGCTCGCATAGCGCGGGTCGAGCTCAATGGCTTTGTCGTAGTCCGCAATAGCTCGGTCGAGATTGCCCTTGGAATGATAGATGGCGCCGCGCAAGACGTGCGTGGGGGCGGATTTTGGATCGAGCGTCAACGCTGCGTCAAAGTCGGCTAGCGCCCTGTCGAGGTCGCCCTTATCTCGATAGGCGGTCGCGCGGCCTCTGCGAGCCATCGCCAGGCTTTTGTCGAGACGCAGCGCGACGTCGTAATCGGCGATGGCGCTGTCTAGGTTGTTCTTCGCGCGATAAGATTCGGCCCGGCCAAAGAAGGCCGTTGCGGATTTGGGTTGCGCTGAGATCGCCGCGCCGTAATCGGCGATGGCGCGATCAAAATCGCCTCGATCACGATAGATCGACCCACGCTCCAAAAGGGCGGGCGCCGATTTCGGGCTGAGCCGCAGCGCCTTGTCGAGATCGGCGAGGGCTCGGTCAGAATCGCCCTTAGTCCGATAAGCGGCGGCCCGACTGATATAGGCGAAGAGTTGATTTCGCTTTGTCCCCCCTCTTCCGCGCGAAATAACTTCCGCGCAGGCGGCGATCCGCGTCTCGATCTCGCCGGTGCGGCACGCGGCTAAGAAATCGGTTCGTGCAAACGCCGGCGTGCTGAGCGAACTCAAAATAGACAAGGCCAAGAACAAGGGTTTAACCGGCAAGGTTACAAAGCTCGCCAATAGCGAGCCGGATTTACGGAAACCACGGCGGCGATTCACGCTCCTGCGCATGCGATCTCCTGGTTTAATAACGGCCTCAGCCTCCCCAGCGCCCTCAACCTTCCGCGAGGCTTTCATTTGCCGGCATGTCGGCGTCATTTTAGCGCGCGCAAGCTATCGCCAGAGGCGGCAGGCAATGTGACAGCCACCTGCAGCCCGTGGGGCTGAAGCGTCCTGAATCTTAACTCGCCGCCGTAGGCCTCGAGGATGTCGGCTGCGATCGCGAGGCCGAGCCCTGAACCTTCGATGGTTTCATCGAGCCTGATCCCTCGCTGACCAAGTTTGGCCAGTTGGTCCGCTGACACCCCGGGGCCGTCATCTTCGATAACGACGCATAGGCGGTCTCCTCCTGCTCCGGCGACGCGGACTTCGGACCGTGACCATTTGAGGGCGTTGTCCAAGAGCACGCCAAACAGTTCGGTCGCGTCTTCCTCAGCGACGCTCGTTTTTATGTTGTTGGGTATCTCAATCATCCAAGAAACGCTTGCCCCTTTGGGGCTACGGGACAGCGTCTTGATCACGCCTTCGATTACGTCACGCACGACCGTCGACTGTTTTGCCGTTGCAGCGGTCGATTGCACACGCGCCCTGGAAAGCTCACGATCAATCTGACGGCGCATGCCAAAGGCAAGGTCATGCAGTTCGCTTGCAATTTCTATTTCACCTTTTCGCGATAGCCGATCGGCGTCTGTGGCCAAGACCGTTAGCGGCGTCTTGAGGGCATGGGCCAGGTTGGCCGCGCGCGCCTTGGCTGCTTCAAGCGCCTTCGCCTTTGCTTCAAGGAGTGAATTGACCTCGGCGACGAGTGGCATAATCTCGTCTGGACCGTCGATAAGGACCGTCTTTTGCTCACCGGAACGCACGGCGTTTACGCTGCGGCGGACGGCTTCCAAAGGTCTCAGACCGATGGCAATCTGTCCCCACGCAGCCAGGAGTAATCCAATGGCCAGGATTGCCAGAGACTGGGCGACGTCGCCGGCAAATTCGCGTCGCCCCTCGATAATTTCCTTGCGATCTAGGCCGGCTATGATCCTGAGAAGATGTCTCTCCTCCCCAACGGTAAAGATGACGCCGCGTTCGCTGGCGAAAAGCGTTTCGCCGTTCGGTCCGGGCAAATCGTGACGGTGGACTCCTCCCGGCTTCAGTGGATCATTGGGAAGTTCAATTATATGGTCCCATAGTGAACGTGAACGCAACTTAGCTCCGGTGGCGTCGTCGCTAACTTGCCAGTAAAGACCGCTCAATGGCGCATCGAAGCGGGGATCCGCCAACTGCCGACCGATCTGAAGCGAACCATCCGACGACAGGGAAACGCTCGCCGCGAGCTGGCGAACGTAAGTGTCCAGTTCAGCTGCGACGCGGCGAACAACATAACGTTCAAAGACGCCAACTAGCGCTCCCCCTGCAAGAAGCAGGGCGACAATCAGCGAAATCGCGGCGGCGACCAAGAGGCGCAGTCGCAGGGAACGGCTGCTCATCCGTCCCCGCCGATAATGTAGCCAAAACCGCGGCGCGTTTCGATGCAGTCGAACCCGATTTTCTTACGGACGCGTCCAATCAAAACTTCGATGGCATTGCCATTCTTGTCTGAATCATGAGAAAAAAGCTGCTCCATCAACTCTGCGTGCGGCACCACTCGGCCGGAGTGATGCATCAAATAACTCAACAGCCGATATTCTTGCGGGGTGAGGCTAATCGGCACACCATCGCAGGTCAGTCGCATTTGACGTGTGTCGAGGCTCAAAGGGCCGACTGTAATGACTGCCGCAAAGAGTCCAGTTGATCGACGCACGATTGCACGAAGCCGCGCCAGCAACTCCTCCATCTTGAACGGCTTTGGCAGATAGTCATCAGCGCCCGAATTTATCCCCTCGACCCTTTCCGTCCAGGTGTCGCGCGATGTAAGGATCAAAATAGGCATCGCGCGGCCGTTGGCGCGCCATCTTTTCAAGATCGTGAGGCCGTCCAGGCGGGGTAAGCCAAGGTCAAGAATGGCGGCTGAGTAATCCTCAGTGTCGCCCTTGAACCAAGCTTGTTCGCCGTCGCCTTCGCAGTCGACCAGATACCCTGCTTCAACGAGCGCTTCCGCAACGTTGCGAGCAATGCGCTGATCGTCTTCTACGAGCAAAATGCGCATTACCGGCCTCTGGTCTCTACGACCCTGGCTGTTCGTGCATCGACGACCGCTTCGACCATGTTATCCCCAGGCGCGATGATCTTGATTTCGTACAGCCAGACCCCACCGTTACGCTCCAGCTCAACGCCGACGATTTCGCCGGAAACAGTCTTGCGGACCTCAGAGAGAACCGTCTCCAGCGGCAGTATTTCCTGGCGCGCCAGAGCCCGGAGGGCAACGTCATGATCTTCGGCTTTCTTGCGGAACTCGTCCTGCGCCATGGCGCTGCCAAACCACCCCACCGAAAGAAGGAAGAGCGCCCGGACCCGGGTTTGTCGCAATATTTTGGCCATGAGCAATTATGCCCGACTGTTCCTGTCAAATCGATAACAGCTCCTGACAGCGCATCGACAGCTAAGGGTTGATATGAGGGGCGACGCTGAGCGTGTCCAGAGAGGGGCGCCAGCCAGAATATTCTCCCGGCGCCAGCCCGGGTCGTTGAAGCAAGACGCAGTTAGGAGCTGCCGACGTGGAAAACCACGATCGCGGGAGGGCGCCGTGGCGGACATTTGTCGCGCGGGCATGGCGCAGCGCTAGAATAGCCTCCCGCTGGCTTCTCTTCGTTGCAGCGATGTTCGCAAGCGCCTTGTTGGGTTCGTGGTTCCCCCAGATTTGGGCGCCGGCGCGATTCGTCTTTTCGCCAAGGACGGAAGTCCCTAAACCTGTTGAGCAAAAAACGCCCGAAACGATCATTCAGCTCACTGAGGACCAAATCTCCGCCGCCAAGATCGGCACAGCCCGTGCGGGCCCTGGCCTCATAAAGCGCCAAATTACTGTGCCCGCCGCCCTCATGCCAGAGCCAGACCATCTTACCCGCGTCGCCGCCAAGGTCTCGGGCGTCGTCGCCGAAATGCGCAAGAAGCTCGGCGATGAGGTCGCGAAGAACGAAACCATCGCTATCATTGATTCACGCGAGGTGGCGGACGCCAAGAGCGAGTATCTCGCGGCGCTCGCTGCTTACGAGTTACAGTCGCAACTCTTCCAGCGCGAGAAGGGGCTCTTCGAAAAGAAAATCACCGCCGAGCAGCTTTTCCTCAAGGCCAAGGCAGCCTTCACCGAGGCGAGGCTGCGTCTCGATCTTGCGCGTGGCAAGCTCGCCGCGCTGGATCTTTCCGAAGGAGAAATATCGGCGCTTTCTTCTCAACCCATTTCAAGGCTACGAGAGAAAGAAATTTACGCGCAAATCAAGGGGCGGGTCATTGAACGCCTAGGAAGCTTGGGTCAGCCCGTGACGAGCGAAAGCCAGCTGTATGTTCTGGCCGACCTCTCCGAGGTCGAGGCGGATCTTGCCGTCCCAATCGCGAATCTCGCTAGCGTGCGTGAAGGCCAGCCGGTCGTCTTGAGGACGACAAACGGTCAAAGCTTTCAAGGCAGGGTACGGGTCGTCAACGCGATGATCACGCCGGAGACGCGCACTGGCGATGTCATTGCAACCTTCAAAAATCCGGGATTCGCGCTTCGTCCTGGCGTCCTGCTCAACGCCGAGGTTACTCTCGAGCAAAGCCCGGTGAAAGTCCTAGTCCCGCGCGCCGCCATCCAGCTCGTTCACAATGAGCCGGTCGTTTTCGTCCGCGTGAAGAATGGCTTCGAGAAGCGCGTCGTGGAACTGGGCGACGGCGACGAGCGTTCGGTCGAGATCGTCAAGGGCATCAAGCCTGGCGAGACGATCGCCGTCGCCAATACTTTCGTGCTCAAGGCCGAAGCGGGCAAGAGCGAAATCCCCGAGGAGTGACGGCCGGACGCCATGATGCAGCGGATCATCGCCTTTTCGGTTCATAGCCGCTGGCTGGTCGTATTGCTGGTCGCGCTCGTCGGCGCGTTCGGGCTTTATGCGCTCGCCCACCTGCCGATCGATGCCGTCCCCGACATCACCAATAACCAGGTGCAGATCAACGCCCGCGCGCCGGCGCTCTCCACTTTCGAGATAGAGAAGCAGGTCACCTATCCGATTGAGAATGCCCTCGCCGGCATTCCGGGTCTGGAATATACACGCTCGCTATCACGCAACGGCTTCGCTCAAATCACAGCGGTCTTCGCCGACAGCGTCGATATCTATTTTGCGCGCCAGCAGGTGAATGAGCGCATTGGCCAAGCGCGCGAGGATTTTCCGCCGCAGGTCGAATTGCGAATGGGCCCCGTCGCCACGGGCCTTTCAGAAATCTACATGTGGAGCGTGCGCTTCACGGAGCCGCATAAGCTCGCTTCCCCCGGCGAGCCCGGCTGGCAGAAGGATGGCGCCTATCTCACGCCCGAAGGCATGCCGCTGCGCACGTCCGTCGAGCAGGAGTCTTACCTTCGAACGGCGCAGGACTGGATCATCCGCCCGCAGCTGCGCACCGTGCCGGGCGTCGCGGGCGTCGATTCGCTCGGCGGCTATGTGCGTCAATATCATGTCCAGCCGGACCCGGCAAAACTCATGTCGCTCGGGTTTTCCTTCGGAGATCTCGCGGCGACGATCCAGAAGAACAATGTCAGCCGCGGCGCCGGCTATGTGGAGCGCAACGGCGAGGGCCTCGTCGTTCGCAGCGGAGGACGTCTGGAGACCGTGGAGGACATCGGCAATGTCGTCGCGACGACGCGCAATGGCGTGCCGGTGCGGGTGCAAGAGATCGCCTCCGTGTCGATCGGCAAGGAATTGCGCACCGGTTCCGCCAGCATGAATGGCGAGGAGGCCGTCATCGGCACGGCGCTCATGCTGATTGGCGCTAACAGCCGCACGGTTTCCGCCGCCGTCGATGAGAAGTTGAAGCTTGTCACGAAATCTTTGCCGCCGGGGATCGAGGTAAAGGCCATTTTGAACCGCACAGTGCTCGTCGAAGCGACGATCAAAACGGTTGCTAAAAACCTCTTAGAGGGCGCCGGCCTCGTGATCCTCGTGCTCTTTGTCATGCTCGGCAATTTTAGGGCGGCGGTGGTGACGGCCACGGTCATTCCGGTGACCATGCTTTTTCTCGCCATCGGGATGTATGTCTTCAGGATCAGCGCAAACTTGATGAGTCTCGGCGCGCTCGACTTTGGCCTCATCGCCGACGGGGCTATCATCGTCGCCGAAAACAGCCTGCGCCGCCTCTCCGAGCGCCAGCACGCCGCTGGACGCCAGCTCACCACCGAAGAACGACTTGAAACGGTAATTGACGCGGCCGTCGAGATGCGGCGCCCGACCGTTTATGGTCAGTCGATCATCATCCTTGTCTATCTGCCGATCCTGAGTTTCTCCGGGGTCGAAGGGAAGATGTTTCACCCCATGGCGATGACGGTCATTATCGCGCTTCTCTCCGAATTCCTGCTCTCGCTCACTTTCTTCCCGGCGATGATCGCGCTTTTCGTCTCGGGCCACGGGGATGAAGAAGAAAACGCCATCGTGAGGTGGCTCAAACGTATTTACGAGCCGGTGCTGCGCTGGGCGATGGACGGGCCGGTCAAGGTGATAGCGATCGGCGTCGGCACTTTCGTCGTTGCCGCGCTTCTTTATCTCGGTCTGGGGCAGGAGTTCATCCCTACTCTCGACGAAAAGAACATTTCCATGCAGGCGCTTCGAATTCCGAGCACGTCGCTGACCCAATCCCAGGCGATGCAGCTCGATCTGGAGGATGCGATCCGCAAACTGCCGGAAGTAGATTACGTCTTCTCGAAGACCGGCACGGCCGAGATTGCGACGGACCCCATGCCGCCCTATGCCTCAGACACGTTCATCATGCTAAAGCCGCAGGAAAAATGGCCTGACCCAAGTCTTCCAAAAGAAGATCTGGTGAAGGCGATTGAGGAGCGCGTCGACCAAATTCCTGGCAACACCTATGAATTTTCTCAGCCGATCCAACTGCGCTTCAACGAACTTCTGGCCGGCGTACGTGGCGACCTTGCAATAAAGGTCTTCGGCGAAGACTTCGATGTCCTGTTGAAAGCGGCGAACCATATCGCTGACATTTTGCGCTCAACGCCTGGAGCAGAGGACGTCAAGGTCGAACAGGTTGAAGGCCTGCCGGTCTTGGACATCAAGGTGGATAAGGGCGCTATCGCGCGCTACGGCCTCAGCTTAGCGGCTGTGCAAGATACGATCGGCGCCGCCGTCGGCGGCGAAGCCGCAGGCATGATCTACGAGGGCGACCGTCGCTTCCCGATCATCGTGCGCCTGCGGGATAACCTTAGGGAAAATGCCAATGCATTAGAGACCATTCCCGTCTCCCTGCCGCCGGACGCGCAAGGTCGCGTCTCCACAGTACAGCTCAAGCAGGTCGCAGGCTTCGCAGAAGCCGAAGGCCAGAACCAAGTTTCGCGCGAGAATGGCAAGCGCCGCATCGTGGTCAGCGCCAATGTGCGCGGGCGCGACATCGCCTCCGTCGTCAATGAGGCGCACGGCAAGGTCGACGCCAAGGTGCGAATACCCGCCGGCTACTGGATCGAATGGGGCGGGCAGTTCGAAAATCTCGCGGCGGCGCGCGCGCGGCTGATGATCGTCGTTCCCATCTGCTTCTTCATGATCTTCCTCCTGCTCTATTCGGCGCTGGGCTCGGCGCGCGACGCGGCTCTCGTCTTCACCGCCGTGCCGTTGGCGCTCGTCGGCGGCGTGCTGGCGCTGTGGCTGCGCGGAATGCCCATGTCGGTGTCCGCGGCAGTGGGATTCATCGCGCTGTCCGGCGTCGCCGTGCTGAACGGCCTCGTCATGCGCACCTATATCCATCAGCTCATGGTGAGCGGCGTGCCTGAGCGGGAGGCGATTTTCAAAGGCGCCATGACGCGTCTGCGTCCGGTGGTGATGACGGCGCTCGTCGCTTCGCTCGGCTTCGTGCCCATGGCGCTCGCGACGTCGACCGGCGCCGAGGTGCAGCGTCCGATCGCCACCGTGGTGATCGGCGGCCTGATCAGCGCGACGCTGTTGACGCTCATCGTGCTGCCGGCGCTTTACGCCTTCTTCGGCGAGGATCAGACGAGGCTCAAGGCGGCGCGGGAAAGGGAGGCCCTTTGAGACGCGCGCGCGTCGCCCTTGTTGTGGCCTTTTGCGCTTTCGCGCCCGGCCTTCGCGCCGAGACGCTGAATGGCGCATTGCTGTGCGCCTATAACAACAGCCCGGTCATCAATGCGGGTCGCGCCGGCGTCCGCGCGCTCGACGAGAAAGTCCCGCAGGCGCTCTCCGGCATGCGGCCGCGCGCCAACGCCGGCGCCTTTCTCGGCGTGCAGGAAAACCGGATGGTCACAAAGCAGCAAGACATTCCTTTGACCGATTCGACGCTGCAGGGGCCGGTCAAGAGCATTCAGAGCGGCGGCAGCGTTCCGCGCTCCGCCAATCTCAACATCGAGCAACCGGTCTTCGACGGCTTCAAGACCCAGAACGCCGCACGCATGGCGGAAACGGGCGTGTTCGCAGGCCGCGAGCGGCTGCGGCTCACCGAGCAGCGCGTGCTGTTCAACGCGGTCTCGGCCTATATGAATGTCCTGCGCGACACGGCGGCGCTCCGCCTTCAGGAGAACAATGTCGCGGTGCTCGCCGAGCAATTGCGCCAGACGCGCGAGCGCTATGTCGCGGGGCAGATCACCCTGACGGACATCGCGCAGTCGGAAGCCCGGCTCGCCGCGGGGCAATCGCTGGTCGGCCAGGCCCGCGCGACCCTCGACGCGTCGATCGGCGCCTATCGTCAGACAATCGGCGACGAGCCGAGAAAGCTTGCCCCGGGCGCGGCGGTAGATCGCCTGATCCCGAAGACGCGCGAGGAGGTCGAGCGGATCGCGCAGGCGGAGCATCCCGTCATCCTCGCCGCGCTGCACGACGCCGACGCCGCCGATCTCGACATCAAGGTGATCGAGGCGGATTTCATGCCGAAATTCTCCATCGTCGGCAGCGCCTTCACGCAGACGGACGTCGCCGGGATCTATAACCGCAACATCGGCGCCTATGTCGGTGGGCGCCTCAACGTGCCGCTCTACGAAGGCGGCCTCACCTCGTCACAGGTGCGGGAGGCGAAGGAAGTCGCCGGACAGCGGCGGCTCGACGCCGACGTCGCCCGCGCCGACGTCATAGCGCTGGTGCGCGCCAATTGGGGCGCCTTGCAGTCCGCCAAAACCCAGATCGGCGCCGCGCAGACCCAGATCGCCGCCGCCGAGCGCGCCCTTTATGGCGTCCGTGAGGAGGCCAAGGCGGGTCAGCGCACGACGCTCGACATTCTCAACGCCCAGCAGGAGTTGCTCAACGCCCGCATTAGCCTGCTGTTCGCGCAGCGTGAACGCGTCGTCGCCTCTTACGCTGTGCTCTCCGCCATGGGGCGGCTGTCGACCGAAACGCTCGGCCTCGGCGAGGCATTTTATGACCCAGCCATTCATTTCGATCAGGTCAAGGACCTCTGGGGCGGGATGGAGACGCCGAATTAGCTTTGACAGGCTCATCGAAATGCAACCGGTTGGAATTCGCGGAATGGAGGAACCCGTTGCGTATCGAAGAATCAACCGGCCTGCAGGAGCGTGCGCAAACTGGCGCATTTTTGCGATTTGGCGCAACGTGCCAGCTTGGGCTAGGTTGGCGCCAAGCCATCAACCTGACCTCGCCCTTGGCGGCGTACTCTAACGCCTCGTTATGGTAAAAAAAATCGGGCAACAAGGCTTACCCAATGGCGGCTGCTCCAACGCGGATTGCTTTCTTGCACTTGGCCCCGACTCCGGGCGCTTTGGAGCAAAATCGGCAACTTGTCGAGACCGCGTTGGCGGCCGCGGCCGATGCGGGCGCAGAATGGGTTATTACGCCAGAACTCGTGACAACTGGATATGAGTTTGCCGAGCACTTAGGCACTGACTGGATCGAGAGCCAGCCAGACCATTGGGTTCAAGGCATAGCCGCGTTGGCCCTCCGACGTCGCCTCACCGTGTTTCTGTCTGTTCCCGAGCGTGTCGGGGAAAAACTGTATAACAGTATGATTGCCATCGACCGGAGAGGCCGGATTGCCGGGCGTCACAGGAAGATCAACGCCTTGCGTGTGGGTGCGGAGTCCTGGTCCACACCAGGTGAAACCATTTCCCCTGTTGACATCGACGGATTTGGCTTTGTCGGCATGCTTATATGCGCCGACGCGTTCACGCCGGTCATCGCGGCCTCCCTTGCAGATCAGGAGGCGCGTGCACTGGTGTCGTCCGCCGCCTGGGGGCCTGGGCTTCATGGTCCGAATGGAGAATGGGAGGCAGTCAGTCAGGCGACATCGCTGCCCGTTTTCGTTTGCAACCGCACCGGCCAAGAACGCCATCTAGACTTCACGATCGCACAAAGCGTCGTCGCAAATCGCGGGAGACGAGTCGTAAGTTTTACGGCGCCGCGAAACGCTATCTTTTGGGTCGATTGGAGCTTCGAAGGAAATCAGCTTGTTCGGTATTCTCAGATAACTCCGCTTCCATAACGCTCAGCGAATTACTGTAAATAGCAAAAACGTGCTTACCTTCCAAGGGCGCCGCAAAAGCCTGCGCCAAGTGCATCGCCTCCACTGTCATGCAATTGGGCAGGTTTGTTCACTGACAAAGTCGCACGATCCACCTGCCCGCCCCGTCGCGCTGATGCGAAAATGCAACGCTTCAGGACTGCTCGAGGCGCGCTCTACAAAACGGCTTGACTAAACCGGCCGGCTTCGGCCTTTATAGGCCAGATGGTTCCCTTCGGGGATCAAAAGGGAACTCGGTGCGCGCTGCATAGCGCTATGCCGAGGCTGCCCCCGCAACTGTAAGCGGCGAGCCTTAGAGCCAAAAAGCCACTGGGAAAACCTTCCTGGGAAGGCGGTTCAAGGCGACGACCCGCGAGCCAGGAGACCTGCCATCAATCGTGGTCACGCGCGAAAGCGTCGGGCGGGGTGCACCGAGGCGGTCAAAACTGTCGCTGAGCGTCAAAACGCAAAGCGACAGGGATAGACTTTTCGCAGTGACGGCCCACGTTGCTGCGAGTCTTGGCTCATGAAGTCCCTTCTCCCGACAACCGCCAAAGGCGGCGTTTGCGCCGCCGTGCGGCGCAATTCGCCCCTCTTGCCCTACGTTCTTTCTGCGGCCTTCTCGTCGCCAGCTCTCGCCCAAGAAACGCTTCCGGTAATCGAGATTGGCGCGCCGAAGCCGAGCTTCGGCCGCGCCTCCGGCGCGCCCGGAACGGGACAGCCTCTTGCCGGCCAACAGGCGGAAGCGGACGGCGACGGCACAGAAATCGACCCTGGCAACAATGGGCAAATCTGCGCCGACGGGGTTTGCAACAATCCCACCTCCTACGCCGCGCCGATCGAGTCGCTCGGGACCAAGGTCAATACGCCGGTGATGAACACGCCAGTCACCACGAAAATGGTCACGCGGCAGATGCTCGAGGACCAGCAGGCCATCACGCTGGACCAGGCGCTGAAGAACGTCAGCGGCGTCGCCGTCTCGGGCGGCGGCGACGCGGCGCTAGGAAATTCCTTCCGACAGATCATCCTGCGCGGCTTCGCAACGCAGAACTATTTCCGCGACGGTTTCCGGGTCGACAGCTTCGGCCTCAACTTCACCGGCTCCAGCACCGCTGAGATGGCCAATGTGGAGAGCGTCGAGGTGCTGAAAGGCCCCGCCGCCATCCTCTACGGCGCGGTGGAGCCCGGCGGCATCGTCAACATCAACACGAAGCAGCCATTGGCGAAGCCCGCCGCCTCCGTGCAGCAGCAAATGGGCAGCTACGCCTCCTATCGGACGGTCGTCGACGCCACGGGGCCGGTGACCGCCAACAAGGACGTGCTCTACCGCTTCATCATGTCCTATGAGAACGACGGGTCGTTCCGCGCTTTCGACTACAACAAAAATATCATGATCAACCCGGTCGTCAGATGGAACATCGACGACGGCAGCTGGATCAGAGCGTCCACTCAGTTTCAGCAGAACAATCTGAATCAGGACTGGTTTTATGTGCCCTATTACGGGATGTTCTCCCCTCTATGGCTCGGGCGCAGTTTCAACTGGGGGCCCAACTCGCCTTACACTCAGCAGCAGAACTTCAGCGAGCTGACGTGGCATCACGACTTCGACAAGGACTGGTCGATACAGCAAACCTTGTTCATGCAACTGTTGCATAGCAATTGGCAGAACAACGGCGGGACCACCTCTATCACCGATTGCGTGACTCCGGGCGCCTACTCTTTTGGCGGCTTCTCGCTGTGCGGATTCAACGGCGCCTTCACCCCGGTATCCCAACCAAACAGTGTCATTCTGAACTATAGTTCTTTTCCGTCTGACAATAGACAGGCGGAATATGCGACGACAATCAACCTCGTCGGTCATTTCAACACCGGGGAATATCTCAACCATACGCTGTTGTCGGGGGCAGACTACTACCGGTATAACTTCAGGGGCCTGAATATGCTCCCGCAAAACTACGGGGCGGTTGGCCTGTTCGGCGCGCCGTATTTCCCGACCCCCATCGGCGGGCTTGTTCCCTACAACGCCACCCAGCAAACCGCCGACAATTACGGCGTTTATCTGCAGGACCAGATCAAACTGCCCTTCGGCTTTCACGTGCTCGGCGGCGCCCGCTGGCAATATATCGACAGCAGAACCGGCGCCTCCGACAACACGCATTTCTGCGGGCCTTTTTCGTCCAATTGGTTTTCGGGAATTGCGATTCCATGTAACTTCAACACGCTCGGCAACACGTCGAGGTTCGTCAGCCAGAGGGTCACGCCGCGCGTCGGGCTGTTGTGGCGGCCGCTCGAATGGATCAGCTTCTACGGAAATTACGCCGAATCGTACAGCCCGAACTATGACGGCAAGCTGGTCTACGGCTCGAACGACCCGACGCCCCCGAGCGCCGGCGAGCAGGAGGAAGGCGGAATCAAGCTTTCCCTGTTCGATAACAGGGTTCAGGCCACGGCGGCCTATTACCATTTGGTCAAGACCAATATTCCGATCGGGATCCCCAATGATTTCAACCACGTGCTGCTCATAGGCCAAGGGCGCTCGCAGGGCCCGGAACTCGACATCCAAGGTGAGCTTCTGCCCGGCTGGAGCGTCAATCTCGCCTACGCAAACACCGACGCAATCACCACCAAGTCAAATCCAACTTACCTCGGGGTGCCGGTTGTGGGACAGCCGATCCCCTTCGTTCCGCGCAATGTCGGCTCCCTGTCTTCGGCCTATGAATTCAGGGACGGCCAGATGAAGGGTCTGCGCGTGGGGGCGCGCTACGATTACACCGGCTATCTTCCTTTCTTTCATACCGCCAATGATGGATCCTATATTTATGGGAAATCCACGCCGAGCTATGGAATCGTCGGCCTCTTCGGGGCCTATGAGTTCAACCTCGACCGATTCAAGGTCGTCGCACAGCTCAATGTGAGCAATCTCCTCGACAAGACCTATTTCGTCACCGGCGGCTTGGGTCCTCAGGCCTTCGACGCCTCCCATCCTGGCGGCTTCGCTGTGCCCTTTACCAATCCAGTCCAGGTGGGGTGGAACATGCCTGGGTACAATTTTAACGTGATCGGCGCCCCGCGGACGTTCCGTGGGTCGATCAAGGTGTCGTTTTGAGCCGCGCGCCGTCATGCATCCTCGAGGAGCGCGCAATGCGCCTCCTCGGAAATAGGGGTTCTGCTCCGTCGACGAAGAGAAAGTGAACGCCATGTCAGAGGTTGCCGAATATGCGCCGACACGAATGGTCGAGCCCGATGGAACGCCGCTCGACGTGTTCTCGCTGCCCACAGACCCGGCGAGCCTCGAGGAGCTTCTCCGCGATCTCTTCGAGAACCATTGGCGGGAGATCACCTTCGGCATCCTCATTCAGGGCGCCGCTTGGGAGATGAAGACCGATCGCCCGCCGACGCGCATCGGAATGCTCGACGGCTATCTGACGGTGGCTTTTGGCGTTCCGCATTTTCACATCTGCATCGGCGAGAACAAAGGCCCGCGCAGCCGGCCGACGCCCCCGGACGTGGCGCGTCATCGGCGCACGGCGCGGGCGGAGATTTATCGCCGGATCGGGCGCTCCTGCGTGCCGATGTCATGGGGAGTCCAGCTCTTCAACGGCGCGAACGAGCAGCAGCTCACCGTGCTCCTGCCCAACCCGTTCCTGCATCCGGAGACCGACAAGTTCCTGAAGGAGCCCGATTGGTCGCGTCTCGCGTTGTGGGACAAGCTTCGGGCGCGATGGTTCGGCCTTACCAACCCCGACCCGGTCGACCGTTCAGGGCGCCGCTTCGCGCATGCCTGATTGTCGCAAACATTTCCCGGCGGCTGTTCCGAGCAGCGACCGCCGGTCTTCTTCCTTCTCGTCAAACTAACTATACTGGAGACGAGCGGAGCCGATGGCCCAAGAGGTTTCAGCCATCTTCAATTTACGGAGACCTAATATGACCGCGATTAATCTGGGTTTCACGCACTCGGCATCCTCTCCTTCGCGCACCGCGATCGGCATGGGCGCGTTGACCATCGCAAGCGTTCTGACGACAGTAGGCTTTGCCTGCGCGGTTCCGCTCGCGGCGTTCGCTGCGATCGCAGCCATGTCGTTCGGCCGCCGCGAAGCCTTAGCGGCAGTCGGCGCAGTATGGCTCGCCAATCAGGCGTGGGGCTTCACCTTTATGCACTACCCGATGGATGGCAAGACTTTCGCCTGGGGCGGGGCGCTTGGGATGATCGCCGCGCTTTCGTGCGAGGCCGCCGGACTGGCGACGCGGCGGTTCGCAGGGGCCGTTGGCGCTTTCGTTGCGTTTTTGGCAGCCTTTCTGGTCTATGAGGGCTCGCTCATCGCAATCGATCTTGCCGTCGGTATCAGCGCCGATGACGTCGCGCTGGCGACCGTCGCGCGGATTTTTCTCATTAATGCCTGCGCCTTCGGCGGTCTCTGGGCCCTGAAAACAGTCCTCACGAATGCAACGTCTCGGCGCAAGTTGTCGGCGACACTCGCGCCGCGCCACATCTGAAGGCGCTTCGCGGAGCGCCCGGCTTCCAGCCTGCGCTCCGCAGGATTGCTTGAAATGTGGATCCTGTATGACTCAGTTGCTGCCATTTCGTCTCGATCTGGAGCCCCCCTTCCTCATCGTCAGGTTTGAAAACACGCAAAGAACCTTGGGATGGTCGATCACCAAGCCTGGCTTTTGCTGCACCCGAGAAGTTGTTTGGCTGGAAGTTCGCAACGCGGATCTCACGCCCCATGTCGATCCTGTGGAGTTCTTGAAGAAGAAATTAGCGTCACGCGGCCTTTCTGATGCTGCGGCCTTCATGACTTCTCGGGAGATAGGCCGTCATCATATTTCCCAATCAAGAATCGGTTCGGTCATCGCAACATGTTTGGCGACGGTCGGTCTGACCAATGGGGAAAGAATCGGCACGCGTCGAGGTCAAAAGGTTCTTTTGCCTGGCACGATCAATACGCTTGTACACGTCTCGCATTCGCTCTCGGCCGGCGCCTTCGTCGAATCCGTCTCCATTGCGACGCAAGCGCGAACGGCGGCGGTCATGGAGACGAACCCTGATCGGGGCGGACCAGCCATTACCGGCACAGGGACGGACTGCATTCTCGTCGCGGCGCCAGAAGGCAATCAGCTTGAATCGTGCGCGGGTCTCCACACCGATCTCGGCGAGGCCATCGGCGCGGCTGTGTATGATGCGACGTATGCCGGCGCGATGGAGTGGAACGCGGAAAATCGCGAGGATGGTCCTAACTCGAAAACTTCGGAAGGGGCGCTATGACCGTAAAGTTTTACAGCGCGTCGCTATCAGGCTGCGGGCGACGGATCCCGCGCCGCGAGGCCGCCCGCGCGGTTCAATCGCGAGAGTGCCGAATCCACCTAAAGGCTCTAGAACTGCCAGCCCTCTCCTTTCAGATACTCCGGCGCTCGAACAGCCGGATCGCGTCAGTCGCCTATTTGGAGGCGGCGGCTGAACTGCCAACACGATTCCCCGACTATCTGGCACGCGCATGAAATGGCCTTTGGTTTCGGCGGCGCCGTCGTCGCCGGCTTTTTAGGTGCGCCGCTCGCCGGCCTCGTCGCCCTTTGGCTTCTAGGTCGAATCGCCGGCTTGTTCTCGAGAAGTGAACCCGCGCTTGTCGCCGCAGCGTTCGATCTTGTTTTCCCGGCGGTCTTTATCTTCGTTGTCGCTCGATCGCTGCCGGGCGCCGCGACGCCGCTTTCGCAATTGGATGACCGATTTTTGGCGGGCATGGCGCATGAGCTAGAGCACCGCTTCCGTATCCGACATGCGACGATTCAGATCGAAACCCGAGACGGCGAATGCCGTCTTGCGCCTGCTCATGTCGTATGAAGGAGCGCAAGGTCGTGTGGGCTGTGGTAAGTTCAAGGATGGATGCGCTTACGCTCTTTGGTCTCTTCGCCGTTTCTGCAATGCTTGTGTGCTACGCGCTCGAAGACCACAGCCATTGGTTCGTACTGCTCTTTGCTTTGTCGTGTGCTCTCGGCTCCGCCTATGGGTTCCTGCAAGGAGCTTGGCCCTTCGGTCTGGTTGAAGCCGTCTGGTCGCTCGTCGCTCTAAGGCGATGGCTTATGGTGCGAAAATTTTGATTTTTGCATCCAGTTACTTTGGCACGGCGAAGCCTAAGGTGCTTTTCGCCGCCCGCCCCCTCTTCGGCCGCGATTGACTCCCTTGGGGTTCACTAGATGGCGGCCGCGCATCAAAAAGCACATCAATGACCGCGCACTCGGGAGCTCGTTCCCCACTGCACTGCGCGGCCATTTCCGCCATCACCCGCTTGAGCCGTTTTAAGTCGGTGATCTTGCGGCGAATCTCCGCCAGATGATTGAGCGTCAGCGCCTGAACTTCCGCGCATGTGTAGGCGTCCCCGTCAACAAGACGGAGCAGCCCGCGAATTTCGTCAAGGCTGAAACCAAGTTGCCGGCTACGTCGCACGAAGCTCAGCCGCTTGAGATGGTCAGCGCCATAAAGGCGATAGCCGCCCGCGCTGCGGCCGGGCGCGGGCATGACGCCGATTTTCTCATAGTAACGGATGGTCTCGATGTTCACGCCGCTCCGCTTTGACAATTCGCCGATCGAGAAGCCTGTCGCTTTCATCGCCGCCGGCCCTCCTGAATGGGGAAAAAAGCTCCTTGACCCTGTAGCGGCTACAGGCCGCAGAGTGAGGATAGGAGAACTCGGGAGCCGAAACAACGCATGTTTCGAGCAGCTCTCCAGTCTGGCAAGGAGGACGTTGCGATGTGTGACGGGGAGGGTCTTGGTCTCATCCAAATGGCGATGACGCCGGTTGGGTTTGCGGTGACAGCGGCGGTCGCCGGCGCGCTGTTTCTTTTTGCGCGCTGGGTCATGGCCGATTGAAAGAGGAACCTATGTCTGAACAATCACACGGTAAGGCTCTGATCGCCGGCGGTGTCGCCGCGATCCTCGCCTCGGCCTGCTGCCTTGGGCCGCTCCTGTTGGTGAGCCTCGGATTCAGCGGCGCATGGCTCGGCAATTTCAAAGCGTTCGAGCCGTTCCGGCCATTGTTCCTCAGCGCGGGGTTCGTTGCGCTGTTCTTAGCTTGGCGACGAATCTACCGCCCGACTATCGACTGTAAGCCGGGAGAGGTCTGCGCCATGACGGAAGTGAGGTCGGCCTACAAGCTGATCTTCTGGGGCGTATCCGCGCTCGTCGGCGGGGCAACGATTTTCCCTTACGTACTGCCGCTGTTCTACTGAAAGAGGACTCCCGATCATGATAAAACTCGCCACAGCCGTCACCTTGGCGGTCGTCCTCAGCGCGCCAGCCTATGCCGCGACGAAGACCGTCACCTTGTTGGTGTCCGGCATGACCTGCGCCGCTTGCCCGATCACCGTCAAGAAGGCGCTGAGCAAGGTCGACGGCGTCGGAGCAATCGAGGTGAGCTACGAGAAAAAAGAAGCCGTCGTGACTTACGACGACACGAAAACAACCGTCGAGGCGCTCACCAAGGCGACCGAGGGAGCCGGCTACCCTTCGGAACTGAAGAACTGAGTCATGGATCAACGACCCTCATTCAAGACAGCGTTCGCCGACTCGATTGCCGTCGCTGCAAGCCATGCCACGCCGTTTTTCGCGCGCGTCCGTAGCGCCATTGGGCAGCGACTTGGCGCTGGCGAAACCCGCGCCACACATGAGCCGAAGCATAAAAACAGTGTGGTTCTGCAAATCGCCGGCATGACGTGCGGCGGCTGCGCGAGTCACGTCGAAAAGGCGCTGCTGAAAGTCCCTGGCGTCCGTGAGGCGAACGTGTCCTACGCCGAAGAGACAGCGCGGGTCAGTGGCGATGAGCCGCTCGATGCGGCGGCGTTTTCCGCCGCTGTGCAGGCCTCCGGCTATCAAGCCGTGGTCGCAAAACACGCCCGCGCCGCCACCCCTCCAGAGGGGCGCTCCGGTAATAATCTCGACAAAGAAGCCAAGCCGGAGCGCCGGGGGCTGCTATTACAGGTGGCGATCATCGGCAGCGGCGGAGCGGCCATGGCGGCGGCGCTGCGTGCTGCCGAAGACGGCGCGCGCGTCACGCTGATCGAGCGCGGCACAATTGGCGGCACCTGCGTCAATGTCGGCTGCGTGCCTTCCAAGATCATGATCCGCGCGGCCCATATCGCGCACCTGCGCCGGGAGAGCCCGTTTGACGAAGGCATTGGGGCGAGCAAGCCAGCGATTAAGCGGGAGAAACTGCTTGCCCAACAACAGGCGCGCGTCGATGAACTGCGCCACGCCAAATACGAGAGTATTCTGGAAGGCAATACCGCCATCACCGTCCTGTGCGGCGTGGCAAGGTTCAAAGACGATCGCGGCTTGATTGTTCAGCTGAACGAAGGCGGCGAAAGTGAAGTCAGATTCGACCGCTGCCTGATCGCCACGGGCGCGAGTCCAGCGGTGCCGCCCATCCCCGGATTGAACGAGACGCCCTATTGGACTTCCACCGAGGCGCTTGAAAGCGACACGATACCGGAGCGGCTGGCCGTCATCGGTTCATCGGTCGTGGCCGTCGAACTGGCGCAAGCCTTCGCCCGACTGGGCAGCAAAGTGACGATCCTTGCCCGCAGCACCCTGTTCTTCCGCGAAGACCCGGCGATCGGCGAGGCCGTCACGGCCGCCTTCCGGGCGGAGGGCATCGAGGTGCTGGAGCACACGCAAGCGAGCAACGTGGCCTATTCGGACTGCGAATTCGTGCTCGCCACGGGGGACGGCGAAATCCGCGCCGATAAGCTCCTCATCGCCACGGGCCGTGCATCCAATACGCGCGGGCTGGCGCTGGAGGCTGCCGGCGTCGCCGTCAATGCACAAGGGGCCATCATCATTGACGAGCACATGCGCACCGGCGCGGCGCATATTTATGCCGCCGGGGACTGCACTGACCAGCCGCAGTTCGTTTATGTCGCGGCGGCGGCCGGCACGCGCGCGGCGATCAATATGGTCGGCGGCAATGCAGCCCTCGATCTAACCGCCATGCCAGCCGTGGTGTTCACCGACCCGCAGGTCGCCACTGTTGGCTACAGCGAGGCGGAAGCGCACCACGCCGGCATTGAGACCGACAGCCGCACACTGGCGCTCGACAATGTGCCGCGTGCGCTAGCGAACTTCGACACGCGCGGCTTCATCAAGCTTGTCGCCGAAGCAGGTTCGGGACGGCTCATTGGCGTGCAGGCGGTCGCGCCGGACGCGGGCGAACTTATCCAGACGGCGGCGATCGCCCTCCGGGCGCGCATGACCGTGCAGGAATTAGCGGATCAACTGTTCCCCTACCTGACGATGGTCGAGGGACTGAAGCTCGCGGCGCAGACCTTCAGCAAGGACGTGAAACAACTGTCCTGTTGCGCGGGGTGATCAGATGAAAGAACGCGCCGCACCCTGTTATAACGGCGATACCTCCGGCCGGCGTCCGCTGAATCACCCGGCAGCGCTCGGCGCGACTGATTGTCGGCGTTGCCCGGCTGTCATTAGTGCCGGCGTTGCCGAGCGTTGCTTAGATCATGCTCGCCCTCTTCGCAAGCTGGCTCGGCGCGACGCACGTCCTTGCGGGGGCGACGGCTTATCTTGGCTGCCCGGAACTCGGCGCAGTTCTCAGACTTTGCTCGGCCGCTGGGTAAGGGTTGGCTGCACCCCTAGGCGGTGGTTAGATGCGAGATTGGGCCTTGAGGCGGAATGATCGCTGCAGACGCAGACGCAGACGCAGACGCAGACGCAGACGCAGACGCAGACGATCTATGACTTGGAAAGCGACAGTCACACAAGTAGCCATTGTGGAGCAGCGCAAAGGTCCGCCGATCGTTTATGAGCCGGCCTTCGTCACCCGCAAGCCGGCTATCGCGGAGTGGACTTTAGCACGCTCACTGCGGGTTAATGTGGCAATCGCCGATAGGAGGTCGTACCCTATGAAACCGCTACCAATTATTTGGCAGAGACTCGTGAGTTCCGAAGGTAAGACGTGCGATCGGTGTGGCGCTACGTATCAAGAATTGGAACGCGCAATCGCAAAGCTCAAACAATCGCTTCCTCCATTGGGCGTTGAGCCAAGTCTTGAGATAAGGGAGCTAGACGAAAAGTCGTTCAAGGCCAACCCCTCGGAGTCGAACCGCATCTGGATTGAGTTAGGGTCCCGGGCTCATAGAACCTGATAACGCTCTGCTTAACTACGGCAAATGCCCTCTCATGGCTTGAGCAGTGCCTGCTACGATATGCGCTTCTCCTGGCTGCGCATATTCCTCCGCTTTGCCGCCGGTGTCTCCCGGCATGCGGCGGCCAGCCCATCACGCGGTCATCAGTGATCCCGCCTACGCGATCATCGACCGCCTCGTGCATAACGGCCACCGCATCGAACTCGCTGGCGAAAGCCTGCGACGCAGGCGCGGTAAACAGGCGGGAATCGGCTTGACCCAAATCGTGAGCAGATGAGAGAAAATCAGCAGCCGACTGGCACCGGCGCCGGGCGGCATCATTCTACAATCCAAGGGTGGCATCATCCCGTTACAGACGGGCGCCTTCGTCGGAATCGGCACAGGCTGAAGCTCTGACCTGCCATGCAACGAAAGACTGAGAATGATGGAAACTATGCCCACCCTCTTCATCGGACACGGCAGTCCAATGAACACGCTTGAGGATAATGGCTATACGCGGGCATGGCGCAGGCTTGGACGGGCTCTGCCCCGACCGCGCGCGCTGCTGGTAGTATCGGCGCACTGGTTCATCGCAGCAACCGCCGTGACGGCGATGGCCCGGCCTCGCACGATCCACGACTTCTACGGCTTTCCTGATAAACTGTTTGCCTTCGACTACCCCGCACCCGGCCTGCCAGAACTGGCCGGCGAAGTGGCCGAGGCGGTCAAGCCGCTTTGGGTCGGCGCCGACCGTGACCAATGTGGCCTCGATCACGGCACGTGGAGCGTGCTGGCACACCTGTTCCCGAAAGCCGACGTGCCAGTTGTCCAGTTGTCGATTAATGCGCTCAAGCCGCTCGATTATCACCTTGACCTTGCGATCAGGCTAAACAAACTGCGGAAACACGGCGTGCTGATCATCTCAAGTGGCAATGTCGTGCACAACCTCCGGCGTATCGAATGGAGCCGCCCGGATGCCGGCGCTGATTGGGCGCGCCGCTTTGACGATAGGGTGGTGCAGCAAATGACCGAGGCGCCCGCTGACATTCTCGCGGCGACAGAACATCCCGATTACGACATGGCCGTCCCCACGCTCGATCATTTTATTCCGCTGCTCTATACGGCGGGGCTTGCTGCGGCCGACCTGGACGCCAAGGCCTTGTTGCGAGGCTATACGATGGGGTCGTTGTCGATGACCTGCTACGGCGTGGGCATGGAAGGGATCGACTGCGAAGCCGGCGATGGCGCGGCGCTGCGGCCCGATGGTGTACCGCCCGATCAAACAAACATCTAACCAGGCAATACGGCCTGCCTGCGGTGGGAAGCCGGCAAACAGCTTCCAAAAGAGAGGTTCACAGCAAAGTGGAAGTCGCTTTCCACGGGTAGTATCTTGCGAGATCGGGCGCACAACGGCGCTGGCCTTCGCGGGGTGCGGGCGCCGCCGCGGTAATCGGCGATGGTAATCCGCGCGCCGAAGGCACGGCGGCAAGATTGTCGCGGTGGCAAGGCCGTGTTCCAAAACACCACGCAGCCGACAGCGCGCAGGCCAAAACGCTGGTCTACAGGGCCGTTTGGGAGTTCGGCTCACTGGTCGCCGCCTCCGTTTCGACTATGCTTCGCCCCCAGGCTCTGAAAATTCGATTACGAAACATCGGGGACAACGGACAATGCCAAATCGTCAGATCTTCGGTCTTGTCTTGCTTGGCGTGATGATCGGGCTTGGTTTTGTCGTCGTGAGGCCATTCCTCACACCGCTGGTTTGGGCCAGCATTCTCGCATACGTAACCGGCCCATATTACTTGCGAGTCTTGCGCTTTTGTGGAAACCGTTCCTCACTTGCCGCAGCTATTGCTACGCTTGTGCTCATGGTCGTCTTGGTCGTGCCCGTTTCCTTTCTGTTGATCAGGCTGCAAAGCGAACTTGCGGAAGCTTACCGCGACATGTCGACGAAATTCGCCGATCAGCCGCTTGTCTTGCCGAAAGCTATCGCGAGCATTCCTGTTCTTGGTCCAATTCTGGACGAGGCGGTGACCCAGGTATGGAACGATCCCGAGCTGCGCAAAGAACAACTGAAAGATTGGTTGGAGCCGTGGGTGCGTGAGCTCGCGGGGATAATCGGGCGAATCGGGCGGACAGCCGTGCAACTCGCGGTAACCACCATAACGCTCTTCTTCTTCTATCGCGACGGCGAGCTGGTGTTGGAGCAGGCTCGCAGAGGACTCCGCAAAGTGGCCGGCGAGCCGGCGGACCGTTACTTGAAAGCCGTAGGAGAGACGACACAAGCCGTGGTTTTCGGACTGATTGTCAGCGCCTTGGCGCAGGGGCTGATTGCCGGTATCGGCTACGCCTTCATCGGCGTCGGAACTCCGATCTTGTTAGGCGCTCTCACTGCAGTGACGGCGCTCGTGCCGTTTCTGGGCACTGTCGCAGTGTGGGGGCCGATCGGTCTATGGCTTCTTCTCTCCGATCAAATCAGCACCGGGCTCGCCTTGCTGGCATGGGGAGCTTTCATCGTGAATCCGACGGACAACATTTTGAAGCCTCTATTGATCAGCAACGCGACCGACGTTCCTCTCGTCATCGTCCTTTTCGGGGTCATGGGCGGCTTGCTCGCATTCGGACTTGTCGGCCTATTTCTCGGGCCGCTCATTCTTGCGGTGCTTTTCGCCGTTTGGCGGGAATGGCTGGCGGCGGACGGTCCGAGGCCGGATGGACGGCTCTGATCAATGCAGGGCCCTGCGGCGAGGCCCGAGGGCATTTTTTTCGAAGAAACGCCAGCCTGGGAGACGCGCTTGGGTCTTGACTTCTGACCCCAAAACCGCAAACTGACGCCCATGGGGAAGCGATCTCCCCACGAGGCGACATGCCCAAGAATCGCGTCCGGTTTTCCACCAAGGGCGCACCATGTCGTCAATCAACTCCATCTTTCCCGATAAGCTCGCGCGTCTCATCGGCGTTCCGCATTGCCCCGCTCTCATCGACGTGCGGACGGACCACGAGTACAAGGCCGACCCGCGCTTTGTGGCTGGCGCGTCGCGCCGCCGACACGAATCGGTGTCGGACTGGGCGTCAGAATTCGCCGGTCGGCCTGTCATTGTCATTGACGAGAACGGCGGACAGGCGAGCGAGGGTGTTGCCGCGTGGCGCCGGCATGCGGGCGCAAGCGCCGCCGATGCGCTGAGCGGCGGACACACGGCTTGGGTCAAATTTGGCGGGCCGGTGATCCCAGACGCGGCATTGCCTGAGCGCGACGTTTTTGGGCGGACCATTTGGGTCACGCGCGCACGCCCGAAAGTCGACCGTATCGCCTGCCCGTGGCTTATTCGCCGCTTCGTCGATCCAAGCGCCGTCTTTCTTTTCGTCGCCCCTGCTGAGGCGCCGGCCGTTGCCAAGCGCTTCGGAGGCGCGGCTTTCGATATTGAGGGCGGGTTTTGGAGCCACCGGGGCGAGCGCTGCACTTTTGACACCATGCTCGAAGAATGGGGCCTGGCGTCGGAGCCGCTGCAAAAGCTCGCGGTCATTGTGCGCGGGGCGGATACGGCGCGGCTCGATATTGCCCCTGAGGCAGCAGGCCTCCTCGCTGCGTCGCTAGGCCTCTCCCGCATGTATGCCGATGACCTCGCGCAGCTCGAAGCGGGAATGACGCTCTACGACGCCTTCTATCGCTGGTGTCGAGACGCGAGCGACGAACCTCACAACTGGCCGGCGACCAAATCAGGGAAAGCGCTATGAACCTACACATTCGAACCAACACCTGCGATCATGGCGTGTCGCTGTCCAAAGCGGTTCGAGTCTGGGCGCGTGTCGCTTTGCTGAGCTTCGGCGGGCCGGCTGGGCAGATCGCCGTGATGCATCGCGTCATCGTCGATGAAAAGAAATGGGTGTCGGAAAGTCGTTTCTTGCACGCCCTCAACTACTGCATGCTGCTGCCCGGCCCCGAGGCCCAACAGCTCGCCACCTACATCGGCTGGCTCATGCACCGAACGCTCGGCGGGCTGATCGCCGGCGGGCTCTTCATTCTCCCAGGCGTCGTCTCGATCATGGCGCTTAGCATCACCTATGCGCTCTGGGGCAATGTCGGGGCCATTGCAGCGCTGTTCTTCGGATTAAAGGCCGCCGTTCTTGCCATTGTCATCGAAGCGGTCGTGCGGATCGGTAAACGGGGGCTCAAATCCTGGCCAATGCGCGCTCTGGCGGCTGCCTCCTTCGTCGCCATTTTCCTCTTTGCGGCGCCATTTCCTCTCATCATTCTGGCGGCGGCGGTGATTGGATATGTCGGCGCTGCGAATGGGACTCCTGCATTCGCGGCCGCCGGACATGGAGCCACGCATGAGGATGGCGAAAGCCTCCTTGGCAATGAGACGCCCGCTCACGCGCGGCCTTCCGCCAAACGGGCGCTCAATGTCACCCTGATCTGGCTCGCGCTCTGGCTCGTCCCGGTTGCGGCAATCCTGCTTGTCGCAGGTACCGAAAATGTCTTCTCGCAGATCGCCGTGTTCTTCAGCAAAATGGCGGTCGTGACCTTCGGCGGAGCCTATGCGGTTCTTGCGTATGTGGCGCAACAGGCGGTCGATGCCTATCACTGGTTGACGCCTGCCGAGATGCTCAACGGCCTTGGCATGGCGGAAACCACGCCCGGCCCGCTGATTATGGTCTTGCAGTTTGTGGGCTTCATGGCGGCGTTTCGCTCGCCGGGGGATTTGCCGCCCCTCCTTGCGGGCGTGCTCGGTGGATTGCTCGCGACCTGGGTTACTTTCGCCCCCTGCTTCCTCTGGATATTTTTGGGCGCGCCCTACATCGAAAAAGTCCGCCGCAACAAGGCCCTATCCGGCGCTCTGGCGGCCATTACCGCCGCGGTCGTCGGGGTCATCCTCAACCTCGCTATATGGTTTGCGATCCACACCATCTTCCGGGAGACCGTCGCGGTCGACGCTTACGGCCTATCGTTCGACAGGCCGGTCTTTGCGAGCGTTGATTTCTGGAGCCTCGCGCTCTCGGCGGCCGCTGCGCTTGCAGTCTTCAAGTTCAAAGTTGGAATTCTTGCGACTTTGGCGGGCTCTTGCGTCCTTGGGATCGGTCTCTTCCTCATGGGGGCGCTTTGAAGATGAAACGAGAGAAAAGCTCCATGAATAGGAAAGGAAAAAACTCATGAATTTGGCGTTCGCCGCTCTCGCCGCACCTCTCCTGCTTTTGTCCGCGCCTACGGCCATGGCTGAAACGGACTGGTCACAGGTCGACGCGGCCATCGGCAAAAAACCCGCCATCTCGGGAACCGTGCACAGATACGGCCTGCCGCGCAGTGATCTTCATGTCACCCTCGACGGCGTCAGCATCAAGCCGGGCCTCGCCCTTGGCGGCTGGATCGCGTTCGAGCCAGCGGGGCAAGAAACCATCATGATGGCCGACCTTGTGCTGA
Organism: Methylocystis sp. IM3; assembly: GCF_038070105.1. NCBI lineage: Bacteria > Pseudomonadati > Pseudomonadota > Alphaproteobacteria > Hyphomicrobiales > Methylocystaceae > Methylocystis > Methylocystis sp. IM3. Next base: position 117,156 of record NZ_JBBPBZ010000001.1, on the reverse strand, counting down.
CTGAAACCGAAGTAACCCCGGTGATGCAGTCTCTGCTGGCCAGTGGCGTCGAGATCACGGCCGTTCATAACCACCTGCTGCGCGCAAGCCCTGCTACTCTTTACATGCATGTGGGCGCGCACGGCGATCCGGTAAAGCTGGCCCAAATTATCCGGGATGCCCTTGCGAAAACGAGAACGCCCTTTGGGATCTCCGCCCCCTCGGCCGTCGAACCCCCGAAAATCGGCTTCGATACCGCACAAGTTGACGAAGCTCTTGGCTTTCAGGGCAGTAACAATGGCGGCGTGTTTCAATTCAGCGTCCCGAAGTTGGACCAACTGAAAATTGACGGCTCCACAATCGCCCCTGCCATTGGGGTCGCAAATGTCATCAACTTCCAGCCCACAAATGGAGGTAAGGCGGCAATAACGGGGGATTTTGTCGCGACCACAAAGGAAGTCGAGCCGCTCTTAAAAATCCTCCAAAGCAACGGGATCGAGGTCACCGCCCTGCATAACCATATGCTCGACGAGGAGCCCCGACTGTTTTTCGTGCATTTCTGGGCGAACGACGACGCGGTTAAGCTCGCCCGGGCCTTACGGGCAGGCCTCGACGCCGTCCATGCGGCGGCGAAGAGCTGATGCTTGACGGTGATCCTCCACGACGAGTTTGTATGCGCGTTCGATCGTCTGGCTGTAATGAGAACCGCCCTGACTGCTCGCTGGACGATCCTTCCCTTCACGCCTGGATGGGACATCGTGGGCGTGGTGGATAAGGTCGGGGAGGACGCGTCGCAAGCATGGATCGGTCAGATTGTTGCGGCTCTGCCGATCCATGGCGGCTACGCCCAGCACATCTGCCTTCCCCAGACTGAACTCACTCCTGTTCCAGATGGCCTTGATCCCGCCGAAGCCGTTAGCCTCGTGCTAAATTACGTCACCGCCTACCAAATGATGCATCGGGTTGCGCATGCCTCTCCAGGTCAGCGGGTGCTCGTCCATGGCTCCGCGGGAGGCGTCGGCACGGCTTTGTTGCAACTTGGCCGCCTGATGGGTTTGGAAATGTATGGCACCGCGCCGCTGGCGACCCATCAAACCATCTCCGATCTGGGCGCGACGCCGATCGATTACCAGAAGGTCGACTTTGTTGCGAAGATTCGCCGCTTAACAGGCGAAGGCGTGGATATCGTCTTTGATGGTGTTGGCGAAGCCAATGTTTGGCGTTCATTCCAAGCGCTGAGGCCGGGTGGACGCGTTGTCGTTTACGGCTTTACGTCATTTCTGAAAAAGGGTCAGCTGGCAGGTGGTTTACGTTACCGTTTTCGTGGCTTGCTAAGGCCCGCTTGGCACGCGCTTCGCGCTTTCCTCTCACCCGGCGGACGACGCATTCTCCCCTATAGCATACAGGTCCTGAAGCGGTGGAAACCAAAATGGTTTCGCGAAGATTTAAGCGTCTTGCTCAATCTTCTTCGTGAACAGAAGATCCAGCCGCTTATCGCAGAGCGAATCCCATTGAATGAGGCTCGCCGCGCGCATGAACTGCTCGGCGAAGGATCAGTAAAGGGCAAGCTTGTGCTGATCTGCAATTCGCTAGCATGACGCCGCAATGAGGCGCCATCATATGGATGAGGTTTCCACGCCGAGCGAAAATCATTCGCCCCTTTAACTCGGTCCGTCGGCCGCCGTTTCAATGAACGTGACTTTGCCGAGCGGCCAAATCTCGAACATCCGCGAGAATATTGGCTCCGGACGAAAAAATGCGTGCGTCTGCGCGGTCCTCGGCAAATCCCGGTCGGAAAGGTCGCGGTCGAGACGGGCGGCGTTGGCGCGACTCATAGACCATAGATCCTGAACGTGTCGCGCCCGGTGAGTTCGCGCACGGCGCCGAGCATAACGAGCCGGTCGAACAAGCGCCGCGCGGCGCGATCGGAGAGGCCGGCGCGAGCCGCCGCGGCGGCGGGGGTGACGCCATCGTCGGCAAGCAGCATGTCGACGACGCGACGCGCGCCCTTCGCGCGCAACATCGGCGCGACCGAGAGGAGCTTTTGCGACCGCCGCGCCAGCTCGGCGGCCTGTGGGCAGAGTTTCATGGCGGCGGCGTTGGCTCGCGCCGCTGCCATGAGCGGGTCGGGAACCGCGGCGACGGCGACGGCGAGCGCGCCCGCGTCGATCGCCTCTGGCAGCCCGAGCAGCCCCGCCGCGCGCAAGACCGTCGCGTCGAAGCGCGCCGGCCGGGCTCGTTGTCAGCCTACATCAATATGGGGTCTGCGTCACTTTGCGTGCTATACCTTGCCAAGGTAGAGCTTGGCGCGCTTCAATAGCGCATGACGAAGAAATTGAATTTGGCCTTTGGGCCGGGAGTGGTCGTGCGTAGCGTTGTATTGCGAGAGAACCGGTGGCTCGTATCGGCGGACGGAGCCGGGATACGGTCATGCCCCGATTGTGGAGGAGCATCAACATCGCGTCATAGCTGGCACGCCCGGCGCCTGCAGGACCTTCCAATTCAAGGTGTTCCTGTTGTTCTCGAGTTGCGCCTGGGGCGGTGGCGATGTTTGAACCAGAGATGCGCGCGAAAGACTTTCGTCGAAAGGCCGACGACGGCTTTTCCCTTTGCACGAAAAACGCAGCGCGCTACCGACCTCGTGCGGTTGTTCGGCCACGCCGCTGGGGGCAGGACAAGCGAGAAGTTGCTGGCACGGCTGGCGATGCCCGTCAGCGACAATGCGATTCTGCGGCAGGTCAAACGTCATGCAGCTGAACGTCGCGATGGCGCTCCACTGCGCGCGATCGCGATTGACGATTGGAGCTGGCGCAAAGGCTTCAATTACGGAACGATCATCGTCGATCTTGAACGTCAGGTCGTTGCAGACGTGCTCGAAACCCGCTCTGCCAAAGAGACTGCGGATTGGGTCAAGCAACATCCTGAAATCGAAGTCGTTAGCCGCGACCGCTGCGGTCTCTATGCACAGGGCGTTCGGCAGGGAGCGCCGCAAGCCCGACAAGTCGCTGATCGCTTTCATTTGTTGCAAAACTTGCGCGAAAGCATCGAGCGACACATGAGTCGCGTCAGCCGCTTTGCCGGGCGTCCCCAACTCCCACCGACCGTCGGAGATTGTCGGGCGGCGTGGCGGGGAGAACGCGACCATGCGCGTCAAGCTCTATTTGACCGGGTCAGGTTGCTGCGCGCCTCGGGGAAAACTTTTGTCGATATCGCCGCGGAGATCGGCGTCGACCACAGAACCGTCGCGAAATGGATCAAGACGGGGTTCCCGCTGCACCGTCGACGGCTGGCGTTGAGGCCGAGTTCTCCTCTATATTTCCGAGAGTTCCTCGCCCACCGATGGGCCGAGGGCGATCGCGTAGGCCGACGTTTATTTCATGATCTTCAAAATCGGGGCTACACGGGAAGCTTCTCAAATCTCGAGCGCCTTTTAACCACATGGCGCGCCGGCGGCGTCCAAAGGAAGCAGCCAGAGCAGCAAAACAGAAAATTCATTGAGATCCCGGCAGTCGATCCGGCGACCGGCTGGCAAATCTCTCCGGTCGTTGCCGCTTCTCTCTGCATAAAGCCGACACGGCGATTAACGCCCGCCGAGAACGCCAAGGTCATCGTTTTGAAGCGCGCCTCGCCTAGCTTCGTCATCCTGCGCCAACTCGCGATGCGCTTCCGAAGCATTTTGTGCGGCAAAAATCCTGATAAGCTCAATGACTGGCTTCATGACGCGAAGCATTCCGGGGTGCCCGTGATCCAGCAATTTGCGCGAACGTTGAGCCGAGATAAAGACGCCGTCAGAAACGCCATCATAGAGCATTGGAGCAGCGGCCAGGCCGAGGGGCAAATCAATCGTCTCAAAACGTTAAAGCGCGCCATGTATGGTCGCGCAGGCATTGAACTGCTGCGAGCTCGAATGCTTCCGTTCGAAACGGCCGTCTGCACGTAAAGTGACGCAGACCCCGTCGGCATGCCGATTCGCTTGATCAGGCGCTCTCCCGGACGCCCGCCCACGCCATGGCCGAGAAGGTAAATGATTTCGGTGGGCCGCACGGTGCGACGCGCTCGGGGCGCTGCGACATCGGGCAGTAGCGCGGTGAACGTCTTACGCTCGCAGGCTTCGTTTCGACACCGCCAGCGCTGGAGGCGAAGTTTTACAGCAACAGGGGCGCCTTGCGCCGGCAAATCTTGTAGATGGCGCTCATGCCAGCCGTATCGGCGCGTCGAGCGCTTCCCGCAGTCCGGACAGACACCAGACCCGACGGCCGCCGCCGAGATCAGCCATTGGCCAGCCATCTGTTTTGCGTCCAGAATTCGGACGCCCTTCCCCAGGGACCAAATATAGTTTCTTGCCACGCGGTCAAGCTATGGCCTTGCTCCCAGTCGATCAAGGGTGCAACACAAAGTGAGGAAGACCCAGTGATGAGCGAAATCTAAGCGTGCTGGCGGTGGGATGGCAAATGACTCATTTTCTTTCCCGCATTTCGCATAGAGCATTACGGATTAAGATGTGACGTCCAGGGGATTTTCAACGATCCCTCTCAGCTTGCTGCGCCACGCCGCCGCCTTCTCGACGCGCTTGGCAAAATTCAACGCTCTTCACGTTGAGTTCTTCGCCTTGCACGAGACAAATTCTTGGTGATCCGCAGTCACAAATGGCGAGGCGTGAGGGAGCGGGGAAAGTGCTCTGACATTGTTCACAGCGTGCGATCCCAGATCGCGCGCAAATCTCGAGCTCCGCGCCTTCGGCAAGCGTGTCCTTGGTCGCAAGATCAAAACAAAAAAATAGCGCTTCCGGCGCAACGCCGGCAAGTTCACCTATTTCCAAAGTGATTCGCGCAATTCGCCTGCCGTTCGCAGCCTGCTCCGCGAGCTCGATCGCGCTTAACGCAATGGAGAGTTCGTGCATTGCTCCCACTCACTTCGTTAAAGGAGGCGAAGCAATTATGGCCTCGATATCGGTCTGCGCCTCGCCCAGCTCGTTGAGTATTTTGAGCGTCGCTTTGGCCTCGTCCTCGTCTATGCGGCTCATCGCAAAGCCGACATGGACGAGCACCCACATTCCGATGCAGGCGTCGATTTCATTTTCGCCGACGACACAGGAGACGTTGATCTGGCGGCGCACGCCGCAAATGTCCACTGTCGCGAGCTGATTATCTCTGTCATCAATCCTTACGATGCAGCCAGGAATACCGAGACACATATCGAGTTCCGCCAATCACATCATCGTGATCTTGATATAGCGCACAATGTCTCGGAAGTTGAACGCGATCAGCGCCAGGATCAGGAGGCCGAGGATAATTTCGAAGAGACCCATAGCCCTACTCCCTTCAGCAAGCGCCGAGCGCAATCTCGCCTTCACGCAAAAGTGAAGTAACGAGGCTCTCGACCAGTTGTACGCTTGGTTCGACAGATGCGGCGACGACATCGCTTAGGCCAATCTGCCCATCCTCATCTCCAAGCGTAAATGGTTCGCAGACGACGAAGAGCATTCGTTTGCAGGTTGCGCCGAGGGTCGTCGCGAAGCGCAAAACCTTTTCGGGATCGAGCCCATGCGCGGAGCCGAGATGAGGTTGCGGTCCGCTTGCGGCGCCGATGGCCAGCTCCGGCTCGACGATCGATATCGAGCCAGGCTCTTGTCCTCGCGCTGCGGCATCGATTACGATGACGAACTCATAGCCATCGGTCAAAGCATAGGCCAGATCGAGGCCGCGGATCCCGAAATCCTTGACATCGACCTCGGAGGGGAAGCTTTTCCGAAGAAGGCGGTTGGTCACTTCGACGCCATAAGCGTCGTCTCCGCAAAATATGTTACCGACCCCCGCAACGAGAACGCGCGTCATGACAGCCCTCCCACACGCTCCACCTCATCTGTCGAGAAGAAAAATCGATGTCCGGGAAATCCGTTCTCCCCGAGGTCGCTGCCCGGATCGTCCAGCAGGGTGACGGCTACGTGGAGACGGTTCTCGAAATCGCGCTCGATCGCCTGGACGACCGCGATTTTGCCGTTGAGCGCCATGTCGAAAATGTCGCCTCGATCTTTGGGGTTGAGGCGAACATGAGAGCCGACAGTCAGCGCGGCGCCGTCCGTCATTGGCTTTCGAAGTGCGCCGTGTAAGTTGAAGAGTTGATCCCGAGATAAAGCCTGACATTGTTCGAGAATAGCCCGCGCTCCCGGGTCGGTCGCCGCCATTTCCAATTGTTCTTCATCCGTTAGGGTCAACACGCGCAACGTCAGCATCTCGTCTATTTCGGTCGCATCGAAAAACTGGCTTTTGCTCTGTGGCGCAACCTTGGGGTAGTCGTAAAGGATAATCGGCGATGAGAGGATGATATCCGTCGCCGGTTCCTCGCCTGCCAGGACAGGCCACGTCCCAAGATTTTGGCAGCCGGCTGCGGCGGCGGCGAGCGCTTCTGGCGGATCGAGAAGCGAGACAAACGCACACCCGCGGGCGCCCAAGATCGTGTGCGTGGATAAGAACCCATAGTGTTGCGCCTCGGCTCGCGAGAGGCGAAGGCGTAGGGGGGTGGTATTTTCAGCTCTGGCACGCACGCGCAGCACGTTGCCTTCAACTGGGGTGGCCGATATCTTGATGATGCCCTGTAGCGCTTGACAGCTGCGTTGGATCGCGCCTCTTGCGTCGGCAAGCGGCACGACGCTGCTTTCCGCAGGGAAGGAAAACGACATGGTTTCAGGGTGGACGCTTAATGACTTCAGCGCTAATCCTGAGGCCGTCACCTCGCGCACGACGGCCTCGTCCCATGCGACATATTGCTTTCCGTCCAAATCCAGGACATCGACGTCGTCGCCTTTTGCATTCTGGATCTTGCGTCGCTGCGTATGCAGAAAGCGCAGGGTCACATCCAGTTGCCCCTCATCCGCCACCTTGACCAGAATTTCGGTTTGCATAGATGAAGGCTCATCGCCGGCGTAGTCGCGAGGGAAGAGTCCGCCAAACGTCCAGCGCTGTCGGTTTTTGAGCGCGGACGCTCGGTAGGGATAGAGAATGTATCCTTCGAACAATACCGCATCGGCGATATCTTTTGCAGGCTCGAAGTTCATGTCGCGTCAACCTCCACATTTCGTAGGAGACGATGGAGGGTGTCGTCAAAGCTCAGGAGTCCGTTGCGACGTTTGAAATCGTTGAGGCGATTAAAAATCTCCGCGCTGACGCGCAGCAATTCGGCATTGGGATAATAGGCGTTCATCAGATCCCGCCAGATTGCGACGGGAAGACGAAAGCGGGCCTCCTTTGACCAGGGGATTTGTTCGATTTGCAAGTCGCCACAAGCGTCCTTGTAGAATAAGGATCCACTGAAAAGGAAAGACAGCGGCGCGTCGCCGTCGTTCAGCCCGTAGAAATATTTGGCGCTCGCGATGTTGAAATCATGCGTGCAGGGAACCGGAAGTTGCACGGTCTTTTCGCGTTCAAAGCCGGGAACCGAGACGTGGATCTGCGTCCAGAGCAGACTGCGCAGCGTTTCGCCCCAGCGCTCAGGGGCGCCAAAAAGTTCGGCGAGTCTTTCGCGTTCCGACGGACTGTAGACGCGCTGCGTTGGCTCCAGGCGAATCTGGCAGTTAAGCTCGATGTTTTCGATGCGTTGCGCTTGTTCCGCATTGATCATGCGCAGGGAGAAGAGCAATAGGGGCGTCGCCGAGAACTTTTCAGCCTCGACCCGTTCGATGGTGAATGAAAGATTAGCCATGCATGATCGCCCGGTTGCTATTGTCGGCGCCGGACGAATCGAGCGCCGAGAAAAATTGCCCGATCGCCTCCCAAGCTTCCACGCCTCCTGAGATTCCCTTCCAACTCGAGCGAATAAGGCCCACGAGCGCATAACAGCGATCGATCGACACTCGATAATATCGTCGAGCGCCTTTCGTGCGGTTGATAAGAAGGGCTTCCACGTCGGGCGCGAAGGTCTCCAGCATCGGGTTGGCGGCGACGAGACGCGTCCAGGCCTCCTCGCTCATCGTCGAAGCCATAGCTCCAGCTGGTCCCGGGTAGAGCGCCACCACTTTGCCCTCGGTTGTGCTGCGGAAAAAGAAGGCGAGATCGATCGGCAGTTGCATCGACTCCCAATCCCAATCGCTGAGATTGAAATCGACAAGCGCCTCGGTCATCGGTCGAACCAGAAGGAAGCGCTGACCCTCCGCCAAGGTAAAGCTGCAAGCCTCGCAGGCGCAATGCAGGCGCCGGACTCCGTTTTCCAGCAAATGCGCGTGATCTGGGCCGATTGCCGCGCCGCATAGCTCGCAGCGTTCCTGCTGCATGCTCGGCGTCGTCGCCAATCGCCTCAGCTTTGCCACCCAATTCCTCTGAGAGCGCTCCATTTGGCCACCCTAATTCTGCAGTGCCGCCGCGGACTCTGGTTGCGCCTCTTCGGCTACTCCAACTAAGATGGCGTCCAAATCGGGGGCAGCGTCTGTTAGCGCTGTTTCGACCTCGAGCAGCACGGCGCGACGGTCGGCGATCGGATTGCTCCAAAGGATGCGCGCTTTCGCGCTCGACGCCGAGACCTCCGCCAGCTCGACTCGGAATCCGCGCACGCCCCAATGTGGGCGCATCGCACTGATTTTCTTCCGGAGTCGGGTTTCCGGATCCTCCGGATGCAGGCCATGGAGCAGCATTGTCGCGGCGACGCAGTCGTCGTCTGCGAGACGCTCCGCCAAGACACGGCCGCCTTCGGCGTTCATCAGGAATGTCATGGTCCTCGCGAGAGCGAGCCCGTGCAGATCGAGCAAGGCGTCGACGAGGTCCTTCGCGACCGAACGCACTGTTGCGTCGCCGATCTCGTCTAGGCCCGTCATCGCTGTCTGCATTCGCTGAAGACAGCCTTGTAGCGCCTTGGAGGACCCTTCGCTCATCTAGGCCCCCGCGCGTGATACGCCGAACATCGGCGAATGAATCGTTTTGAGCGTTTTGCCGCCGCCCACATACATATGCACGCCGCAGGGCAGGCATGGATCGAAGCTGCGCACGGCGCGCATGATGTCGATGCCTTTGAATTTGTCGGGACCATTCTCCTCAAAGATCGGCGTGTTCTGCACCGCATCTTCATAGGGCCCCGGCGTGCCGTAGACGTCGCGGGGCGTCGCATTCCACGGCGTCGGCGGATAGGGATGATAATTGGCGATCTTGCCGCCGCGGATGACGAGATGGTGCGAAAGAACGCCGCGAACCGCCTCGTGGAATCCGCAGCCAATCGCCTCGTCTGGAACTTTGAACTCGGTCCAGGTTTTTGTGCGACCGGCCTGAACCTCAGCTAAAGCTTTCTCGATGAAGTGATAAGCAAGAGCTGCACAATAAGCTTGGAAATAAGTGCGCGCGCGATCGCGTTCAATCGCATTGCTCCACTTGGGCACATGCCATTCGAACTCCACCTCGCCCTTGAGCGCGGTCTTGGGCAGATAGATTTTGACGCTATGCCCGGTCGACTTCACGTAGCCGACGTCGACGATTCCAGCCAAGGCTGTTGACCATAGCCGGGCAATCGCGCCGCCTCCGGTGTCGAGCGCGAGGTGATCCCCTGTACGCTGGTCTAGCCAGCGCGGGCACATGACCCAGGAATATTTGCCGTCGAAATCGCGCTTTTGCGGGCGCGGTATCGTCGTCTGGTTCCACGGGTGACGCTGGTCGATTGTATTGCCGAGTGGATCAGTCTTAACAAAGGTTTCGGTGTTCTGCCAATCGTCATAATAGCTGTGGCCGAGCAGGATGCGCATTTGGAGGTTGATGTCGACAAGGCTGGTCGTCACCAATTCACCGTCGACGATGACCCCGGGGGTCACGAACATGGCGCGGCCCCAGTCGGCCATCGTCTTGTAGTTGTAGTCGCACTTTTCTGGATCTTGGAACGAACCCCAACATCCGATCAGGATGCGCCGCCTTCCAACTTCCTCATAGCCGGGCAGCGCCTCGTACATGAAATCGAAGAGATCGTCGTGCAGTGGCACGCATTTCTTCATAAACTCGGCATACCGGGCGAGCCGCACGAGATAATCGGTGAAGAGCTGCACCGTCGGCGTCGTACCGACCCCGCCAGGATATAGCGTCGAAGGATGGACGTGCCGTCCCTCCATCAGCGAGAACATCTCACGCGTGTAGCGACTGACCATCAAGGTTTCGCGGTAAAATTCGCCGCTAAAGGGGTTCAGCGCCGTCATGATGTCGGCGATCGTCTTGTAGCCATGGTCAACGGAATGCGGCGCAGGAGTGTGCTGAGCTTTCGCCCACACGCTTGGATTCGTCTCCTTCACCATCTGCTCGCAGAAGTCGACGCCAACGAGATTGTCCTGATAAATGTTGTGGTCGAACATATATTCAGCAGCTTCGCCGAGGTTGATGATCCATTCGGCAAGCGGCGGCGGTTTGACGCCATAGGCCATGTTCTGGGCGTAGACGGAGCATGTCGCGTGATTGTCCCCGCAGATGCCGCAGATTCGGCTCGTGATGAAATGGGCGTCGCGCGGGTCCTTGCCTTTCATGAAAATGCTGTAGCCGCGAAAAATCGACGAGGTGCTGTGACATTCGGCGATACGGCGATTCTCGAAATCAATTTTCGTGAAAATGCCCAGGCTGCCAACAATCCGGGTAATCGGGTCCCAGCTCATTTCGACAAGGTTCGGCGACTTCGCATCCGGCCGGATGGTTTCAGCGATCTGGTCCATTGTCTTTCCCTTAAAGCGGATACAGGGCTTCGGGCTTGCCCGGATCGTAGCCTGTGGTGCGCTCTGGTCTGTTGTGCCGCCACCTTGGCTCTTTGTTCAGCGTGTTGTTGGTGAGCCGGCGCAGATTTCGGATCAGATAGCCATAAGGAGCGACGAGCGTGGAGGAGATGCGCGCGCCAGGAGGTTCGTCCATAAAGGGCATGAGCTTGTCCGGGAACCCTGGCATTGTACAGCCAATGCAAATGCCGCCGACATTCGGGCACCCTCCGACACCGCCGATCCAGCCGCGCTTTGGCACGTTGCATTGGACAACGGGACCCCAGCAGCCGATCTTCACGAGGCATTTGCGAGAGCCATACTCATGCGCAAACTGGGCCTGTTCATAATATGCGGCGCGATCGCAGCCTTGATGCACCGTCATGTCGAAAAGCCACTTGGGCCTCAGCGCATCGTCGAGCGGGATCATGGGCGCCGCTCCCGCTAATTGCCGCAGGAGATAAAGCAGCGTCTCCATAAAGTTGTCGGGTTGTACCGGGCATCCGGGCACGTTGACGATTGGAAGTCCCGCCTTGGATTTCCAATCCCAACCGAGATAATCGGCGACGCCCATACAGCCTGTTGGGTTGCCCTTCATTGCGTGAATGCCGCCGTAGGTGGCGCAGGTTCCGGCGGCGATGACCCCGAGCGCCTTCGGCGCCAGGCGGTCGATCCACTCATTTGTTGTGATCGGTTGTCCGGTCTTGTGATCGGTACCGAAAGCCGCCCAATAGCCGTCGCCGCTCAGTTTCTCGTTGGGAACCGAGCCTTCGACGACCAGCACGAAATTATCGACTTCGCCGCGGGCCGCCTGGTGAAAAATCTGCAAGAACTCGTCGCCGACCTCATAGGCCAGCACCGGATTGTGAAGATGCACTTTTGGTAATCCGGGGACCGCCCCAAGAAGCACGTCCTCTATGCTGGGCTGGCTGGCGGCCGTGATCGAAACCGTGTCTCCGTCGCAACCCAATCCGGCCGTGATCCAGAGGATGTGCAATTCTTCGACCTTGGGCGGTTTTTGTGTCTTGCGACCATAAGGAACGGCGACAGGCATGATGGCGCCCTCTCGCGTCAGAATATCCCGGCAGGCCAACGTCCCTTGACGAAACTTTGTTCCAACTAAACGCGAATAGAGGAAATCGCTGTTAGCGGCTCAAGTCACAACTCTCTAACAAAAATGAATAAACTCGATTCACCCTAAGCTGCGGGTTTCATGCAAAATCTAAAGCGTCTCCTCACTCTTCGGCGGTGCTCGCCTTGAGCCGATAAATTCGAGCAATAGTTTTGGATTGCGGCGCAAACTGTTCCGACTTTGATGTGAGGTCGAGCAACAAGTTCGTAATTCGGGGGAACCCTCGCTCGTGTCTATCCGCCTCGATTCTGCTGAAAAAGGACCAAGGGAAACGGTCGAGATCCGCGTTCGTGGATGCGTGCAAGGCGTCGGATTTAGGCCGAATGTATGGCGAATAGCGCGGCAATGCGGATTGGCAGGCGAAGTCTATAACGACTCGGAGGGAGTCGTGGTGATCGTCGGCGGAGCTAGCAACGACATCGAGGCCTTCATAACACGCTTGCGCCGCGAGGCGCCGCCCCTCAGCCGGATCGACGCAATTGAAACTCGTCCTTTCAAAGGCGAACCGCCACTGGTGTTTCGTATTGCGGAAAGCCTTCGTGGCGGCGCAGATACGCAGATCGCGCCGGATGCGGCAATCTGCGCAGCCTGCGCCGATGAGCTCTCCGACCCCTCGTCGCGCCGCTACCGCTACGCCTTCACCAATTGCACGCATTGCGGGCCGCGCCTAACGATCGTCTACGGCGTTCCTTACGACCGCACTATGACGACCATGGCGCCTTTCGCCATGTGCAAAGCGTGCGCGCGGGAATACGCAGATCCTGGCGATCGTCGCTTCCATGCTCAGCCAATCGCATGCCCGGTCTGCGGACCGCGCCTGTCTCTTGCCAGGCTGGAGAACGGATCGCTCGATTGGGTTGGTGCACAGGATGCGCTTGCGGCCGCCGCTCAGCTGATTCGTGCGGGCGAGATCTTAGCAATAAAAGGCCTTGGCGGTTATCAGCTTGCCTGTGACGCGACCAATGAGACTGCCGTGAATCGCCTTCGCCAGCGTAAGCGCCGGGACGCAAAGCCTTTTGCCTTGATGGCCGAGGGTCTGGCCATGGTTCGCAACCATTGCCGCCTAAGCGAGGAAGAAGCGGAGCTGCTTTCCAGTCCGTCCGCGCCGATCGTCTTACTTGAAGTTGAGGGCCCTCTCCGTCTACCGCGCACTGTTGCGCCGGGGTTGAATACGCTCGGCTTTATGCTGCCGACGACGCCATTGCACCTTTTGTTGATGCGAGCGGTCAGCAGGCCGGTGATCATGACGAGTGGCAATTGGTCGGACGAGCCGCAGGTTGTCGACGATGCAGAGGCGCCGAGACGGCTTGGAGCGATCGCCAGCCATGTTCTGACGCACAATCGGCAAATCGCGACTCGTGTCGATGACTCGTTGGTTCGGGTCATGGACGGCGCGCCGCGCGTGCTTCGTCGCGCCCGCGGCTTTGCGCCGGCGCCGATCCGCTTGCCGTCAGGATTCAGGCAGGCGCCGCCTTTGCTGGCCTTTGGCGGGCATCTGAAGGCGACTTTCTGTCTGCTCAAGAAGGGTGAGGCAATCCTCTCGCAGCATCAGGGCGATCTTGAAGATGCGGCGACCCTCGACGATTATCAAAGAAATCAGAAGCTCTTCGCCAAGCTGTTCGAGCATGCGCCGGAAGCGCTGGTCGTCGATCGGCATCCCCAATACGCTTCGTCAAGGCTTGCGAAAATCTATACCGGCGCGAATCTGCCGCTCATAGAAGCGCAGCATCATCATGCGCATGTAGCAGCCTGCCTAGCCGAGAATGGCTACCCGCTCGATGCGTCGCCGGTGCTCGGGATCGTGCTCGACGGCGTTGGCCTGGGGGACGACTGCGAGATCTGGGGCGGCGAATTTCTCCTTGCCGACTATCGCGACTATCGGCGGCTGGGTTCGCTCAAACCGGCGCCGATGCCCGGCGGCGAACAAGCGGCCCGCGAGCCGTGGCGCAATCTTTACGCGCAGATCGCGATGGCGATGGGTTGGCGCGCGTTTGCGGCCGACTATCGCGAACTCGAAGTCTACGACTTCCTCGACGCCAAACCGCGCGCGACGCTCGACGCGATGATGAGCCTTGGTCTCAATGCGCCGCTCGCCTCCTCATGCGGCCGACTATTTGACGCATTTGCCGCATTGCTCGGCTTGTGCCGGGATCGGCAGGCCTATGAAGGACAGGCCGGCGCGTTGGTCGAGGCGGCCGTGACCAGCGGCCCGATGTGCGAAGCCGGTTCAGGCTATGCCTTCGAGATTGTCTCCTCAGCGACGGGACTTGCTCAGATCGATCCAGCGCCGATGTGGCGCGCGGCGCTTCAGGATTGTTACGACGGTGTTGCGCCAGGCCTGATGGCGGCGCGCTTTCACAAAGGTCTGGCTGAAGCGGTGGCGGAACTGGCGGCGCGGCTGCGGGAAGACGGCGCGCGATCCTTCGACACGGTCGCGCTTTCCGGCGGCTGCTTTCAAAACCGCATTTTGTTCGAAGAAACCGTGCACAGGCTTCGCGCTGCTGGCTTCGCCGTCTTGTCGCACGCTCAAGTTCCGACGAACGACGGCGGCCTGTCGCTCGGGCAAGCCGCGATCGGCGGGGCGCTGCTTATTCGGCAAGGTTGAGGAGAGGCGGCATGTCCAGCCAAAGCAATCTCAAGGAGCTTTATCCGTTCCTCTATGGCGAGGCGCAGCCGGAGACGTTGGACGCCGCCCTGCTTGCCGCCGTGGCGGAAAAGGCTCGAGACTCGCGCGAGATCAACGCCAGGGCTTTCGAGGACCAAGCCGGCGTTCTCGTCGCCGCCGCGAGAAGCCTTGCCGACGTCTACCGTCACGGGGGCCGGCTATTCACCATGGGCAACGGCGGTTCGAGCTGCGACGCCGCGCATATCGCAGTGGAATTCCTGCATCCCATCACCGCCGGGCGCCCCGCGCTCGCGGCGATCAATCTCGTCGCCGATCTCGCCATGCTTTCCGCGGTTGGCAACGACCTCGGCTTCGAACATGTCTTTTTGCGTCAACTGATCGCGCAGGGCAGCGCCGGCGATGCCGTGATCGGCGTATCAACCAGCGGCAACGCGGCGAATCTCCACGCGGCCTTCGCCAAGGCGAAAGAACTGCGCATGGTCACGGTCGGCCTCGCCGGCGGCGACGGGGGCAAAATGAAATCGAGCGGTCTCGTCGATCATTGCCTGGTGGTGCCGTCGTCTTCCATTCATCGCATCCAAGAATGTCACGTGGCGTGCTACCATATCCTTTGGGATCTCGTTCACACTTTGCTCGCTGACGATCGCGGCTCCGCAACGACGAAGGGAGCCTCGGCATGAAATATGTCGAAGAGTTTCGCGATAGCGCCAAGGCGCGCGCGCTCGTCAAGGAAATTGAGCGTCTGGTCGCCGTTATCGGGCCAGATGACCGACCGATCCGCATTATGGAGGTTTGCGGCGGGCATACGCATTCAATCTTCCGCTACGGCCTTGAAGGCATGCTGCCGAAAAGCATAGAACTAGTGCATGGCCCAGGCTGTCCCGTCTGCGTCCTGCCAATGGGACGCGTTGACGATTGCGTAAGTATCGCGCAAGGCGAAGGCGTGATCTTCACCACGTTTGGCGACGCGATGCGTGTGCCTGGCTCGACGAAGAGCCTGCTGCAGGCGAAGGCCGACGGCGCCGATGTCCGCATGGTCTATTCGCCGCTAGACGCGCTGACCATCGCGCGCAAGGACCCTGATCGACAGGTCGTCTTCTTTGGCCTTGGCTTTGAGACGACCATGCCGTCGACCGCGCTCACGATCTTGCAGGCGGAGCGTGAAGGCGTGGAAAACTTCAGCGTCTTTTGCAATCATATTACGATCGTGCCGACCATCAAGGCGATCCTCGACAGTCCGGATCTCAGAATCGACGGATTTCTCGGTCCGGGACACGTGTCGATGGTTATTGGCACGGCTCCGTACGCATTCATCTCCAGTTTTTACAAGAAGCCGATGGTAGTCGCTGGGTTTGAGCCGCTCGATATCCTGCAGTCGATCTGGATGCTGCTGAAACAGATCGCTGAGGGTCGTTGCGAGATCGAGAATCAATATGGGCGCATCGTCCCAGATCAGGGCAATGATGCAGCGTTGAACGCCGTGAATCGCGTATACGAACTGCGCGAATTCTTCGAGTGGCGCGGTCTCGGTTCTATCGATCATTCCGGCGTCAGGCTGCGGGAGGCATATGCGCGTTTCGACGCGGAACGGAAATTCGCCCTGCCGAATGTCCGGATCGCCGATCCAAAATCTTGCCAGTGCGGCGAAGTGTTGAAGGGCGTCATCAAACCATGGCAATGCAAGGTCTTCGGCTCCGCCTGCGCGCCCGAGACGCCACTCGGGGCGCTGATGGTGTCGTCCGAGGGCGCTTGCGCCGCCTATTACCAATATGCCGGTCTCAAGCATCCACAGGCGGCAGAATGAATCCCCTCCCTCCCATCGTGAAGCCGGCTCGCGCGCTCGGAAAGCTCTTCGTGCGCAGCGTAACGCTCGCGCATGGCGGCGGCGGCAAGGCGATGAAAGATTTGATCGACGACGTTTTCATTCGCGCCTTCGATGGCAGCGGCCTCCCGCTCGAAGACCAGGCGCGAATCGAGCTCGCTGACATTGCCGCGCGTGGCGATCGGCTCGCATTCACCACCGACAGCTTCGTCGTCGACCCGCTGGTCTTTCCCGGCGGCGACATCGGGAAGCTCTCCGTATGCGGCACGGTCAACGATCTTGCGGTTGGCGGCGCAAGGCCCTTCTACCTTTCATGCGCGGCGATCATTGAAGAAGGCCTCGCAATCGACGAGCTTCGGCAGATTGTCAATTCGATGAGCGCGACCGCGCGCGAAGCGGGCGTCAAAATCATCACGGGCGACACGAAGGTCGTTCAACGCGGATGTTGCGACAAGCTTTTCCTCACGACGACTGGCGTCGGCGTCATCCGTGCCGGCACGCGTCTCGGCGTCGATCGGGCCCAGGTCGGCGACGTCGTCCTGGTTAACGGCATGCTCGGCGATCACGGCGCCGCCATTCTTTGCGCCCGCGGCGACATGATGCTGGAGGCGCCGATCGCCAGCGACTGCGCCTGCCTGCACGGTCTCATCGAAGTGCTTCAGGACGCGGCTCCGGACGTTCGCTTCATCCGCGACGCGACACGTGGCGGCGCCGCCACTGTGTTGAATGAAATCGCCGAAGCGTCGGCCGTCGCGATCGAGATTGATGAGGACGCGACGCCCATTCGAGCGGAGGTTAAGGCGTTTTGTGAGATCCTGGGGCTCGATCCACTTTATCTGGCCAATGAGGGCAAAATTGTCGCCGTGGCGCCGGCGACGCAGGCCGATGACGCACTCGCGGCGATGCGCGGGCACGCTCTCGGGCGTGAGGCCTGCCGAATCGGCCACGTCACCGGGGGCGAAGGCGGACGCGTGACGATGCGCACGAGCCTTGGGGGGCGCCGGATCGTCGACATGCTTGTCGGCGAACAATTGCCTCGCATCTGTTGAGCGCCTGGAAGGTAAGGGAGCGAATATGTGCAAAACCTGTGGCTGCGGAGACGAAGCGCAAGCGAAGATTACCAACATGCAGACGGGAAAGCAGGTGGACCTCGAGGGGGAGACTCAGGAACACGCGCATACGCATGATCATTCTCTGGATGATCACACGCACATCCACGCCGATGGGACCACGCATAGCCATACTCGCGAAGATGACGACGATCATCATCGCCATCATCATGGGGGCGCCGAGCAGGGTCAAATCTTATCATTGCAGCGACGCCTGCTGGCTAAGAATGACGCCATCGCTGCGCAAAGCCGCGTCTGGCTTCAGGGACGCGAAATTCTGGCCTTGAATATCATGAGTTCTCCGGGCGCCGGAAAAACGACTCTGCTCGAGCGCACCATCGCCGAACTGAAAGATGAGGTGCCCCTGTTTGTGATTGAGGGCGATCAGGCGACGTCCGTTGATGGAGAGCGCATGCGTGTGGCGGGGGCATCGACGGTTCAGGTGAACACCGGCGCCGGCTGCCATCTGGAAGCTGACATGATCGCGCGTGGACTGATGGAGCTGCGTCCTTCCACGGGTGCGATCGTGATGATCGAGAATGTTGGCAACCTCGTATGTCCAGCGCTGTTCGATCTAGGCGAAAGTTGCAAAGTCGTCATCCTGTCCGTGACAGAGGGCGAAGACAAACCGCTCAAATACCCGCAGATGTTTCAGGCCGCACGCCTCATGATCATCAACAAAATTGATCTCGCACCCTACGTGGAATTTGACCGGGAACGCTGTCTCGTTAACGCGCGCCGCGTCAATCAAAATATTGAAGTCATTGAACTCTCGTCAAAAACGGGCGAAGGATTTTTGACTTTGCGAGCTTGGCTCTTGCAAGAGTTGGCGCGGACGCGCGACGAAACCTGGCGCTTAAGCGACGGATTCGCCCCGAAGGCTTGATTGAAATGCATTGACAAATAAGATAGTCCTGCAGGGACAGAAGCGACCTGATCGCTCGGGTCACTATTTCTGACGTGGCTCTGTTGTCGCGATTTCGGGCGGCGGTCTTGTTCTACGAGACGCGGCGGCGGCGGCCAATGTATCCGCCGCAAGGCGCACTTCTTCCTGGATGGCCGTGTCGGCGTCGAGTTCCTCGTGGCTCGTCGCATAGGGCTTCCAATAGCCAATATAGCGATCGAGCTCAGCAACGGCTCCCGCCGCCTCGAGATGCATCGAGCTAAGCCAGTCTGACAGCATCCGCCAGAGCGTTTCTGCGCCCTCGACATCGCCATGCACGACGATGGAATATTCGCGGCCGGCTAAATGGCGCGGATAGGGCCAATCCGCCAGTTCGAGCTCCTTTGCAAGCGCAACATTCTTGCCCTGGGTCCGTGTTGGATCCGGATTGCCGCCGTCAGCGCAGACAAGGGGATCGATCATCAACTTTCAGCCCGAAGGAGCCTACCAATTCACCGGCGCAAATGCGCCGCTCGCTCTTGTTTTCTTCATCGGCGCGCGGGCGCACATCATTTCCGCAGCGATGGCTCGCAACCTGTTTCTAGCCTTCTCGGCGATGATGGGCCTGTTCTAATGGCCGCTTCCATGGCCTATCTGTTGGCCCGCATGCAGCTGATGATGTCCGCGCCTTCGCGGTCGCACGTGGCGATCACGCATCAGAGCTTTAACGCAACGTCTGAGCTGGCCTTTCCAAACGAGACGATTACGCCTGAATGTCCAGAGTTCCTGAGGCAACTCCCGAACCTGATGCCGAAGCACGAGAAGCTGCAACGGGTGAGAGCTATGCGATTAGGTCGGGCGACACTCTACGGGCAAATCGCCGCCCGAAATTACGGCAATGCGCGGCAGTGCGTAGAATCAAAAGAGCCACTCCTGGCCTTTCTCCAGACGGTTACGCGTCGGCCAGGTGATCAAATCGCCGCAAGCGGGCGCTTCGCATTAGCGCAAATCAAGAAGGAGCTGCGGCGGGTATGTAATCGAGCCCAGGGAACAGCGAACGGAGAGCGGGCGATCGGTTGATTGGTGCGTATTCTAGGAGAAAGCCATGCAACGCCGCGAATTTATCGTCGCCATGGGCGGGGTCGCCGCCGCTGCTTCAGCTTCACAGGCTTTTGCCCAAGCTGCCGGCGAAGGCGGTGGAATGGAAGACATGCACCCGCCGCTTTACAAAGCCCTCGGAAAAACCAGCATCGATTGCGTGGCGACGGGCAATGATTGCCTCAGGCATTGTTTTGGCATGTTCTCTATGAAGGATACGAGCATGGCCGCTTGCGCCAATGCGACATACCAGCTCGTCGCCGCGTGCGGGGCGCTTGCCGCGCTCACCTCTGTCAATTCACCACACGCGCACTCGCTCGCAAAGACCGTCGAGAAAGTTTGCGACGATTGCAAAAAGGAATGCGACAAGTTTCCCAAGGTTGTCGAATGCAAAGCCTGCGGCGACGCCAGCCAGAAATGCGCCGAAGAGTGCCGTAAGGTTTAAGCCAGCGGACGAAAGTGGGCAGAAGCTTATGAAAGCCAGTAGACGTCGGCAACTGACTGCTTCGATCGCTCTGGCCGTCGGCCTCGCGTCGGGGGCGGTCGCGCAGAATAAGGAACCGCCAGTCGGAAAGGCCGAAGGCGTCATCCGAGGCGTCGACCCCGACGAGCATAAGCTCATGATTGCCCATGGGCCAATTTCCGGAGGCATCGATATGCCTGCTATGACGATGGCCTTCCAAGTCGCGCCCGGCGTCGATCTTTCGAGCTTGGAGAAGGGCCAGACCGTCAAATTCACGGTGACGCGGGACGACAAAGGTCGCTACCTGGTCACGGGTATCAGCCGACAGAAATAACACGGGGGTCGCGAATTCGACCGTTAGCAGTAGCAAGAGCTCAGCGTTGGATTCGGAAGGAATGCAGCAATGATTGAGACGCTGAAGGGCTTCGCGCCGGACACGATCGCGCTCAAAGGGAGCGGTTTCGTAAGCGGTGCAGACTACGATACGGTCCTTGTACCGGCTGTTGAGCGAACGCTGAAGCACTACGATCGCGTCCGCGTTTATTACGAAATCGCACCGGACTTCACGGGGATCTCTCTGAGCGCAATGTGGAAGGATTTCTGGGTGGGCGTCCGCCATATCACGCGCTGGAAGCGTATCGCCGTCGTCACCGATGTCCCCTGGATCAAGCGGCTAGGTCGTACGTTTGGATTCATCCTGCCCAGCGCGACGAAAGTGTTTACGGTTGCCGACGCTACCGAAGCCCGTAGGTGGTTGGAAAGCGCTCGATAAGGGCGTAACCAGGTGTCCGCACACTGCCCCGGTCTTGAGCAATTGCGCTTGAGTCCGCCACTTTGGGTGCTCGCTAGCGTCGCGGGTAGGCCAGAGTAGGTTGCGGCCGGGCCCATCAAAAAGGGCGTGGGCATCGTCGACACTCGTCGGCGCTCCTTTCGAGGACCGCAAAGGTTCGAATCGGTCCAAGCATTGTTTCCGCTCACGCCGAAGGTATTCTCAATTGGGGGAACGACAGCTTGAAGGTCGCGCCGCCGATCGTGCCCCCGCACGTGGGGTTTGAGGTGCGATGCGCTTTTCTTGGCTTATCCACGGTTCGTCGTCGTCAGCATATTCAGCACGGGACATGGCGGCGCGGGGTCATCAGAGCAGCGAGCGATTGTCTTCGCAAGAAGGCCTTCCAGTCTGGCGAGGTCCGCGAGTTTCGCCCGCACCTCGTCGAGATGTTTCCGCGCAATCTCTCTCACCTCCGCACAAGAGGCGCGTGACGGCTCGGCGAGCGCCAGCAGGGCGCGGATTTGCTCGATGTTAAAGCCAAGCTCGCGGGCGCGGCGGATGAAGGCCAGCCTGCGGATATGGGCTGGCTCGTAGGCGCGGTGTCCGCTCGCGGTTCTTGCGGGCGGCGGCATGAGCTTGATGCGCTCGTAATAGCGCACGGTCTCGAGATTGACGCCCGCCGCCGCCGCGAGCTGCCCGATGGTCAAGGATTTCACGGATTATTCCTCTTGCACCCGTAGTCGCTACGGGGTGCAGGATACCGCGACCATCGAGCAAGAGCGAGACATGACCGTCAACGACACAGCGCAAGAAACAACGCCAGCCGCTTCGTCTCCCGCCCACCTGCCAGCCTCCCCGAAATGGTTTGCCGCCCTGGGGCTTGTCGCGGGATTGGGCGCGGTCGTCGCCTCTTCGTGCTGCGTGATCCCGCTCGGGCTCGCCGCGCTTGGCGCGGGCGCGGGCGTTCTCGGCGGGCTCGCAATGATCGCCGAATGGCGAACGCCATTTTTGCTGGTCAGCGCCTTGGCCATTATCGGCGGTTGGGGGGCATGGTGGTTGAAACGCCCTGTTGCGTGCACCTTGGGCGAGAGCTGCGCGTCGCCGCAGCGCTCACGCGCAACGTTGGCGCTTCTGCTCTGCGCCTCGCTAACCGTGCTGGCGGCGGCAAGTTGGGGCTACATCGACCCGGCGCTGCTCAAGCTGTTTCGGAGCCGCTGATGCAGCTCGTATCGATCATCACCTGCCCGTCCTGCGGGCGCCAATCGGCTGAGACGATGCCGACCGACGCCTGCCAGGTCCTCTATGAATGCAAGGGCTGCGGGGCGCTATTGAAGCCGAAAGCGGGGGACTGCTGCGTCTTCTGCTCCTATGGGGACATCCCGTGCCCGCCAATTCAGGAAGCAAGGGAGCAGCGCCCCGCCGCCTGCTGCTTCGGCCCATAGAAGACCAAGAGCCTTAACTGGGAGGCGCTTTGCATAGTGCTTGACTTGGATGATGTTTCCACCATATTGGAAGGATGGAAAAACAAGAAGCCATCGCCGCCCTTGTCGCCCTCGGTCATGAGACCCGCCTGGATATTTTTAGGCTGCTGATGCAAGCCGGGCCGGATGGGCTCCCTGCGGGGCGGATCGGCGAGCGGCTCGGCCTGCCGCCCGCGACGCTGTCTTTCCACCTCAGCCAGCTTAAGCACGCGGATCTTGTGACCTTCCGCCGCGCAAGTCGGTCGCTGATCTACTCGGCGGCTTATCCGGTCATGAACGCGCTGCTCGCTTACATGACCGAAAATTGCTGCCAAGGCGCAGCCGCCTCTTGCGAAGCCGCCGCTCCTTCAATCTGCCAGCCAAAGGGAAGCAATGAAACGCCTGCACGTGCACGTGTCCGTTGAGGACCTTTCGGGGTCTGTCCGCTTTTACAGCGCGCTTTTCGGGACTGAGCCGACCGTCGCCAAGCCCGATTACGCAAAATGGATGCTGGATGATCCGCGCGTAAATTTCGCGATTTCGGCGCGCGGCGGAAAGGCGGGCGTCGATCATCTCGGGATTCAGGTCGAGACGCCCGAAGAGTTGAGACAAGTCTATAGCCGCCTGCAACAGGCCGAACGGCCTGTGCTGGAAGAAGGCGCGACAACCTGCTGCTACGCCAACTCCGAGAAAGCGTGGACCTCCGACCCGCAAGGAGTCTTGTGGGAGACGTTCTTGACAACCGGCGACAGTACTGTCTACGGCGATGACGAGAAGCTCGCAGGTTTTCGCACCGGCCGCAGCAAGCCGGAGGCTTCCCCCTGCTGTGGCCCCAAGCCTGCGCCGGTTATTGAAACCGCTTGTTGTTCTCAAACGGGATCCAACAAATGACCGACCGCGTCTACAACGTGCTTTTTCTCTGCACTGGCAACACTGCTCGCTCGATCATGGCGGAAAGCATTCTCCGCAAGGACGGCTCCGGCCGTTTCAACGCCTTCTCGGCGGGAAGCCATCCCAAAAGCGTTATCAACCCTTACGCCTTGAAGACTCTGGAGGCCTGTGACTATCCGATTGACGGCTTTCGCTCGAAGAACTGGGAGGAGTTCGCGGCTCCCGGCGCGCCAGTGATGGATTTCGTGTTTACGGTCTGCGATAACGCGGCCGGCGAGGCCTGCCCGATCTGGCCGGGTCAGCCCATGACCGCGCACTGGGGCATTGAAGACCCGGCTGCGGTCGAGGGCTCAGATTTGGACAAGCAGCGCTCCTTCGCGCTCGCTTTCCGATACCTCAAGACCCGCATTTCGCTCCTGCTGGCGACGCCTATCCACCGCCTCGACAAACTCAAACTGAAAGCGCGTCTGCGCGCGATCGGCGAGTCCGAAGGCGCCTCTCATGGCCACAAGACGGACGCCTAATGTGACGATCACCATCTATCACAACCCCGCCTGCGGGACCTCGCGCAACACGCTAGCGATGATTCGCCAAAGCGGCGAAGAACCAAACATCATCGAGTATCTTAAAGACCCGCCGACGCGCGAGCGGCTCATCGAGCTGCTGAAGGCTATGGGCATCTCCGCGCGGGAACTGCTACGTCAAAAGGGGACGCCCTATGACGCGCTCGGCCTTGGCGACCCTAAATGGACCGAAGACGAACTGATCGGCTTCATGCTCGAACACCCCGTCCTGATTAACCGGCCGATCGTCGTGACGCCGAAAGGCGCGCGGCTATGCCGGCCGTCAGACGCCGTGCTCGATATTCTCCCCAACCCCAACATTGGCGACTTCACCAAGGAAGACGGCGAAGTTGTCCCCGGCAAGGCCTCCTTACTCTGACTTTTCGAAAGGCGCCAAATGACCACTATCCAGGTTTTCGATCCGGCCCTTTGCTGCAGCAGCGGCGTCTGCGGCGTCGAGACTGATCAGGCGCTTGTCTCCTTTGCGGCGGATGTCGATTGGGCGAAAAGGAACGGCGTGCAAATCGAGCGCTTCAATCTCGCCCAGCAACCTCTGGCCTTCGCCGACAATGCGACCGTGAAAAGCTTTTTGGAGCGCTCGGGCCAGGAGGCGCTTCCGCTAAGCCTCGTTAATGGCGATATCGTGCTTGCCGGACGTTATCCCAACCGCGCGGAGCTGGCGCGCTGGGCGGGCGTCAAGGAAGCGGCCGAAGCGCAACAGGGATCATGCTGCGGCGGCAAGACCTCTTGCTGTTGAAGACGATGAAATTCCTTGAAAAGGCGCCGCGTTTCCTCTTCTTCACCGGCAAGGGCGGCGTCGGCAAGACCTCGGTCGCCTGCGCAACTGCGATCCGGCTCGCGGAGGCCGGACGCGGCGTGCTGCTGGTCAGCACGGATCCGGCGTCGAATGTCGGCCAGGTCTTCGGGATCTCGGTCGGAAACAAGATCACCGCAGTTGACGCAGTTCCGCGGCTTTTTGCCCTCGAAATCGACCCGGAGGCGGCGGCGCAAGCCTATCTCGACCGTATCGTCGGCCCGGTGCGCGGCAAGCTGCCGGAGGCCGTCGTCAAAGGCATTGAGGAACAGCTTTCGGGAGCCTGTACGACCGAAATCGCCGCCTTCGACGAATTCACCGCGCTTCTGACCGATACGGAAATCACCTCGGCTTACGACCATATTGTTTTCGACACCGCGCCGACCGGCCACACCATCCGCCTGCTGCAACTGCCCGTCGCCTGGTCGGGCTTCCTCGACGCCGGGAAAGGCGACGCCTCATGCCTTGGGCCGCTGGCGGGCCTTGAGAAGCAGCGCGCCCAATACAGCGCCACTGTGCAGGCGCTGGCGAATGGGCTACGCACCCGCCTCGTCCTTGTCGCCCGCGCCCAGAACTCCGCGCTGCGCGAAGCGGCGCGCACCCATGGCGAGCTGGCGGCAATCGGCCTTACCCAGCAATTCCTGATCGTCAATGGGCTGTTGCCCGAGGAAGAAGCGGCGCTCGATCCGCTTGCCAAGGCAATTCACCGACGCGAGCAAGCGGCCTTGGCCGCGATCCCCGAGGCGCTTCGCGCGCTGCCCCGCGATGATGTGCCGCTCAAACCGTTCAACCTCGTCGGCCTCGACGCGCTGCGCCAGCTCCTTGTGGAAACCGCGCCCCAGCCGGACGCGGCGGGAGAGCCGGTCGCGCTCCGCGCACCCAGCCTCGCCGATCTCGTGGATGACATTGCGGCTGACGGCCATGGGCTGGTCATGCTCATGGGCAAGGGCGGCGTCGGCAAGACGACGCTGGCGGCGGCGGTTGCCGTTGAGCTGGCGCGGCGCGGGCTACCGGTTCACCTCAGCACTTCCGACCCTGCCGCGCATCTTACTGAAACGCTGCATGGCTCCATGGCCCATCTGACGGTTAGCCGTATCGACCCGCACGCCGAAACCGAACGCTACCGGCAGGAGGTGCTGCGGACGAAAGGCGCAAGCCTTGATGCCCAAGGGCGCGCTTTGCTCGAAGAAGATTTGCGCTCGCCCTGCACCGAGGAAATCGCGGTCTTTCAGGCTTTCTCGCGCATCATCCGCGAGGCCGGCGAGAAATTCGTGGTGATGGACACGGCGCCAACCGGCCATACGCTGCTGCTCTTGGACGCGACGGGCGCCTATCACCGCGAGGTCGCGCGCATGCTCGACGCCAAAGGCGCGCATTACACGACGCCGATGATGCAGCTTCAGGATTCGAAGCGCACCAAGGTCCTTCTCGTCACCTTGGCGGAAACCACGCCGGTCCTCGAAGCAGCCAATCTGCAAGCCGATCTGCGGCGCGCCGGCATCGAACCATGGGCATGGGTCATCAACAACAGCGTGGCGGCGGCGCGTCCGCGCTCGCCTCTCCTACGCAAGCGCGCGCAAAGCGAGCTGGCGGAAGTGGAGAAGGTGGCGACCGCCCATGCCCGCCGCTACGCCGCCGTGCCGCTTCTTGAGGAAGAACCCGTCGGCGTCGAACGCCTTCTCAAACTGGCCGCGCCCCTCAGGGAACCGGTCTAAGCCTGCTTTAGAGGAAGAGTAACGGCCATGAGTGAAGCCTCAACACTCTCGCATCCGCCTCAAACCCGCCAAGCGCCCGCCATGGGCGTTTTCGAGCGTTACCTGACGCTTTGGGTCGCGCTCTGCATCGTCGCGGGGGTGGTCCTTGGGCAGGCGATGCCTGCGGTCTTCCGCGCCATCGGCGGGGCGACGGTCGCGGAGGTCAATTTACCGGTCGCCGTGCTGATCTGGCTGATGATCATCCCGATGCTGCTCAAGATCGACCTTGCGGCTCTGGGGCAGGTCAAGGAGCATTGGCGCGGGATTGCGGTGACGGTCGGCATTAACTGGCTGGTAAAGCCCTTCTCCATGGCGCTGCTCGGCTGGCTGTTCATCTCCCATCTATTCCGACCCTACCTGCCGGCTGACCAGATCGATAGCTATATCGCGGGCCTGATCCTGCTGGCCGCCGCGCCCTGCACGGCCATGGTCTTCGTCTGGTCGAACCTCGTCGATGGTGAGCCGCATTTCACGCTGTCGCAAGTCGCGCTGAACGACACCATCATGGTGATCGCCTTCGCGCCGATTGTCGCCTTGCTGCTCGGCCTCTCCTCCATCACCGTGCCCTGGAACACGCTGCTGCTGTCGGTCGTGCTTTACATCGTCGTGCCGGTCATTGTCGCGCAACTCTGGCGGCGGGCGCTGCTGGCGCAAGGCGGGCAGGACGCCTTGCAGAAGACGCTGGCGCGGCTCGGCCCGCTGTCGCTTTCGGCCCTGTTATTGACGCTCGTCATTCTCTTCGGCCTGCAGGGCGAACAGATCATCGCCCAGCCGCTCGTCATTGGCCTGCTGGCGGCGCCGATCCTGATCCAAGTCTATTTCAATGCGGGCTTCGCCTATCTGCTCAACCGGGCGCTTGGCGTCGAGTGGTGCGTCGCCGGCCCTTCGGCGCTGATCGGCGCCAGCAACTTTTTCGAGCTTGCCGTCGCGACGGCGATCGCACTGTTCGGCTTCCAGTCCGGGGCGGCGCTGGCGACCGTCGTCGGCGTCCTCGTCGAGGTGCCGGTCATGCTCTCCGTCGTCCATATCGTCCGGCGCTCGCGCGGGTGGTATGAACAGAGCGCGGCTTCGTGATCAGAGAAGACAAAGATGTCGAAAAACCCACTTCGCCACCACACGCCTGACGACGACCCGGAAGCCGGCACGCCCGGCACAGGCGAGGATGTCTGCCCCGATTGCCACGGGACAGGCAAACAGACTGATCAGAAAACCGGCCAATCAGAGCAAGAGCCCTGTGAGCGCTGCGACGGAACTGGTCGGATTGTTGAGGGAATTGGCTAGACGCCATGGGCGAACTGGAAGAGGCGAAAGCCAAGGCCGCCGCCGCCTACAACGCGGCGGCGGATCATTTTGACCACCCCGTGAGCTCCTTCTGGCACCGCTTTGGGCGGCGCACAGTTGAACGCCTCGGGTTGCGGGCGGGAGAAACCGTCCTCGATGTGTGCTGCGGAAGCGGCGGCTCTGCGCTGCCTGCTGCCGAAGCAGTCGGGCCACAAGGCAAAGTCGTCGCGGTCGATCTCGCCGAACGACTCGTCGCCTTGGGAGAGGCGAAAGCGCGCGCCGAGGGCCTCGGCA
Source organism: Methylocystis sp. IM3 (assembly GCF_038070105.1). NCBI lineage: Bacteria > Pseudomonadati > Pseudomonadota > Alphaproteobacteria > Hyphomicrobiales > Methylocystaceae > Methylocystis > Methylocystis sp. IM3. The sequence goes on along the minus strand of NZ_JBBPBZ010000001.1, from coordinate 89,519 downwards.
ATATTGAATTCCAGACAGGCGACATGCTCGCGCTCGGCTATCCCGACGCCAGCTTCGATGTCGCGGTCTGCGTCTTCGGGATTTTCTTCGTCCCCGACATGGCGGCGGCTACCAAGGAGTTGTGGCGCATGGTGCGTCCCGACGGGAGGCTCGGGGGCCGGACCTCTTTGAGCCCGCCAACAGCGCCTTTTGGGAAGCCATCAGCGCGGAACGCCCCGACCTCATTAAGGGCTTCAATCCGTGGGAGCGTATTTCGACGCCTGAGGGGCTGCGCGAGATGCTCCGCGAGGCTGGGATCGAAAACGTGGAAATTGTCGCGGAAGCCGCAAGCCACCCGCTCGGCTCCCCCGAGGATTGGTGGCTGGTCGCCATGGGCAGCGGCTACCGCGGAACCCTCGCCCAACTCGACACGACGACATTTGCTAGGGTGCGCGAGAGGAATCTTGCGCTCCTCGGGCAATGCCACGCCATCACAACGAATGTTGTTTACAGCGTCGCTATCAAATAGAACGCAACATTATCGATCCCCTGCATGCCTCTGGCGTCTTGTCGTAGTGGTGGCTCAGAAACCTCGGCGAAGACAGTCATGGTGGTATTGAGCGCACGGTCGTGCCGCTACTGGGCTGGGAAGGATCCGGCATTGCCTCAACCACGTTAGTGGTCTCGTTCACCCTTCGGTGTCAGTTGGCGTCGCCTCGTTCTGCAACCTCCATTCTTAAAGTTAGAGGGCTGCGCTTGACGCAGTGACGGGTTGAGGACCGAGAGAGAGGCTCTCGGAGCCGTCGTGGAGACGATCGATGATTCACGTGGAGACTTTGGGCGCGGCTCGCGGGCGTGATGGCGGCTACAAAGTGGACGCAAGCCGTGGCGAGCGAATTGGTCGCGTGTCCTCCGAATGGTTTTCTCGCCCTGCGGATGAGCGATACCTCTCCCTGTCGGATCTGTTCGCCGCCGTGCGTGGCCGGACCGAGCGCAGCCGCACGCGGACAATCGAAAGCGCCGCAATCCGAGTGGAAGCCAGCCGCGACGACGCCGAACGGCTTTTACTTGCGGTGCCGGGTTCCGACAGTCCGGTCGCGATGACCCATTGGAGCTTTGGTCAACTCGCAAGCCTGGTCGGGGCGCCGCGGCTTACCTGCGCCAACTCCCAGCCCCGCTTGCCGGGCTTCTGGCCGCGTCCGTGCTCGGGGGAAAGGCGCGAGCACCTTCCCCCATCGCTGGACTGCGCGCAAGCTCAAAACGGATGCCTCGGAGAGCCACAGGCGCAAGGGAGCAATTTCGGGCAGTCGCACTGTCTGGATACCGCCTGTTCGATCGCCATCATAACGGCTGCTTCTCGGTATGGCTTGCTCACTACAAATGCCGTTTCCCTGAACGACGGAGGCACCAACTGCGGGCAGGCCGTTATAACGATGACCGCGACCTCTTGCTCTTCAAGTATGTCTTCGACCGCCCGTATGCCAGAGCTGCCGTCGTCGAGCCTGACATCACTCAAGATCAGGCCGATGGGAGCGAGCTTCGCCAGAGCAATCGCTTCAGCAGAGGTCTTCGCCATGCCCGACACGCGAAGCCCGAGTTGCTCCACGATGCATGCAAGGTCATCGGCAATGATTGATTCATCCTCGATGATAAGGATTTGTCTGAGTGCCCATCTCATCGTATCCCTTCGGCGGCGGCCGCCTGGCGTTGGACTCGGTTTTTGGGATAGCTGGCTGACGGGTGGCGCGACGATCGTGTCCACTTCTATTACAAGCGGGCACTATCGCCGATGTCGCGCAACGAGCGAAGCGTTGCATCGCGTACAAGCCCGATTGGGCGTCTCTCAGCCAGCTACCGAGCTTGGTGGCGCTCTTGCTTTTGATCAGGCCCCTGAACCGCATGGCGAGCCGACGCATTGTCGCGAACTCTGGCCAGTCCTTTTTCATGGCATCGACTTTTGCAGCTTGATTGACGGTCAACAGCCCGCGCGGTTTGATGCAGAGCGCGGCGGCGACTATCGGCGAAATCGAACGTCCGGTCGCCGGATCCAGTGGCTGCGTCCTTGGAGCAATCGGAGCGGTCCTTGTGGTTTTGCGTTTCGGATTACGCCATTTCGCCAGCAGCCGTTCGAGATTTGAGAAACTGCCGGTGTAACCACGCGCTTTAATTTCCTGGAACAGGCGACGACCGCGCACGCAACCTTCTGACCAGCGGCGCGAAAGATAATCCTCGAAATGCCACGGAGACGTCGTCTTCGGGGCCGAAGCGCTCCGTTGAGGAAGCGCTTCGGCTCGGATCCATTTGGCGACCGTGCGGCGATCGAAGCCCGTCTGTCGCGCGATGTCCATCACATTTCGACCCTCCCTGCGTAGCGCGCGAACCCGATCGAAGACCGCTTGCCTTGAACGCTCATTCGCCACTCTAGTGAGGCGGCGGTGTTCAGCGCCGCCATGCTTGTCTCTCACGCTGGCGACCTCTTCGCCGTCCGCCGGCAACAATGGACGTGCGGAAAACCCTGCTGCACGGCCGAGTTGCGCCTGAACGGCCTCGCGCAGGTTCTGTAGGATATGAAAACGGTCGGCGATTTGCCGTGCCTGCGGCGCGCCCTCGTGTGCGCCCTGGGCGAACGAACCGCAGCGATCACGGCTGATAATCTCGACGCCAGGATGCCGCTTGAGCCAGTCTGCAGTCATGCCTGCCGCGCGTTCCGGGAAGAGATCGAGCACCTCCCGTCGCTCCAGGTCCACGATGATGGTCCCGTAAGTGGAGCCCTTGCGCCAAGCCCAATTATCGACGCCCACAACCCGCGCCGTCTCTTTCGATCTGCGCGCCTTTACCCGTCGTTTCAAACAGCGAAGGATCGTGTCGTCACTGGTCGGCATGCCAATTCGCTTGATCAGGCGCTCTCCCGGACGCCCGCCCACGCCATGGCCGAGAAGATAAATGATTTCTGTGGGCCGCTCGGTGCGACGCGCTCGGGGCGCTGCGACATCGGGCAGTAGCGCGGTGAACGTCTTACGCTCGCAGGCTTCGTTTCGACACCGCCAGCGCTGGAGGCGAAGTTTTACAGCAACAGGGGCGCCTTGCGCCGGCAAATCTTGTAGATGGCGCTCATGCCAGCCGTATCGGCGCGTCGAGCGCTTCCCGCAGTCCGGACAGACACCAGACCCGACGGCCGCCGCCGAGATCAGCCATTGGCCAGCCATCTGTTTTGCGTCCAGAATTCGGACGCCCTTCCCCAGGGACCAAATATAGTTTCTTGCCACGCGGTCAAGCTATGGCCTTGCTCCCAGTCGATCAAGGGTGCAACACAAAGTGAGGAAGACCCACGAAACGTGAGAATTTCGGCGGTCCATATTCTCACGTATCGTGGCTTTTTTGATTTGGAATCGGAAATTCTCAAGCCAAGATGGCTCCCGACAACAGGCTTCAGCGCAAGATAGATCTTCGCCCCCGGCGCGAACTGAAGCATCAAAGATCGCCCAGCACGGACAAATGACGCAGCGCCTCGGCGTCGCGCCTGACGGCGTCATGCCGAGACTGCCCTTGCAACTGTAAGCGGCTAACCTGAGAGCCACAAAGCCACTGGGGACTTCCCTGGGAAAGCAATCCGAGGCGGTGACCCGTGCTGCCATCATTCGTGGTCACGTGCGAGAGCGTCGGGTGGGGTGCACCGAGGCGGTCTAAAACTGTCGCCGCGCGCCCCGGGCGCAAAATCGGCAGCCGAAGACCATTCAAAGTGACGGCCCACGTTGCTGCGAAATCCTGGCTTCCGTAGCCCCTGTTTCAAAGCCAAAAAGTAAGAAATCCCTTGTATTTTCTCAATCAGTGACTAAGTCAAGTCAGTCTGGTTACCGCGGGGCGAAGCGTCTGCCGCGCGGCGACCTCTTCAAGAACACCGATCATGTGGCGAGGCGTCCGTTCTATGGAAATGGCGCGCCATGGAAACCCGATTCACAAAGTGGAAGCTCGGAATGGCTTCGGTGTGATCGAGATTCCTTCGATTTTCGGGATCAAGGCTGGCTTCGCTTTAGCACTCATTTGCTTGATGTCCCTCCAACGAGCCGAGCGCGTGAAGCACGCCGCGACGCCCAGTCAGGAATAAACTCAATGGCTAAAGCTGATCTCGGCGAGAAGCGTCGATGTTTGAGCTGTACCACGCTCTTTTTTGACCTCAATCGCAACCCGATTGTTTGTCCCAAATGCGCCGCGGTTTTTCAAGTCGTCGAGATTGTGCGCTCGTCAACTAAATACGCGCGGCCGCGCCCTTCCGAATACACGGCGAATGCCCAGCCGGACCCGTCACCGGCTGAAGCCGTTACATTGGACGACGAGAGCGAAGAGGAGGTAGAAAGCGCGCTCCCCGAAGCGGAGTAGAATCATCATACCCAGCAGACCGAAGGGATGAGCCGAGGGCGTCGCGCGTCGACAAAGGACACAATGACACAAGACCGGGAAACCCATCGGATCGAGTCGTTCAGTGATGGAGTTTTTGCAATTGCCATCACGCTTCTTGTTCTGGAAATAAAGGTGCCGAGTCAGGACACAGTCGCAACGCGCGGCATGACCCTCGCGTTGCTCGATAACTGGCCCAGTTATCTCGCTTTCTTGATCTCCTTCATCACCATTCTCGTCATCTGGTCTCACCATCACTGGATCTTCGCCGCAATTCGGCGGGCGGATCTTGTATTAGTTTATTGGAACGGCCTGCTGCTTCTTTTTGTCACGTTTATTCCGTTTCCTACCGGGTTGCTCTCAGAATATCTCTTGCATCCAGAAGCTAAAGTTGCGGCGAGCTTGTACACGGGGACGTTTCTTGCCATTTCGCTTGTATTTCAAGGGCTATGGCTTCACGCCTCTAAGCAGGGAAAGCTGCTGGCGATAGACGCAACAACTTCGGAGGAGGAGAATGCCCTGAGGATCACCAGTCATTACAAGCTTGGCCCGATCCTCTATTTTGGCGCGTTCGCAACGTCTTTCATCACCGAGATCGGAAGCGTGACGATGTGTCTCCTGCTAGCGCTATTTTTTGCATTTCGTGGCTGGCCAAGCGAGGTTCGAATGATATAATCTGTCAAAAGCTTGCCTAGACGATGTCTAAAGGCTGAGCGCGAGCCCTGTGAAAGACGGGCGGCGCTGTCCCTCCCGCCCCACACAAGAAGCGCCAGAGAAGGGGTCTTCGTCACTTTCCGGGGAGGTCGATTGTGGGATTGGCAGCATTCGTGCCCGCAACAATTCGATGCCCGCGCGGCAGAACATGGCCCGCTTGAGGGTTTTCAATCTGTTGATTTGGCCTTCGGCCTGGCCACTGCTCCATGGTTCGATGATAGCGTTCTCGACGGCGTCGATGCCGCGGGCAAATGTCCGCGCGAACTGCTGTAGGGCATGAATGCCCGAATGGCGCGCATCTTCGAGCCAAGAGACGAGCTTGTCGGGATCGGCGCCTCGTAAAAGGCCACGAAATCGCATCGCCAGCGCATGACGACAAAGCTGGGAGAGGCTTCTTTTAACACGGCCACCTTGGCGACCTGAGAATGGTTGAGCATGCGCGTCGGCTTCATACAAAGAGCGGCCGCGACGAGGGGAGAGATTTGCCAGCCCGTCGCGGGATCGATAGCGCGCTCCTCTATTGCCAGCTCTCTCCGCCGGCTTGTCTCGGGACGCTCCACGCGCCGCCATTCAGAAAGAAAGCGCTCCAAATGGGAGCGGCTGCCTGTGTAGCCGCGATTTCGTACAATGGGTCATCGCAGAATCTTCCCAAGACCCTACGCTAAGGCGCTGATGGAGGTTCGCTGGTATCTTGGCTATGGTGTAGCGCGGATGCCAAGGCATTGAAAAATATTGAAAAGCCGGACTGCTGCGCGAACGAACGTTTTCGCAACAAGGGAGCCGGCGATGAAGAAGCACGAAATCCTCTCGTCGCAGGCCCGTGCGGCGCTGTTCGATCCGCCCTGCGATCCGACGGCAATTATCCGGTACTACACGTTTTCGCCCGATGATTTGGCGCTTGTCCGGAGACGGCGGCGCGATGCCAACCGACTTGGGTTCGCGCTCCATCTCGCCTACCAGCGCTTTCCAGGTCGAGTGCTCGGCATTGACGAAACCCCGCCCGAGGACGTTCTGTCATTCATTGCCAGTCAACTCAGCATCGAGCCGGGAATGTTTCACGAGTATGCTCGTCGAGAGGAAACGCGCTGGGAGCACCTCGGCGACATACAGTCATATCTGGGCGTTCGTCCTTTCAGCGGCGATGATTATCGATATGTCGCAAAGATCGCGACGACCGAAGCGACTGGCACGGACCGCGGCGACGCCATTGTTGCCGCCATGATCGAAGCTCTCCGAACTCGCGGCATTTTGTTGCCGGCGGCGACAATCCTAGAACGCATCGGTCTGGCGGCTCGTGCTCGCGCGCGAAAGCAGGCCCACAAGAATCTCATCGAGGGATTGGAGCAGCGGACGATCAATGAACTACAAGCCTTGATCGCGGTCAGCGACGACAGAGATCGCACGCGGCTCGCCTGGTTGCGCGACGGGCAAGAGGCGCCGACGCAGAAGAACCTGGTCGGGATCGTCGAGCGCCTGCAATTCGTCCGAAGCCTGGGCGTTGGGCCGGATCGCGAGCAACGGATTCATCGCGCCCGATATAGGACGACCGCCAAGGAAACGGCTATTCTCAGCGCATAGCATCTTTCGCGCTTCGACACGCCGCGCCGACTGGCGACTCTGGTTGTGTTCACTGGTGAGATGGAAGCGATCCTCACGGACTCGGCGCTGGTCATGTTCGACAAGATGCTTGGCGGCGTATACCGCCGCGCCGATCGCGCCTACAGAGAAAATCTTGTCCATCGAGCGAAAGCGCTCGATGCATCCGCGCGTGCGTTGCTCCACATGGCGAAAGCCATGTTGACCGCGAAGGAGTCTGGAGAGGATCAAGATGCGGCTGTTGAACGATCTCTCGGCTGGGAACGCCTGAAGGCGCTCGTCGCGGAGACCGAGATTGTTGTTACCAACACGCGCGAAGATAATCTGACCGAAATCGTCGAAAGATATCCGACGGTGCGCCGGATGATTGCGGTCTTGCACAAAACGACTCGTTGCTCGACGCGCTCGATCTGTTGCGCGGACTTTATGCGTCGCGGCCGATGCAATTCCCGCAGCGCCCGCCAACAGGACGCCTGAGGCCGCAGCAAATCCGAGATTGGAGAAAGGCCATGAAGGCTTTCGTAGTTGATAAGTACGAGAAAAAGGGGGCCCTGCGTCTGGCTAACGTGCCGGAGCCAGAGTTGCAGGGGAATGACGTGCTGGTTCAAATTCACGCCGCGGGCGTGAATCTTCTTGATTCCGAGATCCGGGATGGAGAATTCAAGCTCATTCTTCCCTACCGCCCACCGTTCATCCTCGGCCACGATATCGCAGGGACGGTTGTCGGGGCCGACCCCAAGGTCAAGCGCTTCAAGGTCGGCGACGAGATCTATGCCCGGCCGCGCGACCATCGGGTCGGAACATTCGCGGAATTCATCGCGATCGATGAAGCCGACGTGGCGCTGAAGCCCAAGAATCTCAACATGGCGGAAGCCGCCTCCATTCCGCTGGTCGGGCTGACCGCCTGGCAGGCGTTGGTCGAGGTGGGCAAAGTGATGCGCGGCCAAAAGGTATTCATCCAAACCGGCTCCGGCGGTGTCGGGACGTTCGCCATCCAGCTTGCCAAGTATCTCGGCGCGACGGTCGCGACCACGACGAGCGCGAAGAATATCGAGCTTGTCAAAAGTCTCGGGGCCGATGTGGTCATCGATTATAAGACGCAGGATTTCGAGAAGCTGCTGTCGGGCTACGATCTCGTGCTGAATAGCCAGGATCCGGAGACGCTCGAGAAGTCGCTGCGCGTGCTCAAGCCGGGCGGCCGGCTGATTTCCATTTCCGGGCCGCCCGATCCCGCTTTTGCCAAGGCGCTCGGCTTGAACCTGTTTCTGACGCTGATATTGCCTCTTCTGAGCCGCGGAGTCCGCAAGAAGGCCAAGAGGCTCGGCGTTGGTTACTCGTTCCTGTTCATGCGGGCCGAGGGGCAGCAATTGGGTCAAATCACCTCGTTGATCGAAGCGGGCGTTATTCGCCCCGTCGTCGATAAGGTGTTCCCGTTTGTGAAGACCGGAGACGCCCTGGCCTATGTCGAGACCGGCCGCGCGAAGGGCAAGGTCGTCATCGAGGTACGGTAGAAACCATGGATTGGAGGCGATGTCACATTAACCGGCGGGTAGGCTTCGGTGGGCCATTCAGGCTGCATGAACCCCTCGCCCGTCAGCTGTAAGCGCCACCGCTTCCCGCCGCAAATCATCGCCCACGCCGTCTGGCTCTACTTCCGGTTCCCGCTCAGCCTTCGCCTTGTCGAGGAGATGTTGCTCGAGCGCGGGATCGTGCTCTCCAACGAAACCATTCGCCGCTGGGCCGTGAAGTTCGGACCCGATTACGCCCGCCGTCTGATGCGCAAGGGGCCCGGCCGTCGCGACATCTGGCATCTTGACGAGGTTGTCGTCTCGATCAACGGCGAGAAGCGCTATCTCTGGCGGACAGTCGACCAAGACGGCTACATTCTTGACGAGATCGTTCAGGTTCACCGTCACGCGAAAGCCGCTCAGCGATTGCTGAAGCGCCTTCTCCATAAGCAGGTCTGCTGCCCTCGCCACATGATCACCGACAAGCTCGGCTCCTATGCCGCAGCGCGACGGATGATCATGCCGAACGTCGAGCATCGATCGCATAAGGGCTTGAACAACCGCGCGGAGAATTCCCATGTCCGGCTACGAAAGCGAGAGCGGGTAATGCAGGGATTCAGATCGTGGCGCGGGTTACAGCGTTTCGTAGACATTTTCTCCGCACTCCGCAACCTCTTCGTCCCATCCCGACCTTCTCGTCGCTCTGCCATCTCCATCCATCTGCATCGCCTCCAAGCCTTGGCGGAGTGGAGATCTGTGACACTACCCGCCTAAAATCGAGACCAAGGGGGCTTCGCTGCGCTCCGAGCGAGTTAATGTGACATCGCCGCGCGGGGCTATAGCTTCGTCGGCGTCAGTCTTTCCGGAACGGGCACCAGACCCGCAATATCTCGTGGAAGGAATGTAGCATCTCAAAGGTGTTTACGGTCTTGCCGTCCGGAGACTTGGCTGCAATCTGATCTAGGGCCGGCCCTATTTTGCTGATCGCGTCTAGCTGCACCTCGGCCAAGGCTTCTTCCATGGTCGGCCATGGCTCCATGCCTGAGGGCAAACGCCAGCCAGGATGCGGATCGTAGACAATAGCACGCACGGTGGAGACTATTATCTGCTTGCCTTGCTCAGATATCTTCCCACCCGTGCAAGACTCCCAGCTTGTGATCGCCCGGTGAATTTTTTCTGCGATATCGACCACGGAATCCAGCTGTCGGTCTGATGGATATTCAGAGTGCGAACTTACCTGAAGCCCCCAGATAAGTCCGCGAGGGAGTCATGGGCGCATGGCCTAAACCATTTGAGTGGAGCCACAGCCTATGCAGGGTGGACCCTACCTGAGCTTTCCCATGGCTCGATAAGAATAAACCCGCCTGAATGCAGCTTTGTTTCGTGGCCGTGTGTAAATGTCGTGCTATCCGCTGGCAACTCGGGACAACGCTCAGCAAGGAGGGCATGGGCTCGGATGGCTGATCAGCGATGTTTCGGTCAATAAAAAACACCGCATAACCCGCAACCGCCGCAAATGAGGTCGGGTGCAAATGGTGGAGTCCAACGGTTTAAGCGGCCGCCTGCATTGCGTAATATTGCTGACTGAAGGCTGCTGGCGACAGATGGCCAAGCCGCGCCTGCTTTCGCATCCCGGTTATAGAAGATCTCGATGTATTCCGCGAGCGATCATGAGAAAGAAGACGGCGCTTCGCGCCGCCCCTTTGGATCGCGATATCACAGGTTCTTATCGATCGCACCAGCGACCTTATCGGCTCCATGCTTAACGGCTGCCTTAGCGTCACCGGTAGCCTTCTGCACCGCGCCCTTCGCCTCTTGCGCCACACCTTCGGCTTCGATCTTTTCAGAGCCCACGAGCTTACCCACGCCCTGTTTCGCCTTGCCCGTCGCCTCATTGGCCAGACCCTTTGCCTTATCTGTCATGCTGTTCATTTTTATCTCCTGAATCGCGATGTAAGCGCGCACTCGTTGTCCACGTTAGGGAACAAACACGCATCGTCGCTCACACGCTGACGCTCAATGACACTCCGGCCGGGGATTTGGCGGGGAAGGTAGAAGCCATGAGCCTCGAAGGATCGACGACTCCAACGTCGCCGACCCAGCTATAAGGGTTCAAGTAAGCCAAATGTTCCGTAGCCACAGCCGTGGACGGCGTTTCAAGCGAGCACGATTCTCGTTCGTGATTTATCTGCCAGAAAGTAGAGCTCTCCCCGTCTAACTGCGAGGCGGCATGTTTGCAGTGGGGATACCTGCCGTCATGCGACGCCTGCCGAGCGCGGCGAGATCTCTCGGCTCCATGCGCTCTTGAATCATCCGGACACTCGTTAGGCCTTGATTGGGCGGTCAGGCGCATCGGGAGCTGCTCAAGCGAACTGATGCAGCGTGAAGGGCTTGGTTAGGTCGTTGTCGATCTGAATGCTTTGACCGAGCAGCACAGCACGCGGACAGCCCGTCATTTAGAGCACCTTAACGTCGTGCTGCCGGAACACAGCTTCTCCGATCCACTGCGCGCCATCAATTTCAGGAAGGACTACGTCAGCGACCCAACTGTAGGATTCCGCGCCTCCACGAGGAGGGCTGAGCTGAGACGAGGAGAGAGGTGGAAGCGTCGTTGTGAAGCGGACGGCGTCATGCCGTGGCTGGTTCCGTCGTCGGTCTACTGGGCGGGCATCAACGCGCTGGTGGAGAACAAGATACGCGAATGTTTACGCCACTCTACCAGGCAACCGCTATCGACCCCTCAACGACATATGCGCTCGGGCTGACGGACGCACACGGCTTTGGCCCGGATCTACGGGACCTTGGAGGCGCCCGCCATCGCGCCTGTCCGATGGCGGTCGCGATGGAGATGTCGCGACCGATACTTGTTACGACGTAATCGATCGCGCACTGGCATCAATCAGTCAACCAGAACCCAGCGCGCTGCGAAATAGGCAGCCGCGCCAATCGCGACGATCGCCAACATTCCGACTGGCGTAGCCGCGTAGGTCGTCAGCTCAAGAATAGCGCCCATGGTTTTTCCTTTTCACATTTTGAGGGTTGAGAGCAAGCGGCAGTCACGCTGCGCCGACTTCCCGATCGATATTTGGGCTCGTGTGGCCGAACTCGATGGGGAGAAAGCTAATTACCTTTCACGCGGAAATACAAGCGTTGCCTGTTAGCGCTGGAGGAGCGGCGACAAGACGCCGCACTCTCGGCAGCCGCTGGTCGCAGCGCTTGAGCCGCGGTCCGGACGCGCCGACCGCGGACACGGCGGCAGAAACATCTATTCCGATGCCTTTCGCTCTTCAGGATCCAGTTCCGCTTTTTGGGGTGGCCGAATTTTCTCGAGAATGACTCGCAATGAATTAAGCTCCAAGGGCTTCACCAGATGATAATCGATTCCCGCCGCAGCGGAGCGGTCGCGGTCCTGCTGTTGGCCGAATCCCGTCGCGGCAATGAGGACCGCTTTTGAGGTCGCCTCCAGCCGGCGCAGTTGTCGCGCCAACTCGTAGCCGTCCATATCCGGAAGACCAATGTCCAGCACGACGATTTCGGGCGCTTCCTTGGCCGCCGTCTCAAGCGCGCTTTTTCCGTCGAGGGCCTTGAAAACGGTGTGGCCCTCCATCTCCAGCAGCAACTTCAGACTAAACAGCACGTCGCGGTTATCATCGACCAAAAGGATGCGACGCGGCGAAACAGGGCCACTCTCGTGAGATTTACTGTTGGAAGCCGCGGCAGGGGCTTTCGCGGATGCGGATACGGCGAGCGGCAGGCGCACGACGAATTCGGCGCCTTTTCCCACCCCTTCACTATGCGCTTCCACGGTCCCGCCATGGAGCTCGGCCAACCGGCGTACCAGCGTCAGACCCAGCCCCAGGCCGCTGATCGGATTTCCACCGGCTGGCGCCTCTCGCGCAAAGAGGTCGAAGACGCTGGTCAGCGCCTCTGGGGTGAGCCCAATCCCATTGTCGGCGACCGATAAAAGGGCCTGACCGCCTTCCTGACGCAGGGTGACTCGAATGCGTCCATGCTCGGGGGTGTATTTGGCGGCGTTATCGAGCAGGTTCGAGACGATTTGGACGAGACGAACCGCATCGCCATCGACCTCCAGCGGCTGCGCCCCTGGCGCGATCTTAAGCTCATGACGCTGCTGCTTGATTGCAGGGTCGACGTTGGTCACCGCCGCGTTGACGATGTCGCGCAGATCGACCCGTTTGATTTGCAACTCCATGCGGCCCGAGCTGATCCGGGCGATGTCCAGCAATTCATCCACGAGGCGGACCAGATGCGATACCTGTCGTTCGGCGATGTCGCGGATCCGCCGAAGCTCGGGATCAGGAGGGAGACGCTTCTCGAAAATGGCCATCGCGTTGCTTAGGGGCGCCAATGGATTTCTGAGCTCGTGGCCGAGCATCGCCAAAAACTCGTCCTTGCGCCGATTGGCTTCCCATGCCGCCTCCGCTTCGTGCTGAGCGCGCTCCACGGCCTTTTGCTCGGTCACATCGGTGCTCATTCCCACCCAGCCACGCAGCTTGCCCGCGTCGTCACGCAAGGGGACGGCCCGCGTATGAGTCATGCGCCAGCCGCCATCCAAATGTCTCAAGCGAAATTCCGCATCCAGCGGCGTCTCCGTGGCTATACTACGTCGCCACTTGTTCAATGCTGCTTCACGGTCGTCAGGGTGAACCGCATCGGCCCAGCCGGAACCGCGAAATTGTTCGAACGATTGCCCGGTGAAGGCGCGCCAGCTCGGGGAGTCGTCCGTGACATTGCCATCGGCGGCGGTGGTCCAGACCATTTGCGCCGAGGTGGTGACAAGCGCGCGGAAATTCTCCGCGCTGTTGCGCGCGGCGAGCTCTGCGTTTTTGAGCCGGGTGATCTCGACCAGTGTGATGACGACGCCTTGAATCTGATCTGCGGACGAGCGATACGGATTTATACGCGCAAGATACCACTCGCCTGTTTCGCTTTGGATCTCGCGTTCGATGGGGGTCAGCCGTTCGAGAACGCGCAAGGCGTCTTGTTCGAGCAGGTCATCTCCGAGCCGATGCCTCAATTCCGTAAAGGGACGACCGTGGTCGCTGGCGCGAATATTGAAAAGCTCGCGCGTGCGTGGCGTCACGCGCATGATTCGAAGCTCACGGTCGAGGAACAGCGTCGCGATTTCGGTCGCGGCCATTAAGTTTTGGAGATCGCTGGTGAGTTGGGCCAGCTCCTCGACCTTGTGCCGGTTCTCTTGATTGACCGTTTGCAGTTCCTCGTTCGAGGACTGCAATTCTTCCTTGCTGGTCTCCAATTCCTCCAGGGTCGAGCGCAACTCCTCGTTGACGGACTGCAGCTCCTCATTGGCCGCCCGCATCTCCTCCTGTGAGGTTTCATCTTGCTCGACGACCGCGCGCAGCCGCTCCCGGGTCGCTTCCAACTCGGCGCGCGCCTCATCGGCTCCAGGGCCGGTGGGCCGGGATGGCGCCGTCTCGGCCACTTCATATTCATCGAAAATGATGAGCTGAAGATTGCCGAGCTCAGGGTCGGTCGACGGCCTGACCTGAAGAACAACCTGCTTCGGCTCGCCATCGAGGTTAATGAGAATCGGGCCGGAGCGGCTGCTCTTGCCATGCGCGACCGCCGCCTGCATTGCCGTCCGCAGCTCGACGCGTAGTTCTTCGCGGATAAGACGAAAGACGCTGGATGATAGCTCGCCGCCCGGAACCTGCAAATATCGTCCGGCGTGCTCCGAGGCATGAACGATACGAGAATCCTGATCGACAAGGAGGCTCGGCAGCGCGTAACGCTCCACCATTTTCTGGTGAAGGGCGCCATAGCTCCCTGCAGGCTGGAGACGCAAGCCTGTCGTCTCAATTGGAGCCGCGCGGCGGAATGTCTGGGGAAATACCGGCAATCGGGGCTCCGGGGCGGGCACGTTGCGCCGCCGATACAAGCAGAGCGCCTTGCTTTCCACCTGAAACAGCGCCCCCCGGTCGATCGACTCGGACGGGCCCAGCAACAAGAGCCCGCCGGGTTTCAGCGCATAGTGGAAAAGTTCAATCACGTCATTTTGCAGCTCGCGCTGCAAGTAGATTAAGAGATTGCGGCAGATGATCATGTCAAGGCGCGAGAAGGGTGGATCGCGCAGGAGGTTATGGCTGGCGAACACCACGATTTCACGCAACTCCTGGCGGACGCGATAACAGCTGTCCTCCCTCGTAAAAAATCGCGTGAGGCGCTCCGCCGACACATCGGCTTCGATCGTATCGGGGAAACGGCCGTCCCGCGCGCGGCGCAGCGAAGGTTCATGCAGATCGCTGGCGAAGATCTCGATGCGCGGCGTAACACCCAGCCGCCCAGCCTTCTCCAGCAATAGCATGGCGACGCTATAGGCCTCTTCGCCGGTCGCGCAACCGACCGACCAGACGCGGATGTGGTCGGAGGCGGTCTTGCCCTTGAACAGTTCGGGAATGATTTCCTTCTCAAGATAACCGAAGACTTCGGCGTCGCGGAAGAACTGCGTGACGGTAATCAGAAACTCGTCGGCGAGCAGGCTCGCTTCCTTCGGATTGCTGCGCAGGAATTCCAAATAGTCCGCAAGCAACTCCTTCTGATGCAGTTGCATGCGCCGCCGGATCCGGCGCATCACCGTCGCGTGCTTGTATTTCGAAAAATCCATATTGGTCCGCGCCCGAACCAGCGACAGTATCTTCTCCAGCGCCTCCCGATCGGCCGCGGACAATTCTTCGGGAACCTCGACGATCTTGACGCGGGGTTGCGTCGTCGCGAAGCTCAGCATGTGCCAAGGCATCTCCGCTATCGGCAGAACAAGGTCGACCTGGCCGGTCGCTATGGCGTTCAGGGGCATGGAATCGAACTGGGCTTCCCTCGGCTCCTGCGCGATCGTTAGGCCGCCTTGCTCCTTGATTTTTCTGACGCCCAGGCTGCCGTCGGCGCCAGTCCCGGATAGAACGACGCCGATGCTGCGATGGCCGTGCGTGTTGGCCAAGGTCTCAAAGAAGTGGTCGATCGCCGCACGTCCTTCGCGGTTTTCCTCGATCGGCGACAGGCGAAGGTGACTGTTGATGGTCGAGAGATTGCACCCGGGGGGAATGACGTAAATATGGTTGGGCTCGATCTCCTGCTCTTCAGTTACCTGAGTGACCGGCATCGAGGAAAAGGGCTGCAGAACCTCGGCCATGACGCTCGGCTGGCTCGGGGCAAGATGAATGATGACGACGAAAGCCAAGCCTTTGTCACTCGGGAGAGCTGGCAGCAGGGTTTTGAGCGCTTCAAGCCCGCCTGCTGAGGCGCCAATTCCGACCAGTATCGATGGCGAAAGCTTGGGCGTCGGCATTAAGTCCCCCCCCCCCCCGGATGAGGCCGATAGCCGTGGCCATATCCACGGGGTATGGAATTCTGGCAACCAAAGTCAACCGTAAAGGCGCCTCGACTGCTTCGCTCAAGAGTGATGGGTGGATCCAGAGAGGTCTCAATCAAGGAGATGCCAGGCCTGCGCGAGTGCTTCGCCTAATTCTGGATTTTTGCGGAAACGCGCCCCCTTCCCATTGGCCGGGGATGCTGGCGAGCGCCACCGCTCCGCATGCGCTTCGGGGCGGTCGGCGCGGCCAATACGCTGTGTGTCGCTAGTGCTCTCATTCAAAAAACAGCCGACGTTGTGCCTGCCGTCGCCTTTGCGCTTCTCGACTTGAATGCGCAAACGCCTGGTATCGAATGTCCGACGCTAACCGCTCCTCCCAATCAAGCTGGGAAAGTAAGGCGAACCCGCGAACCTGGTTGGAGCTTTTCGAACCTCAGCTCCCCTGCCAATTGCCAGGCGAGTTCACTCATATAGCCGAGGCCGTGCCCGGAAAGCGACGCAGGAGGCTCGAAGCCGACGCCGTTATCCTCGACCACCATTTCCCAGTGATCCTTTGACCTTCGAAACGTTGCGCGCACCTGTCCAGAGGGCGACCCGCGGAACCCATGCTTCAACGCGTTCATCGCCGCTTCTGAATAAATGAGACCAACACAGCGCGCACGATTGTGATCGAGACGAACGTCATCCTCGACGCACGCTTCAAAGCTCACTTTGTCCCCGAACGCCTGTTCGATAGAGCGGGATAAGGCAGGAAGAAACTCAGCGACCGAGACATCCTTTTCGCTCCCACATAAGGCCTCGTTCAGCTCGCATATGCTCGCCAACCTTGCGATGCAGCGCATGCAAAGGTCGGGTTGTCGGGCGGTTCTCGCTTGAGCCGCTAAAAGCAGCGAGAGGGCCTGCAAAGCATTACGGACCCGGTGCTTCTGCTCAGCGCACTGATTTTCGAACTCTCTAACCTGCTGTTCCGCCCCGGCGAGCTTTAGTTCAAGCTCGCTTATGCGTGTCAGTAATTCATTGACCGGCGGCTCCCCCGACATCGCGTATGCTCCTCGAACAATAGCTAGCTACACGGGCGTGGCAGTCAATGACGGATCTGTAATCGAGTCCTTGCAAGAGCGGGGGCATTCATAAACGCAACCAGCAGCCGGCTATCGTTGAATTTGCGTTACGCCAAGCATCTGTGTGTGGGAAAGCAGGTGCTCAAGCGTCCCACCGTCTTGCTGCTCAGGGTAAACTTATCCAGCTTGCAGGCTGCGGGCTGTGGCCCGACCGAGGAGTATATCGCTTGGATCTGAAGCGGGAGCGCCCCGCCGCTGCATATCCTGCGGCGGGGGCGTGTGCTATCGACCCAGAGCTTAATAACGCTCGCCTCTCCGAAGGCCGTAATCATCACGATCGCGGTCTCCATCCCTGTAATAAAAGATGCTGCGCGCTGAGAATAGCCGTTTCCTTGGCGATCGTCCTATAACGGGCGCGATGAATCCCTTGCTCGCGATCCGGCCAACGCCCGGGCTTCGGACGAATTGCAGGCGCTCGACGATCCCGACCAGGTTCTTCTGCGTCGGTGCCTCTGGCCCGTCGCACAACCAGGCGAGCTGCGTGCGATCTCTGTCGTCGCTGACCGCGATCAAGGCTTGCAGTTCATTGATCGTCCGCTGCTCCAATCCCCCGATCAGATTCTTGTGGGCCTGCTTTCGCACGCGAGCACGAGCCGCCAGACCGATGCGTTCCAGGATTTTCGCCGCCGGCAACAAAATAAGCGTGTAGTGCCGGATAATTGCCGCCGGATCGTTGGGCGGACCGAACAGCGCCGCACGGGCCTGCGGCGCCCACCGACCCGTAGCCGTTTCAATTCGGCGTACGCACCCCATTTATGACCAGAGAGGATGAAATGAAAGAGAACTCCGCCCTGAACCTCAGTCTTAGTCGCGAGACGGCGGTCTTTCTTCTCGATCTCTTAAGTCGGCCTGAAACGCCATCGGGTGAGGAGAAAAAGGACGCGCTCCGCGACATGATCAGAGCGGCGCTACACACGCCGGAAAAACACCTTCTCGAAACAGCTAAGGAAGAGGCGCGGACCACCTTAGCGGAAGCGGTTGAAAATCTTGCGCAGGTGGAAAGTGCGTTTGAGGAGTCGCTCGCGCATGGCAACGAAAATAGCCAGCGCACGGCCTTGGCGGCGCTCAGCGCCGGGGAAACCAGGCTACAAGGCTCGCAGGCGGCGTATGACGCCGCTTCAAGAAAGTCGCTAGAGGCAAAGGCTGAAAGCGTCGAGGGAAATCGCCGGGCCGCCTATGCGAAGTCTGAGAAAGCTTATGACGAAGCGCTTGCGGCGCTCCGGGCCTATGAGCCTCTGGCGCAAGAGATATCAAAGCTTTTCAGGATCCTTTCCTTTCACACCGATCTCGCGCTAGCGGATACCGAAGCAGCCGACGCGGCGAGGATCAGCCCTCACGAGGCAAGCGCAGCCGATCATCTCAAGAAAGTTCTCCAGGAGCAAAAAAGGGGCCATTCGGAAGCGGTGACCAAACACGTCGTAGCGGCCCTGCATGAGCTAGAGCTGGCCGGGCATGTTCGGGGCTAATATGACCAAGCGGACGCATACCTATTTTATGGGTCGCGCTCGTATCGGTCGTGGTCCCTGACGCGCCGCCCGGCGTCTTTTCAATCGTTGACAGCCGCCCTTCTTCGAACGTGAGCATCTGTCGCCTCGTCGTGGATGTCATCCGCGTCCTCATCCTCGAACCCGAACGCGTCGTCGAGCGCGGCTTCGACGTCTTCGGCCTCTTCAGCGCGCGCGTCATCAAGCGCGTCGAGTTCCGGCAGATCGCGCAGACTGCCGAGCGCGAAGACTTCTAGGAAGCGTGCGGTCGTCACCCAGGCGATCGGCGCGCCAGGCTGAGGGGCGCGAGGGCCAGGCGCAATGACGCCGAGGCTTTTCAGCCGGCCGAGAATGTCGCGGCTGATGTCGTGACCGGCGAGGCGCGAAAGCTCGGCGCGGGTGACCGGCTGCTGATAGGCGATGGCCGAGAGCGCCAGCATCTCCAGTTTAGTGAAGGACGGCGGCCCCGCATTCTTTGCCCCGGCGAGCGCGCGCAGCGTCTCGGCATGACGCGGGCGCGTGCGAAACTGCCAGCCTCCGGCGACGAAGACGATCTCGTAAGGCCGCGCCTTCAGCTCCGCGTTGATATCGGCGAGGAGCGCGTCGAGCCGGCAGGCGTCGCCGACGAGCGCGGCGAGCGTCTCGCGCGGGACTGGCGTCGGCGAGGCGAAGATCGCCGCCTCGGCGCGCAGCATCCATTCGCGCCAGCGCATCCCTTCCGGGAGATCAGAAAGGTCGCGGTCGAGACGGGCGGCGGCGGCGCGGCTCATAGACCGTAGATCCTGAAGGTCTCGCGCCCGGTCAGTTCGCGCACGGCGCCGAGCGTTACGAGGCGGTCGAAGAGGCGCCGCGCGGCGCGATCCGAGAGGCCGGCGCAGGAGGCGGCGGCGGCGGGCGTGACGGCGTCGTCGGCCAGCAGCATCTCGACGACGCGCCCTGCTCCTTTCGCGCGCAAGACCGGCGTGACGGAAACGAGCTTTTGCGCGCGTCGCGCCAGGTCGACGGCGAGCGCATGCGCCTCGACGACCGCGCGCCCATAGGCGAAGGCGACCGCGGCCGGCCAGTCCGTGTCCGAGGGTCTGGGCCGGCTTGCCCTTTCCCTTGCCCCTGCCCCGCGCCTGAGCGAGGGATCCGCCATGGCGACGGCGAGCAGAGGGACCGGCCGCACCCAGCCGAGACGGTTCGCCAGAGCGAGATCGGCGACGACGAAGGCGAGCGTTTCAGCGTCGTGGGCGTGCATATCGCAGAGTTTCATCGCCGCGGCGCTGACCCGCGCCGCCGCAGCGAGCGGATCGGGCGCCGTGGTCGCCACCTCCGTGAGGGCGGGGGCGTCGATCGCCTCATTTAGTCCGAGCGGCCCGACCGCGCGCGAGAACGCCGAGTCGAGTCGCGCCGGCAGCGATGCGTAAAGGCGGAAGACCCGGTGCAGCCGGCCGGCCGGGCTTGTCTCGCCGCCGCCCGAACGATGTTCGGCGTCGCGCAAGGCGGCCGCGTCCTCGCGCAGCCGGGACAATGTCGCGCAGGAGTCGGCGGCGCGCAGCGCGAGGCGTTGGCGCAGGCAACCGACGAAATCGGGCTCGGCGCCGTCGGGCCCGCCGCGCAGCATTGCATCGAACAGCGCCAGGCTGGCGCCCGTCGAAAAAGCTGCCGCGCCAGGATCGGTGTTTTGCGACCGCGTCCAGCGCGGAAGCGGTTGAATTTCAACCATCTGTGTCGCCGACGCCGCCGCAACGCGGCGCGCGCGCGGGGGCCGCTTTGCGGGGGGAAGGGGCGCGGACGCGGGCATCGAATCAAGCGACTGCATGGAAGAATCTTGAATCAATGGCGGCGCTTTGTCACGGTATTTCGGGACGAATACGCCGGGCTTGTCTTGTCTGTTTTATGTCCGATAATGTGCGCTTATCGGACATGACTGGAACCTCCAGTCATACTGGGCCGCGAAGCGCGTTTGAGGGCGGTCACAGCGCGCCGAGGCGTCGGATTTTTGAGCTCCGAGCGCGCCGGGGTAAGCGAGGACTGAATGGCTAAAGCGGACACGGACAAGACCGGCGGCAGGGCGCTCGCCGAGCCCACCCCCCATCTCGCGGCGCTCTCCGAAAAGGCGCGCGACTACGCCCGCAACGCCCGCTCCGAAAACACCCAGCGCGCCTATGACGCCGATTGGCGGCAATTCGCCTCCTGGCTGCGCCGCCAGGGCCTCGACCCCCTGCCCCCGGACCCGCAGACCGTCGGTCTCTATCTCGCCGCCTGCGTCGAGGGCGGGCCGGGCAGGCCGCCCCTGTCCGTGCCCTCGCTCGAACGCCGGCTCTCCGGTATTTGCTGGCGCTATCGCCAACTCGGGCGCCCGCTCGACACGGGCGACCCGCATATCGCCACGGTGCTGGCCGGCATCCGCCGCGCCCATGGCCGCCCGCCCGTCCAGAAGGAGGCGATCTTCGCTGATGAGTTGCTCGCCATGCTCGCGGTCCTCGACAACGACCTGCGGGGGTTGCGCGACAAGGCCATCTGAGCTGCTGCCGGTTTCGTGGACACCGAGTTAAGTTACCCCCACCTTCTTCTCGAACTCAACCGGGCTAATGTAGCCGATCGTCGAATGCCTGCGGACGGGGTTGTAGAACCGTTCGACGTAATCGAAGACATCTGCCCGGGCGTCGTTACGCGTGCGGTAGACTTTTTTGCCGATCCGCTCGGTTTTCAGCGAGGAGAAGAAGCTCTCCATCGCGGCGTTGTCCCAGACATTGCCGGACCGGCTCATCGAGCAAACGACGCCATTGTCGGCCATCAGGCGCTGGAATTGCTCGCTCGTATATTGGCTGCCCCTGTCAGAGTGATGCAGCAAGGCGTCAGGCTTGCCGCGGCGCCAGATCGCCATCATCAACGCGTCGGTGACGAGCTGCGCGGTCATCTCGGCCTTCATCGACCAGCCGACGACCCTCCGGGAGAAGAGGTCGATGACGGCGGCGACATACAGCCAGCCCTCCGCTGTCCAGATATAGGTGAAGTCCGCGATCCATTTCCGGTTCGGCGCTTCCGCCGCGAATTGCCGGTCAAGGACATTCGGCGCAACGACCATTGATCTCTGCCCCTCGTCCTTCGGAAGGCCGCGGCGACGTGGCCGCGCCTTAAAGCGTTCGCCCGCATCAGCCGCTCGATTTTGTGGAGGCCGCAGGAAACACCCTCCGCGAGGACGTCCCACCAGACGCGGCGGGCGCCATAGGTTCGGGCGCTGCCCACGAAGCTCACGCGGATTTTCCTTGTCAGCTCCTCGTCGGCGATCGACCGGGGGCTCGGCCCGCGACGCAGCCAGGCGTGAAAGCCCGATCGGGAGACGTCCAGCGCTTCGCAGAGCCACGCCACCGGCCAGACATTCCGGTGCTTCGCGACGAAGGCGAATCTCATTTCGCTTCCCTCGCAAAGAAGGCTGCGGCCTTTTTTAGGATGTCGCGCTCCGCCCGCAGTTTGGCGACTTCACGGCGCAGTCGCTCGAGTTCCTGTTGCTCCGGCTTCTGCTGGCCGTGGCCGGGGAAGGCCTGCGCGGGATCCACCGTCAATTCCCGAATCCAGCGCCGCAACACGTTCTCGTGCACGTCCAGATCGCGGCAGGCCTGCGCGACCGTGACGCCGCGCTCCTTCACTAACCGAACCGCCTCGACCTTAAACTCTCGACTGAATATCCGTCTCGCCATAACCAACCTCCGGCCTCATGAAACACCGTTTCTCGGTGTCCACGAAACCGGCAGCAGCTCAATCCTCGCCATCGGCTTCGCCGGCGGGCTGCGCCGGTCGGAGATCGTCGGCCTCGATTGCGGCCCGGATCAGACGGACGACGGAACCGGCTGGATCGAGATCATCAGCCCCGACCAGAACGGCGGCGGCCTGCTTTTAACCCTCAACGGCAAGACCGGCTGGCGCGAGGTGGAGATCGGCCGCGGCTCCTCCCCCTCACCTGCCCCGTGGCCATGCTCGAAACCTGGCTCAAACTCGGTAGGATCACGCGGGGTCCGGTATTCCGGCCTCTTCTCCGCAAGAATGGCGGCGCCTCGGCCGAGCGGCTCTCCGACAAACATGTCGCGCGCCTGGCCCAGAAGGCCGCGCTAACCGCTGGCCTGCGCGGCGATCTGCCCGAGGGCGAACGGCGGCGCGCCTTCTCCGGTCATTCTCTGCGCGCCGGTCTCGCTTCCTCGGCGCAGATCGAGGAAGGCCATGTGCAGAGGCACCTCGGCCACGCCTCCCCCGAGATGACCCGCCGCTACCAACGCAAACGTGATCGGTTCAAGGTCAATCTCACCAAGGCGGCGGGATTGTGAAACCGCACCCTGTCAAAAACATTGGTCTCAGGCGTCAGCGAATATAACATTCAGCCGGTTGCTGACTGAGCCGGGCGATCAGGCGTCGCCGCCCGCAGATGAGCGCGCGTGACGGCGCCTCTGCTTTTCCGGGGCACAGTGTCTTGACCGATGCTCTGCCGGGAATCAGACTCGCGATCGTGGACGCCATCCTTTTGCATCGCATAGACCCAGCCAAGAACATGCACCGGTTCTACCGCCTCGATATCGCGCCTGATCTATTCGGGCGCTGGTGTTCGGTCGCGGATGGGGACGGATCGGCCGCGCCAGCCTTCTGCGCAACACTGTTTTCGACGACATGGCGCAAGCGATGGAGGCTCTGGTCCGGCAGCGGCGCTTTGAAGGAGCGTCGCGGCTATGTCGCCCGGTGACGGCGTGCGCCCCGATCGATCACGGCTTCAAACTTTGCGGGACAAGTATCATCCCGCTCGTTTTCGCTCGCGCGCTGCTTTTGCGGCCTTCCCGCGCAGCAGCGCCATCAGCACAGGCCCCAGTGAAAACTCCCCTGCCCTCGCTTTCGCGGTCAGAACGCGCAGATAGCCGCCCGCGGATTTGATTTCCTCGCCACGCTGGAGAATTGCGGCGATGACCACCGCGGCGTCGTGCTCGCCCAAGACGTCGAGCGCCTGCGACCAGGCGTCGGGCGAAACGCCCAAAGCCGATCGCACTGTCCCCGCCGTCGCGATGAGATCCCGCCAGGAAGAAATCCCGCTTAGCGCAAAGTCCAGGATATCGGGGCAGGCGTCGAGGACCATTCCGAGTGGATAGCTTCGCGGCGGTTGCGGTTTGACGTCCAATCTGGAGGGTTCGGTTGCACTGATTTCAGGCTCTGGCGCTGATGGAGCCCCCGAACCTCCGTTGTTCACTCCGGAAGCTGCGCCCCGGCCTTCTCGAAGGCTAGGTTCAAGATCAGAAATGTTTGTGGTTTGATTCTGTATATGCCGCTCAGTCTGAGACTCATTGGCGGTCATATTCTGCCGTTTTACGTGATTTTCCAGCGAAGTATTGATCTCGCCGGCGAGAGCGCCAAGTTCCGTCGCCAAGGCCTCCAGGTCTGTCCTCGTCATCTTGCGCGCCCGGCGACTGGCGAGCCCCTGGTAGTCGCCGTGGCGGGCCTGCCAATCGCCCGGAACGCCCTCTTCTATCGCCGTCTCGATCATCTTGGCGATGTCCCGCCGCGCCAGAGTGATCTTTTCGCGCAGCAGCGCCATGGCGCGGTTTTCAGCGCGGATCTCCTCGGCGAGATTCTCGATTTCAGCGGCGCGAGCGACGAGCGGGGTGAGATCGAAGCCAAAGGCGTCCGCGATCTCGCCCCCCTGCCCTCGCCGCGCGAAACGTTTGCCATTGGGCGAGTCGCGCCGAATAATCAGCCCGGCCTCGACCAGCATGGCGATATGCCGGCGCAACGTCGCCGGCGCCATCCCGTGAGCGCGGATCGATAGCTCCTTGTTCGACGGAAAAACGATGAGCTCGGGGGCCGCCTCACTATCCGAAGGATTGGCGTTCTTCTCAGGAAGCGTCAGCGCCGTCTCCTGATGGAAGCTCAGCAGCGCATGCAAAACCGATAGCGCCCGGTCGGTGACGCCAAGCGGCGCTTTCGCCTCCGTCAGCGCCCGAAATAGCCGCCATTTATGGACGACGGTTTCTGACGCATCGGGGCGTGACGTGAATTCTTTCGTCGCCGCCTGGCTCGCCACCATGGCGAGCGACAGCGATCGCCGCCCAAAGGGCGTCGTTGCTTGTCTTTGCATGACCTTTTGCCTCGCTCAGGCAAAAGAAATCCGCTCGCCGAAACGGCGCCGACTCTTGACAGCGATTCGCGGAAGTGGGATTCTCTTAGGTGCAAACTTTGAGAAGGGCTTCCGGGACGGTGACGTTTTCGGGGGCCTTTTTCTTTTGCTCGATATCTCCGATTAATTGATTGGATACGCGATTTACTCTTCCAGCCGGCTCGCCCGCCGTCGGGCCCTAATGTTGCGAGCTCGCAACATCGGGCGCCTCCGAAGCGTTCCGGTCCTGAAACTGTCGGTACAAGTCCGGTAGATTCTCCGCCAGCCATGCCGAGAATTGGGCTTCACTTTTAGAGATCGCAAAGGTCTGCCCTTTGGCCGTCGCGGAAACGTAAGCGATCTGCTTGCCCGTCGCGCTCATAATCTCCTTGCGATCCAAGCGCGGCGCGCGCCTGGCCTGCTCTTCAACCGCCCGGAGGATTGTGATGAATTTCTGGTCCGAGGCAAGAGATGCGAATTCATTGCCTTCAACGACAAGGGCGACCCGGTTTCTAGCTTCGTCTCTTGCAAAGGCATCCGCCAAATCCTGCCATCGCGGCTGCCCGATGCCGGGGGCTCGCCCGATGGCGCGGATAAGATGGGCAGGGATAGCGTCGACCACAGACCTCATTCTGGAGAGCCCAGATCTGTCCACGCCAAGAGTCGTCCAGATCGTCTTGGGCGAGAGCCCCTGCGCCTCCATTTCCTTCGCGAAGAGCGCCCGCTCGATCCATGTCAGCGCCTCCCGCCCACCGTTCTCGGCCCCCTGTTCAAGAATGAGCTCGGCGTCAGACAGAGGCCGGACGAAGGCCCGAACCTTTCGATTCAGCGACCGAAGAGCCTGGAGCCGGCGATGCCCGTAGGCGAGCTGGTATCTACCCTCCTTTTCTGGGTGTGGCCTGACAAGGACAGGGAGCCGTTGGCCTTCGGATTCGATCGAGGCGACGAGCAGGTTGAGTGCCTCCTCGTCTTGTTCCAAACGGTCGCCAAAGGGGGACGGATCGATGATCCCTGCGTCAAGTGTCGCGACGGAATCCGCTGCGAGGTCGTCAAGGCTACGGCTTAGCCCCGCGATCGCGGTTGACGAGACACGCGGGCGTGGCTGCTGCGTTGCGACGGGAAGCTCCGACGACGCGGCGAAAGGTGCGGCGGCGCCAAGCTTACTCAGGATCGAGGGTTTCCTCATGACCGCCCCCATGACTTATGTATGAGCGCCAGTATTTCCGCGTTCACGCTGTCCATGCTTTCTAACGCCCTTTTCAGCGATTCCCGCGGCACCTCGCCGGCTTCAAGCTCGTAGAGCGACTTTTTAGCGAGCCCGGCGGCGGCGACCGAGGTGCTCTCGACCGCGGTCGACACGAAAACATGTTCGTCGAAGAGGTGACGCAGCAGGCCGACAATATGTGCCTGTGGCCCGTCGTTCGGGGTGTGTCTCGTGATCAGGAAACGGATCCAATCCTGTTCCAGCCTCGCTCCGTTTCGGGCCAATTCCCCTGCGAGATCACGGAGCATGATCAGATATTGATTCATGCTCGCCACATCGAGCATTGCTGGATGGACGGTGATGATAAGGATCGTCGCCGCAAAAAGGCCGGCGAGAGTGCCAAAGCCAAGATTAGGTGGCGTGTCGAGGATCGCCAC
This sequence comes from Methylocystis sp. IM3, assembly GCF_038070105.1. NCBI lineage: Bacteria > Pseudomonadati > Pseudomonadota > Alphaproteobacteria > Hyphomicrobiales > Methylocystaceae > Methylocystis > Methylocystis sp. IM3. The sequence goes on along the minus strand of NZ_JBBPBZ010000001.1, from coordinate 63,618 downwards.
ATCGAAGTCTTGGGCCACCTGATCGATTGACTTTTTCAGCCTCATGAAGAAAAGACCGAGGTCGTCTCGCTCCCGCGATGCGAGTGCGCGTGCAGTATCGTGCTCGAACTCCATCAGTTCGAGATTGCCGGGGACGATCGCGACACCAGGGATATAAGTCTTCCGAATGACTGCCTTGAAAGGCTTATGGTCGTTGTACCGGATTGCCGCGTACGCGGTTTCGTCCGGACCTACGTCAAATTCCGGCTGAAGTCCAAACAGGCTGGTCAGGGAGGCTTGCGGATCAAGGTCGATGCACAGAACGCGATAGCCCTGAATGGCCAGATAATGCGCGAGATGCACGCTCGATGTCGTCTTGGACGATCCTCCTTTGAAGTTTGTACAAGTGACGATCTGAAGCTGTTCCTTGCCTCGTCTCCACGGCTTCAGGGTCAACGCTTCCTCTGGCCTCACTTCGGCCAGATAGGATCGCAGCTCAGAAACCTGTTCGAGCGTATAGACGCGGCGGTTATTCTCAAGGCGCGCAGGCTGCGGGCCTTTCCCCTCAAGCGTCATGGACCGAAGCGTAGACTCGGGAACCTTGAGCAGGCGCACAAGGTCGTTCGTGGTGAAGGTGCGTCCGAAAGTTTTCTGGGAAGACGGCGGATAGAGGCGCGTTCGCAGAGACAGCAGTTCTCTGGACAGAACTTCTGTGAAGTGGTCGATCTTTGTCGTCGTATCTGCTCTAGCGTCCATGCGGCCAACATTCCTCTGTGACGGATTTAGCGTCATATGCGAGGTGATACCGTCAGAGTTCGCGATTCTTGCGGCGAGGGCAAGAAAAAAAGGGTTAACGAGACGTTAACGGCATCAACGCCGGCCAAAACCAGCAAGGATGAATGCTACGCAGCCGCGCTGATCGCGGCGAACTGTGTCGACTGAAATCCCGTGAGGGCAGCAATGTTGCGAGCTCGCAACAATTGGTGCGTCATCTAATTGGCATGTCGAGCACCCATGACTTGTCGCAGCAACCTGGGCTCGCGATTCTCCTCCACCGCATTGCCCCTGCGCGCAATATGCGCCGCTTCTATCGCATCAATATCCTGTCCGATCTTTTCGGCAGCGTGCCGCTCATGAAGCAATGGGAGAGCATCGGCTCTACCAGACAAAGCCAGGTGTGGCGATTTGAGGAGGCGGCGACCGCCCATGCGGCGCTGTTCGCGCATGCGCGTCATAAGGAGAGGCGGGGCTGTGCGGCACCGGCAGAGTAGGGGGTTGGGGCCGTCGGCTAATCCGGACTGAATGCTCTCTTTGAGACGACGCAGCAAGGCCAACCCATGACCGACGAGCTGTGCTATTGGAACGGAAATTCAGGGGCATTTATCTGCGGCTTGTGCTGGCGGGGTTCCTAGCGATCCCACAATCCCGACTGCGGGAAAGAAATTCCGCTGCGACGGCGCTAAAGTTTTCTCTCCAAACTCGCCCAGCGACTTTGGGGGCTGGCCCTCAGTGCGAGCGAGGGAATGGGACGGCGCCTCATGCGCCCTCCTTCGCAAACCGCCACACCGGGATCCCCATCTTGCGGGCCTTATCGGCGAGGTTCTCGACGATCCCAGATCCCGGGAAGACGATGACCCCGATGGGCAGGGCCTCGAGCATCGCGTCGTTGCGCTTGAAGGGCGCGGCGTTCTTGTGTCGCGTCCACTCCGGTTTGAAGGCGACCTGAGGAACCTTACGGTTGTCCGCCCAGCAGGCGGCGATACGCTCCGCGCCCTTCGGCCCGGCTCCGTGGATTAGGACCATGCCCGGGTGCTTTGCGTGTGCCTTATCGAGCGTATCCCAGATCCGTTGATGATCGTTGAAATCAGCTCCCCCTGTGAACGCGATGCGAGGACCAGGCGGCAAAAGCAGCTGCGTCTCGGCGAGCTTTTTGGCGTTCAGAAAATCCCGGCTGTCGATCATGGCCGCCGTCAGGGCGCGGTGATTGACCTGCGATCCCGAGCGTGGACGCCAAGACGAACCGGTCTCGGTCGCGTAGAGTTCTGCGAGATGGTCGCGGAAGAATTCGAAGGCGTTGCGTCGTTCGGTGAGTGTGAGCCCTTGCGCGATCAGCCGCTCAAGTTCGACTGAGCGGATTTCCGAGCCGTCCTGTTCGGCCTGCGAACGCCGCTGCGTGGTTTCGTTGTCGTCGAGTTCGCGGTCGACGCGCTGCGCCTTGCGATGGAAAAGATTGACGAAGGACCACAGGAGATCGGGAAGATCGGCCTCGAGGCGGGTATCAAGAAAGAGGCTCGACAAGGCTTCGACGGCGGACTCGAGCGCAAGGGACGCGGCGTCAGAAGACGGCAGGGGGCGCGGATCCGGTTCGTCGTCCAGGGGGCGATAGCCGTGTGAAGCCAGTTCGTCCAGAAGGTGCGAAGAAGGAGATGAAGCGTCATGGTCGGGAGCAATGGTCTCGAAGGACCGAGAGGCGAATTCATCGTTCATGTCGGAAGTCTTTCGCTTGAGGCCGCGCCGATCGCGGCCCGACAGCGATTGCGAGCCGCGGGCGGATCGCGCCGCACCTAAAGGGTCGAAGCAAAGCGAAGAACGCTGCCCGACGACTTCTTTGAGCCGCGAGGAATGCCCGAAGCGCAAGCATAGGGCAGGGGAAAGAAGTCGGCGGGTAGCGTTGCGGCAAGCGAGCCGCTTGTGGCGTCATCGCTGCTCTTTCAGGCCGGCGCGCGGCCCTCTCGCGAGAAGAGACGGCCGCTTACGATGAGACCTCCCTCGAGTGTCGTCGAGTCTTCATTGCGGCGCTCCGTAACGCGTCTGCATCTTACGCCAGCAGCGCTGAGAGCGAGGACGGGGCGCCTTCGAAAGCGAACGGATGCAAGAATTGCCTTCGCCACAGCAGGCTTCGATCCACGTCGGTGAGGGCGGCTTCGGCGCAGACATCCACCCACCGATCACGGATCGTCGTGATCTGACGCCGCGCCACAGCCAGTGCCTCTTCCTGCGACAGCAAAAACAGCGGGGCCGCGTCGAGGCACAGGCCGATGCGACTCAGCCGCTCGCCACCGCCGATCAGCATCGCCTGGGTTGCTTCGCCGCCGGCCCGCGCCTGGGGGCAGATGTCATAGGCCGGTGTGAGCGCCAGCTTCTCGCCGTCCCAGAAGGCCGAATGATTTCTAGCGTGATCGTCAGTGTTGCCGCACAAGACGTTGAACAGCATGCGGCCGAACAACTCCCTCAAGGTTTCCCTCGGAGCCGCGAAGCGGTGACGGATGACGGTCGCCAGGTCTTCGTAGCTGGCGTAGCGGGCCATCATCTCGTCGAGCTCGAGCAGCGTCAAAGCGGAGACCATCGCGCGACGGCGCCAACCCTCTGCGCCTTTCTCCCGGTCGAAACGCTCGACGAGCAGTACGTCCTTGCCGGCTGCCCGCTGCAAGGCCACCCGCGCCACGTCCAGCCCGCTCTCGGCCGCAAGACGCATCGCCACGTATTCAGCTTTGACGACGCTGTAGAGGTCGCTTTGCGAAGAGAACTTCGCAACGTATTTCCGATCTCCCGACGCGATCATCGCCTTCGGACGAGCGCCGCCGATGGAGGTGCCATGCAACAGCGCCTGATCGAGCTCCGGGGTTAGAGGGATGCCCGCTTCGATGCTCGCGGTGGCAGTTGCTAGCTCGTCGAGCGAGGCTGGCGCCGCCTCACGGGCGACGTAGCGGGTAGCGGACGCCTGAAAATCCAGGGCGCCGATCCGGTCGGAGCCAGATTCGAGGAGGTAGGTAAGCTCGTCGAGCGAAGCGACATCGATACCGGGCCCCTTAGCGCCGAGTCTCCGATTGAGGATGACGCGCCGGCCCCAAGCATCCGGCGCCGCGTCTCGGATGCAGCTCGGCATCCGCAATCCAGTCAGAAGCGGCAACACGCCGGCTCGCAGCGGCAGTTCGGGTTCATAAAGCGGGATTGCGTTCTTCCTGGCGAGAAAGCTGCGCCCGTAATTGAACAGCAGCTGATCGCCCGCGGCGGCGAGCCTGCCGGCGACGACCGGTTCGATCTCGCCGGGCAGCCAGACCCAGACGAACGCTTCTTTCGGACTGGCGTCAGAAGTCATACTTGGCCTCGACCTTGGAAACGCGCACCGCCTTGGGCAGAAGCGTGAGTATTGCCGTGTTGGCTCCGATCGCGTTCGTCAGCGCGGTCTGATCGGCGTCGAAGAGGCGCACGCCGACGATAGCCGCGGCCTCGAACACGGCGCCGATCCCGCAGCCCGGATCTCCCTTCTCGATCCTTTGCACGAGTCCACGAGACAACCCGGCGCGCTCGGCCAGTTCGGTCGTCGTCATCTTCCGTTCGATGCGGGCGCGGCGGATCAGCTGCCCCAGCATGACGACCGCGTCGTGGCTATAGCGGGAATAGGGACGGGTTATCGGCTTGGCCATCGTTGGCGCCCTATTAATAGACCACATATATATATATCGATGATTTATTTATGGCTCAAACCTCAATTGCGCAAGCGTTAGGCCTCAGATATGTCTCATAAACGGATCATGTATAGGCATTTGGGTCGTTTATAGATCGAGCTGAGGCCCTTCCAAAACTCAAGACACAGAAGGCGCCTCGTTCAACGCCGGTGCGGCGACAACTTGGCGTTCAGCCCCAAATCAGCCGCGCAACCCGGTCGTGCATGCTTTCGCGCGAGGTCATACGCAGCTCGCCGTTGAAGTCAGCGCCGAGCGGAAGAATCGTCGTCGCGTCGATGAGATGTTCTTTTATTCGCGCGGACAGTCTCTGCGCAGCGCTTCGACCTGGCTCATCATTGTCGGCGGCAATGACAAGCCGTCGTAAGTTCGATGGCGGACGCCAAGCGGCAAGATGCGAGGCGGAAAGCGCCGCGACAGTCGGAATGTCGGGAAAAGCGCTGCTGAGCGAGAGGACCGTTTCAATTCCTTCGCCGATGATGGCGAAGTCATCGATGGCGCCGAAACGTACGCCGTTGCCGAGTATGGCTCCGAGCGAACGTCGCGGCGAAGCGACGTTCGCCTTGTCGTTACGCGCCAGATCGAGAAAGGTTCGATGAATGCCCCTGATCTCGCCGTTGATGTCGGTGACGGCGGCGACGAGCGCCGGCAATTTTTGGGGCGGAGATTTGGGATCGCGGTAAAGCAGCGCCGAGTGATAGCGCAGCGGTGCGTCGTGAAGATCGGCGGCGATTTTCCGCGCGCGGAGATAGGCCTCCGCTGGCGCGCCGTCGATCGACCGCGACGCCGTCCAAATCTCTCGAGCGAGCGCAACGGTATCGCGCTCGCTCGAATGTCTCTCTCGTCGCCCCGAACTTCTTGCGCGCGGCGCCCCCAAAAAGCGCCGCGCCTCGTCGAGCGTATCGCGAAAGGACGCGAGCCCCTCTCGCGCGCGAATGAGATCAAGAAGGTCGCCATATTCGCCTGTCGCGCCATCAGCCCATTTGCCGCGCGCTCCCTTACCAGAGAGAGGGCCCTTGAGCCGCACATAGAGGCTTCGGCCGACGTGGTTGTTCACGTCGCCGACGATCCAGTAATTGCCGCACCGACGACCGTTCGAGAGATAATGCCTGCAGACGTCCTCGACATGCTCGGCGAGGCCGCTGGACAGAGTCCGAGTTGGGCTTTCCATTACCGCCTCCCACTGTTCTCAAGAATTCACGCGGGTCGCAGGCGCGACGCGGAGCAGGGGATAGAGCGCGAGGAGCTTCTCGACGATTTTTGCAACGTCGTCGCCGAGCGGCACGAAGAGCCGCAGCTTCCAGGCGATGATTTCGGAAACAACGCCCTGCGCCTTCAATCGGTCAACTATCGTGTCACTAAAGCCCGCGAGTTCGAGCCGATGCCGATTCATCACGAGCGAGCGCTTGAGGACCAGCCCCTCAGCGAGCACGAGCCCCGCGCCGTCCTGCATCACCGCGGCAAGAGCCGCTTCTAGCGCAAGGGCAGGGGCCCCGGCGCCCGTTGCTTCGAGTAGGACGGCGGCGCTCGCCGGCGAGACGAGCCGGCCGATGATCCGTTCGCCCTCGTCGGTCTGCAACCGATAGACCCGCGCCGCCTCATCCGGGAGCCGGTTCCAGACCGGGAGCAGGAGGCCGGTCACGATGTGGAACGTGCCTTCGGTCAGTTCCGGAAGGGATGCGACCTCTATCTCCCACGCCCGCCGGAATTCTTCCGAGCTCGCGTCGCGCCAATGCGAGCGCTGCAAGGCCTCGACGGTGACCACATCGGCATGGGCCGGACGCAGCAGACGAACCCGCGGCTGAACCGAGCCGTCGTCCTGCATCAGCGCCGTCGCGGACAATTTGACGGCGGCGCGGCCCGATTGGTCGTTGATCATCAATCGCGATTTTTGCGAGGCGGTCGCATAGTCGAGCGCCTCGCCCAGCGTCGTGATCCGCGTCTTGTCCTTGCGCAGGATCGTCAGAAGCTGCGTCTCCGCGCCGCTCTTGCCATGCACGGCGATCGTCTGGCGGTTCGTGACGACAAGGCTTTCGGCCACCAGCGTCTCGACGCCGACGTCAAAGACGCCGCCCTGGATCGCCGCCTCGACCTGCGCTTCCATCAGCCCCTCGAACACCTCGAAGAGGAGGTTCTGCAGCGCGATCGGCAGAGCGAGGATGCGATTGAGGAAGGTCGAGATCGGCGGCAGCTCCTCCTTGAGGCTGCCGTCCTGGTCGGTGAGATCGAGCCCCGTCGCTTCCATAAAGCGCGTCAGCGAACAGCCTTCGACCTTGCCGGCATAGACCAGCTGATAGAGCCGGCGCAGCGCCGTGCGGCCGTAAGGGGATTCGAGATTGTCCTCGGGCCGGAACAGGCCCTGGCCGCCGGTCTGGCGCTGACCCCGCGTAATGGCGCCGAGCGTGTCGAGCCGCCGGGCGATCGTCGAGAGAAAGCGCTTCTCGCCCTTTACGTCGGTCGCGACGGGACGGAACAGCGGCGGCTGCGCCTGATTCGTGCGATTGGTGCGGCCCAATCCCTGGATGGCGTTGTCGGCTTTCCAGCCGGGTTCGAGCAGATAATGGACGCGAAGCCGCTGGTTCTTGGCGCTGCGCTCGGCGTGATAGGAGCGTCCCGTGCCGCCGGCGTCGGAAAAGACGAGGATGCGCTTCTCATCATCCATGAAGGCCTGCGTCTCGCCAAGATTGGAGGAGGCCGGACGTTTCTCGACGCAAAGCCGATCCGAGCCGTCGGCGTTGGTCTTGCGGACGAACCTTCGCGAGCGACCGGTGACCTCGGCCACCATCTCGGTTCCAAAGCGCTGCACGATCTGGTCGAGCGCGCCCTGCACGGCAGGAAGGGCGGCGAGATGCTCGATCAGACGATCCCGGCGCTCCATGGCCTCGCGCGACTGGACCGGATTGCCCTGCTCGTCGACCACGGGCCGAGAGTGCAGATCGCCGTTCTCGTCGGAATAAACTTCAAAGAGCTGGGTCGGGAAGGAATGGGTGAGATAGTCGAGAACATATTCGCGCGGAGTGATGTCGCAGGAAAGATCACCCCATTCTGAAGTGGGTATTTCGGCCAGGCGGCGCTCCATCAGCGCTTCGCTGGTCGAGACGATCTGAATGACGGCGGCATGGCCGGCTTCCAAGTCCCGTTCGATCGAGGCGATCAGGCTCGGGACCTTCATCGCCGTGATCAGGTGATTGAAGAAGCGCTGTTTATTGGACTCGAAGGCCGAGCGCGCGGCGCTCTTGGCGTTGCGGTTATAGGCTCGGCCGCCTTCGCCGGTGATATTCGCGGCTTCCAGCGCCGCGGTCAGATTGTTGTGGATGATCTCGAAGGCGCCGGCGTAGGCGTCATAGATGCGGATCTGCTCCACTGAGAGCTGGCGCTCCAGCATCTCGACTTCGACTCCGGCGTAGGAGAGGGCGCGCGAGGCATAGAGGCCCAGCGCTTTCAGATCACGCGCCAGCACCTCCATGGCGGCGATCCCGCCGGCCTCCATCGCCGCGACAAAATCCTGGCGCGTCGCGAAGGGCATGTCCGTCGAGCCCCACAGCCCGAGACGCGTGGCGTAGGCGAGATTGGCGACGGTCGTCGCCCCGGTCGCCGAGACATAAAGGACCCGGGCGTCGGGCAGGGCGTTTTGCAACCGCAGGCCGGCCCGGCCCTGCTGCGAGGCGCTCTTTTCGCCGCGCTCGCCTTTGTCGCCGACGGCGTTGGCGAGTGCGTGCGCCTCGTCGAAGACGATGACGCCATCAAAATCCGTTCCCAACCAGTCGACGATCTGCGACAGACGCGAAGCTTTCACCGCGCCGTCGCGGCCCTGGCGCTCGTCGGAGCGCAGGGTCGAATAGGTCGTGAACAGAATGCCCTCCGACAGCTGGATCGGGGCGCCCTGCTTGAAACTCGACTGCGGGACGATCTGCAATTTCTCCTGGCCGAGCGCCGCCCAATCGCGCTGCGCGTCTTCGAGAAGCTTGTCGGATTTGGAAATCCAAAGCGCCTTGCGGCGACCTTTGAACCAGTTGTCGAGAACGACGCCTGCGACCTGACGTCCCTTTCCGGCTCCGGTGCCGTCGCCGAGATAATAGCCGCGGCGGAAGCGCACGGCATTTTCGGCGTCATCCGGCGCGACGGAGACTGTATCGAAGCTTTCATCGACGAGGAAAGAGCCGGCGAGAAGGCTACTATGGGCTTCGCCGGCGTAGATGACGCTCTCGAGCTGCGCCTCGGAGAGGAGCCCCGACTCGACGACGCTTTTCGGGAGATGCGGCCGATAGGAAGGTTTTGGCGGCGCGACCGACGCCATGGCGGCGGATTGCACGAGCGTCGTCGGATGGGGCTTCGCGCCCGCGATCGCAATCGATTGCACCGCGTAGGACTCATAGAGCCCGGCGCTGAGCGCGTCGCCCGCAGGCGCTTTCCAATCACGCAGCTCATAGTCGAGTTCGATAGTCTCGACCGACGCCGCCGTGCGCGGCGCGGAAGCTGCAGCGACGCCCGCACTGGAACGCGGGGCAGGGCGCGCAGATTCCGCAAAGGCGAGCGGGGGAGTTGCACGATGCCTTACGGCGATCGGCGTCATCGATTTGACGCTCGCGCCAATGCCGCCGGGAACAGGCGCGTGGACGTCATCCTGCGCCCGCTCAACGAGAACCGCGCGCGGCGGCACCTCCCGCTGCACGAGCGCGAGCAATTCTGGAAGGTCCACAACCGGACCGAAGCCGCCGGGAAATTCCTTCGGGTTCTCAGCCGGCGTCTTGTCGAAAACCGTCATACGGCTCTCGACGCTCGTCCCATGTCGCGCGAAAAATCCACGGGCGAGTGACGCCGTAAACACAAGACGCCCTTGCTCCTGCAGGCGCTCGAAGCTTGCGCGCCAACTGTTCGATGTCGGCGCAAAGGTCTCGCCGGTGATCGCGACAAGCCGGCCGCCAGTTCGAAGCCTCGCAAGGCTCGCCCGAATATGCTCGAATGTCGCCGCAGCGTGCCGACCCTCGATCAGCGGCGACGAGGAGAAGGGCGGATTCATCAGCACGACGCTCGGCGTGACACTCGCGTCGAGGCGATCGTGAAGCTGCGCGCCGTCAAAACGGCTGAGCGGCGCTCCGGAAAATAGCAGCTTCAGGAGATCGGCCCTGGTCTCGGCCCATTCATTAAGGATGAGTTTCGCGCCGGCGAGCTCGGCGTGGATCGCGATCATCCCCGTGCCGGCGGAGGGTTCGAGCACAATGTCGCCGGCGCCGAGCCCTGCCGCGAGGCTCGCGACATAGGCGAATTCCAGCGGCGTCGAGAACTGCTGGAGCGCGTGGCTTTCTTCCGAGCGCCGCGTCTCGCTCGGCAGCAGCGCTCCGATCTTCGAGAGCATCGCCAGGACCCGCGCGGGCTCCTTGTTCGCGCGCGCAATCATCGCAGGGCCATAGCGGCGCAGGAACAGGACCTGCGCCGCCTCCAACGCCTCGTAAGCATCCTTCCAACGCCATGCTCCCTCCGCGTCGCTCGCGCCGAAGGCGCTTTCCATCGCCGCGCGCAGGCCGACGACATTGATCGGCTGGGCCTTGGCGAGCAGGTTGACCAGCGCTTGCGCCGCCATCATCAGGGCGTGCGGCTTGTCATCGGTCGCGAAGGAAAACTCGGCTTGGGTTGCTTTACTGCGGACAGCGGTGAAGCTCTGGCTCATCGATCATCTCCGGGATCATTGGCATCGGCCCGGGACGCTCTCTCTTGTCGCTTCCCGGGCTCGCCCTTCCCGGCAATGCCCTCTCGCTCTCCCTCTCCTCCCCGCCCACCCGCGCGCCAGCCGCCGAGCGCTGAGCGGTCCGAATATCCGGCTGATCGGCGAAAGGTCGCCGCTCATCACCGCGCTGACATATTCGGCGAGTTCGGCGGGGCGATCCAGTAACGACAGGGGCGCGAGATGATTGCGTCCTCCGTCATAGTCGTGCCGACCCTCGCAGGTTCGGATCAGAATTCCGCTGTCGGCGCCTGTCGCTGGTTGGCAAACTTGGACGTATAGCCGTTCATGGTGCAACGTGATTTCGCCGCTGACAGCGACGCCGCCGCGGTTCGAACGCAAGTCATATGCAACGTCCGGAAAGCGCAGTTCGCTTGCGAGTGCGCGCAACGCAGTCCGCGCTCGGCGATGGAAGGCTTTCTTCTGCTGATTGTCATAGGCGCAGCGTCGATACCAGTCGAACGTCATGACGACCTCCGCATAAGAAAAGAGCCCGCCGGTGAGGGCGAGCTCGTTCAAAGATGATTGGAATGAAGGAGTTGCGCCGACTATGGTCGTGTCCCGGGAAGTGGTGTAGCTCGGGCGGAGCAAGCGGCTCGCGACGCGCGCTTTTCATAGCGCCCTAGCGAGCGAGCGGCTTGCGGTGGTCATCGACGGTTCGCCGGTAGGATCGGGTTGCGACACGCCAACGCAACCGAGGAACTGCCGATGACCGATGAGATGATGAACCTGCGCGCGCTCGTGGAGAAGGCTCCCGACGCTGATATTTTGCGCGAGATGATCGGCTTCGCCGCCGAGCGGCTGATGGAACTGGAGGTCGGCGCGTTGACCGGCGCGGCCTACGGCGAAAAGAGCCCGGAACGCCTCGCCCAGCGCAACGGCTACCGTGATCGGACCTGGGAGACGCGTGCCGGCGCCGTGGAGCTGCGCATCCCCAAATTACGAAAGGGCAGCTATTTTCCGGGCTTCCTGGAGCCACGGCGGATGGCGGAGAAGGCGCTGACGGCCGTCATTCAGGAAGCCTACATCCAGGGCGTCTCGACGCGCGCGGTGGACGATCTCGTCAAGGCCATGGGCATGAGCGGCGTCTCGAAGAGCCAGGTCAGCCGCCTGTGCGAAGAGATCGACGAGCGGGTGAAGGCCTTCCTCGAGCGGCCGATCGAAGGCGACTGGCCCTACCTCTGGATCGACGCGACCTATGTGAAGGCGCGGCAAAACGGCCGCATCGTCTCGCTGGCGGCGATTGTCGCCGTGGGGGTCAACGCCGACGGCCGCCGGGAAGTGCTGGGCATGGACATCGGACCGTCGGAAGCCGAAACCTTCTGGACCGAGTTTTTGCGCAAGCTCCGTCGCCGAGGGCTGCGCGGCGTCAAACTCGTCGTCTCTGACGCCCATGAAGGGTTGAAGGCGGCGGTCGCCAAGGTTCTGCAATCGACCTGGCAGCGTTGCCGCGTCCACTTCATGCGCAACGCGCTCGCCCATGCCGGAAAGAGCGGCAGGCGGGTCGTTTCCGCCTTCATCGCCACCGCCTTCGCGCAAGACGACGCCGAAGCGGCGAAGGGACAATGGCGTAAGGTCGCCGATCAGTTGCGCCCCAAACTGCCGAAGCTCGCGATGCTGATGGACGACGCGGAACCCGACGTGCTCGCTTACATGGGCTTCCCGGCCCCGCATCGCGCCAAGCTGCACAGCACGAATCCGATTGAACGGCTGAACGGCGAGATCAAGCGCAGGACAGAGGTGGTCGGCATCTTCCCCAACGAAGACGCCGTCGTCCGGCTCGTCGGCGCCATCCTGCTGGAGCAGAATGACGAGTGGGCCGTGCAGCGAAGCCGCTACATGACGCTTGTATGGGGCTCTCTCCGTCAAGCCTGTTTTTTTGATCCTGTTCTTCCTAGCGACAAGAGCGTAAACGACGATAAGCGAGTTCGAGGGGAGCTATGGGCGGCGCACGGAACCGTGCCGCGACCTTGTATTCGGTGGGCTCGTTCGAGCCCGAACCATGATGCGCCATTCGCATCTGCGCCCGGCTCCGGGGCGGCGGTCCCTATCTGGAAAACGGCGTGAAAGCCACGTCATGTAACGGGTTGCCGCTGCCTCGGACTCGTCAGGCCCCTTGGGGCCATTCCGAAAATGCTCTTTGTTACGCGGGCCGCATCTTGAGCCCCTCCGGCGGCTCGGCGCCCATCGCCAAGCGCCAGAGCGCGATCAGCAGCTTGCGCGCAAACCCCACGATCAGCGACATGCGCCGCCGACCGCCTGCATCCGCGGAGCGCGCCCGAAACCAGAGGACAAGATCGCACTCTTTCTGGAAAACCAAAAAACGCCAGGCGAGCTGGACCATGCCGCGCCGAACGCGCGCGTTGCCGGCCCGCGAGAGGCCTCTCTCGCGTCGCCTTGATCCGCTCTCGTCGGGCGAGCCGGTCAATCCCGCGTAACGGGCGACGGCTCGTCTATCTCGTAAGTCGCGTAGAAAAATCTCGTGAGTGAGCATGTCTGCGGTCTCGACGCCAACGCCGACGACGCGAGTGAGCAGACGCACCATGCCGTTCGCTCTCTCTTCACACGGCTTCGCCTCATCGAGGCGAGCCACTCGCTGCTGTTCGATCTCCTTGATCTGCTCCTCGATGAAGCGTAGCCGGGCTATGTCGCGCCGCAGCTCGGCCATGGCGAGCGGCGGAATGGCGCCGCCTTCCGGGGTGCGCAGGCCGCCGAGCTGGTCAGCGGCTTTGCGCAGCGCGGGATTAAAACCGCGGACACCGAGACGAGCGAGCGACGCTTTCATACGGTTGATTATACGCGTGCGCTCGCCGACGAGATTTTCGCGTTCGCGTGTCGGCCGCTTAGCGTCTTCTTCCTCAATCGAAGGCGTCGCCGTCATGCTGCAATGGCCAGGCTCCCCCCGCAGCCAGCCGAGCAATACCCGCAGGAGAAGAGCGGCGTCGAGACGATCTGTCTTGGCGCGGCGGCGATCCCTGGACACAGCCACGCTGCTGGAGTGGATGACGTGCGCCTCAACGCCGCGAGCTACCAGCCAGCGCGCCAGCCAAAAACCATCCCGCCCAGCCTCATAGGCGACGACGAGACGTTCGATCCCTCGACCTGCTGAGCGACATTCGTCGCACCAACGCCTTACGAGCGTGAGAAGATGATCGGGATCGGGGTCCAGCTTTTTCAGAGGTTGGCGCTCCAGGCCAGGAAGCAGCCCAGTGACGAGCCATGTCGACTGGCTCATCTCGACGACCACGACGAGGGTGCGATCCTGATCGAAGGCTGCCGCTGCGCGGCCAGGGATAAAGCGATGCAGCATGAGGGCGTCTCCACGCTATTGAAGAGCGCCAGCCTGCCACGCTCGGCGCATACCCCATAGCATCTGGAAACGATCGCCCCGTTGAGCGATGATCCCATCGTTGGGCTGCCCGCCGTGGCCCCCTGACCAGCCCGGCCCTCGCCGGCGACCGTGATGACCGCGCTCATCTACACCACGTCATGGGACACGATCCCGACTATTCTGCAGCCGCGGGATAATCTGGGCCTTCGGTTGTCTCGTCGAGAAACGCCGGCAGCTCGTCGCCCTGCGCGATCGAAGCATCGCTCTCTGAAGCGCTCGCTCCCTCAATTGGAGCGGGCGCATCGAGGCGAGATGTGCGCAAACCCTCCGGTAGCCATCCCGTTCCTTGCAAGAGGCGTTCGGCCTCAGCGGCCATGTCCGCCTTCTTCAGGTGAGCGATCATCTGCGCCGTCTCCTCGCCCTTCGCCTCCCGCACCGCCGCGAGGATATGGGCCTTCGTGACCTTGCCGAAGAAGCTCTCCGCGGTGGCGTTCCAATAGGCGCCCATATCGAGCGCGAGATGCTCGGCGAGATGGTCCGCGTGCCGGAGCGCGCCGGTTCGTCTCTCCCAGGGCATATTCAGCGCATTGACGCTGAGGGCGATGCACAGCGCGAAGAGTTCGGCACGGATGGTCTCGTCCTGAGCGAGCAGCCAGGACCAGAGATCGCCCGCATCGGCGGGCAGGCGCATCTGCCAGTTCCCGAAGGATTCGAGAAGTGTTCGCGCCGCGAGGCTGTCGCCGATGCCAGGGGCGTGGGACCCGAGCATAGCGCTGCGCTCGGAGAGATCGAGGCAGGAACGGGAGCTCTCGCTGTAAAAGGCGTTCAGCGCCAGAGCATGCGTCGCGGCGAGAAACGCGGCTTGGGGATTGCTGGCCAGGCTTAAACGCATCGCCACGGTGCGATGGGCCGAGAGCTCGGCGACCATGAGGCCGGAGAGTTTTGGCGAGGTCTCGACCTCTTCTTCCGCGAGGGCGCAAGAGGCGGGGCCCGTATTCGTGTCCGCGCTCACTTTCGCGTCGCAGGCGCTCAACGGAGCGCCGGATCGCGGCTCCCCCTCTGCGGCTGGAACGCCACCCTCCTTGCGCGCTTCATCCTCAGGACGGACAAATCCACGCTCGGCCTTCAGCCGGCCATCGTAATCAATGCTGACAAATACGCCGGCGCGGGCGATCTCGGCGCTATCATAGTTCGCGGGACGGTCATCGACCATTGCGATCTCCGCCTCGAGTTCGGCCATGCGCCGATCAACCTCTTCCGGCAGATCGTCGGCGCTTTCATGCTCCTCCGAGAGACGATTATACTCGGCGACAGCGGCGGCGTAGCGGACTTGCTCTTCGTCGGTGAGCGGCGCTTGGGTTCCCGGCAGTCGCCGCAGGCCATTGGTGTGGCCGTAGGGGAAGTCGATCGCCGTCTCTGACCACTTCCAACCTTCGGCGCGGATTTCCGCGCCAGCTAGTTCGAGCTTCTCGCGTGCGAGACGATCGAGCAGCGCGGCGTCCTGCAGCCATCCCCCGTCGTCGCGGTTGAAGAGGTCGCGAAGCACGACGCCGCCCGCGGTCTCGTAAGATCCGACACCGACAAACAGCGCACGCTTGTCGGAGGCCCGAACCGCGCCTTGCGTCAGCTGGCGGCGGATCGCATAAGGTCCCGTGTCATAGGAGCGCGACAAGGCAGCCCAGACTTCCTCCTGCCTTTCGTGATCATGCGTGACGCAAAAGGCCATAAGCTGCTCGAGCGACAATTCCTCGGCCACATAGAGATCGAGCAGTTTGGGGCTCGCGGCGGCGAGTTTGAGGCGCTGACGTACGACCTGAGAGCCGACGAAAAATCGCACCGCAATGTCTTCGATGCTCAGTCCTTGGTCATGCAGGTTCTTGAAGGCCCGGAATTGATCGAGCGGATGCAGCGCCTCGCGCATCGTGTTCTCGGCGAGCGAGTCTTCCTCCTCGACGCCATCCGTCTTCACGATGCAGGGGACCGGCGCGTTCTTCGCGAGACGCTTCTGCTTGACGAGAAGTTTGAGAGCGGCGAGGCGTCGGCCGCCGGCGATCACGCCATATTTTCCGGCCTCGGCGCCGTCGCCATCGAGCGGTCGGACGCTCAGCGATTGTAGCAGTCCACGCCGGGCGATATCCTCCGCCAATTCCTCGACGCTCACCCCCGCCTTAATACGCCGCACATTCGCATCCGACGCGACGAGCCTGTCCAGCGCAATATCGCTCGCACTCACCAGCGTGATCTTCGACATTTCCATCGACTCCGCGAAGGGTGGGCGAAAGCCTCTCTCTCGTCCACTATCCCTTCGCTGAGCCAGAAGGGCCTCTCGCTCTCAGGTTGCCGCCTGGGTCGCTTCCAGACAGCCAAGTTGCCACGTTGGCTCCGGGGTGAGGGTAAGCGGAACATAAGAAAGCGTGTTCCAGGGCAGCGGATCGGCCGGCCTACCGCTATCATCGTGCCGCGGATCGCGCATTCCGTCATTTGGATCGAGATCCACCTTGCGACCGTCGATCATGGCAAGCCGCGCTCGCTGGCGTCAAGAATCTAAGACCTTCACGCCTCAGTCTACCTTGAGCGTTACCGAACCGGACAAGCAACTCCGGTTCGAGCCCCGTCGTCGCGGACGGTGAAAAATTCTCTGTCAGCTAAATTCTTCTTGACTATGGCTTCGTGTCATATCCGGGACCGCCAATCGGCGGCCATTGGAGGCATCTCCTCTCACGCTTGCTGCTGTCGAGCCCGCAGATGGGCAAGGGCCGGACGGAGCAAGAGCCGCTACGACGCGCGGCTCTAAGGCACCTAGGTTTGGTCGCCGTACCCAACCTCTGCTGGAGAGGATCGAGGCGTTGGGGTGTACGAGACCGCTCCATGGCAATATCGTCTGGTCCACTCCAATTGAACACCCCCCGGGAGAAGGCACAAGCGAGTTCCGATTCCAAACTCCAGCCTATTCGGCGACATCACATGCGGGATTCGCTATGTCCCTGCCCAATGTATTACGCCAAGCTTGTTGTTCGGTGATTTCAGCGATGCGCGCGCCCGCGCGGATATGATCGGCTAGCTGCTCACGTGCCTTGGTGACAATAGCCTGCTGGCCTTCAGGATCGAACGGCATCGCGCTTCTGGCGATGGCTCCGATCTTTTCGATATTTAGCCAAGCAGCCTTGAAACTGGCATCGTCTGAAGCAAGACCCTGTTCTCGCGACAGCGCAAGAAACTGCGAGGCGCGATCACTGTGTTTTGAGCGCTCGGCGTCGTCGAGTGCCTGGATACGAGATAGGAGCAAAGCGAACATTGGGGCTGGATCGGCCGACTGAAAACCTATGCGCGAGGCCGAATACCACGGTTCCCGATCTTCTGGGCGAATCGAAAATTCATAGCCTGCACGCTCGGCGACGCCGGCGAGCCAGATGCGTTGCACACGACCATTACCCTCGATGAATGGGTGGGCTGCATTGATTTCATTGACCAGCACTGCCGCCTGCTCGGCGAAGGCTGTGGGAGCGAGGCCGCGAAGTTGGTTGGCGACGCGGAACGCCTCAAACTGGCGCTCCATCCACGGCGTAATCTGTTCCGGCACCGCAAACGGTGCCGGACCGCGACCAGTCGTATATTTTCGTTCATCACCGGCCCAAGAATAGAGATCTTGGAATAGATGGCGGTGAATAGCCCTGAAGGCACCGTACGTGGGCTCCGTACATTCAAACGGCAGACCTTCGGCGATACGAATATCAGTGAAGAGACGCTCGGCCGCGTCCAGCGTCGCGGCTTCGCGTATCCCCAGTTGATTCACTAAGACCTGCGTGTCGGGGTAGACGATCTTCTCGTATTCGGCGCGCTCAGCTTCGCCACGCGGGCTCACTTTGGCTTCTTGGAAAAATAGTTCCGCAAAGCCTCGCGGCGCTTTTCAATAGTAGCGCCTCCCGCTTCCAGGCGCGCGAGAAGCTTTTCGGCCTTGTCGTCCCGGCCGACGCCTTCAATGTCGTTGTTCGCGCTCATCTGCTTACGGCGCCACGTGACGTCGGCAGGGGCTGAAGAGGTCCATCGGCTCATTTTGCTCACCGCGTCTCAGTGATTCGGATCGTCGATCATGCTCATATTAGAGCATACCTTCGTCGGCGCTATTCGCCGGCCTGACGATCGAGCAGCCTTCGCGCCCGGCCAATCCGCTCCTCCAGGCCAGCACGGAAGTTAGGGTCGCGCCGTCTGAGCTCAATATGCTCGGAAATCGCAGCGCGAATGACATCGGAAATGGGCCGCTGCTCGACGCTGGCAACCGTCTCCAGCGCCTCCGCTTGCTCCGGCGAAAGGCGGATTGTCATGGCTTTGCTGTCCTTCATGCGTCTCTTTAGACACCAAAATTATTAGGTTGTCAATAGCCTCGGTATCGTGGTATCTCGGTATCAAGCATGGGAGATACCCGATGAGCGAAGCCGAGCAGCATCCTGATGCCAACCCCCTCAAGCCCAAAGATCCCGCATTTTCGATCAAGATCGACCGTGAGGTCTACAAGGTTCACGTAGATCAGATGACCGGCCTCGAACTGCGACAGCTGAGCAATCCGCCGATTGGGGCGGCCCGCGACTTGTTCGAGGTAGTCCCCGGCGGCTCCGACATTAAGATCCTCAACGAGCAGGTGGTCCAGATGCGCAATGGATTGCGGTTTTTCACTGCTCCGGCTCAGATCAATCCCGGTGCCAAGAAGGGATAACGGACCCGTGCTTCCCCAGATCGATCAGGATTGTCTCGCGGAGCGGGCGCCAGGCCACACCGTATCGAGCGACGCGGGCATGATTTGCGTCGTCATCCCGGAATTTCCGTTGGGCCCAGGCTTTGATCTCTCAACCGCCGACCTCATGCTGCGGTTGGCACCGGGTTATCCGGACATCGCGCCCGATATGTGGTGGTTCCATCCGCCGGTGCGTCGCACCGACGGTACCCAGATTCCGGCAACACAGGCTATGGAGCATCATCTCGGCCGCGAGTGGCAGCGCTGGTCACGCCATTTGCAGCCTGGCCAGTGGCGCTCAGGGATCGACTCTCTCGAAAGCTATCTTGCCATCGTGCGGAGGGAGCTTGCCCTGGCAGCTCCAAAGGCCGCATGAGTGTTACGATCGTTCTCACCGATGCGGTCGCTGCTGCACTGATTGAGGCGGCGAGCAATCCGCTGGAGGTCGCCGGCGTCCTCCTGGCGGCAGTCCATCAAAACTCGGATGGCGATATTCGGCTTCTGGTCCGCCATCATAGCATGGTTGATCCGGCTGCTTACCGTGAACGCGACCGGAACCATATGGCGATCACCCCCGAAGGCTATGTGCCCGCGCTTGCCGAAGCCGAGGCGCTCGGCGCCATGGCGATCTGGTTCCACACACATCCCGGCCTGAGCGGCACGCCGCTGCCGAGCCTCGCGGACGAATCGGTCGATGAAGCGATAGCCGAACTCTTCCGCATACGCTCGGGTTCACCCTATTATGGTACACTCATCGTATCACCCCGCGAAACGGAGTTCGCTTTCTCCGGCACACTGCAGCCGGAGGAAGGTTACGGCCCCATCCGCTCGATCGACCGGCTTTGGATCGTGGGCGATCGCTGGCGCCTGATGAGCGCGATCAACGCCGAAGACCGACCACCCTCTCCGATCTTTGACCGGAATGTTCGCGCATTCGGCGGCGACATTCAGCGCGCGCTTGGCGATCTCAGGATCGCCGTGGTCGGCTGCGGTGGTACCGGATCGGCCGTTGCCGAACAGCTCGTCCGCCTCGGAGTTCGCGATCTGCTGCTCATCGACGCAGATCACCTCTCAGCCAGTAATGTCACCCGCGTCTACGGCTCGACCCCGGCGGATGTTGGCCGCCCCAAAGCTGGAATTCTGCGCGATCATCTTAACGCGATCGCACCCGATCTTTGCTGCGAGGCAATCGATGCGATGATTACACTCGAACCGACGGCGAGGCGGCTTGGCGATCGCGACCTCGTGTTCGGCTGCACCGACGACAATGCCGGGCGCCTGGTTCTCTCCCGGCTCGCAACCTATATGCTGACCCCCGTCATCGATATCGGCGTCCTGCTCAGCAGCAATGCGGCAGGCTTGCTGATGGGAATCGACGGGCGCATCACTATTCTCTCGCCGGGATCGGCGTGCCTGGTCTGCCGTGATCGCATCGATCTCGCTCGAGCGGGTGCCGAAGTCCTGACCCCCACCGAGCGGAAGCGCCTAGCCGATGAAGGCTATGCGCCTGCACTGGGTGGGACCGAGCCGGCGGTGGTCGCGTTCACAACGGCCGTTGCCGCGGCGGCCGTCAGCGAGCTGCTCGAGCGATTGATCGGCTATGGACCGGATCCCCGCCCTTCGGAAATCCTTCTCCGCATCCATGAGCGCGAAATCTCAATCAATCGTGCGGCACCCCGTCCTGGCCATTATTGCGATCCAGCAAGCAAGAAGCTCGGCTTCTCTGAGGCAACCCCCTTTCTCGAACAGGTCTGGCCCAAAATATGAAGCTTCCGTGGTGGGAATGGCTGCCCTTCAGGCGCTGGCGAATTGTCGGAACGGTCGAATTCGCGGACGAAATCCCCCAACGCCTGCCCAAGCGCGCTATGGTGCTGGTCGCTTCGGGCGGTCCGCCCAAATGGGTAGGTTTCAAATGCCCCTGCGGTAAAGGCCACGATGTCCTGTTGAATCTCGACCAGGGACGCCGCCCCACATGGACCTTGACGCTCTCACCGAAAGGAAAAATCACGATCGCGCCGAGCATCGACTATCTGGACGGCGGACGCCGGTGCCATTTCTTTTTGCGGAAGAGCAAGATTCTTTGGGCTAAGGACAGCATACGATGACCGAAGGCGAAATTACCGGTGGCGGGGACACGCCCACAGGCGGTCCCAAACGCTCGTTTAGCAAAACACCCATGTTCACGGCCCGGAATTCCGCGCGCTATGAACGGCAAGAACTCGTCAAGCAAATTGACGAAGCCGAGGGCACGCATCTCATATGTTATATCGGCGGCCCAAATACCGAGATCGATCGCAACGACCTCATCGGCTTCGTCGATCTGCTCCACAACATCCCAGAGGGCGAGCCAATCGACCTCTTCCTGCACACCTTCGGCGGCGACGTGGATGCTTGCGAAAAGCTAATTAGGCTGATTCATGCCAATGTCGTCGATAGTTCTTTCAGGGTCATCATCCCCGATGTCGCCAAAAGCGCTGGAACGCTCATGGCGCTCGGCGCAAACCAGATCCTGATGAGCGACACCTCCGAACTCGGGATGATCGACCCTCAATTTCCGATGCGTGACAACCAGGGCAATGAATTTTGGCATTCCGTTATTGCTTACTTGGACGCGCATGACGAATACGCCGCCGCGATTAGGAACGATCGGAACGACCCGGTCGCGCTGCTGCGCCTCGACAATTTCGATGCCAAGGTGGTGCGCAAGTTCCAGGGAATTCGCGATCGCGTGCGCACGTTCGCCGAGGACTTGCTGAAGCTGCGGGGTCTTCCGGCCTCCACTATCTCGAACGAACTCATGAGCCCGAGCCGCTGGAAAACTCATGGTCAGCCGATCAGCCATGAGGATGCCGCACAGCTAGGACTTCCCATCGTCTATATTCCAACGAACAATCCACGCTGGACGCGCTACTGGAAGCTCTATTGCCTGCAGCGGCTTGCTATCGGTCAGAACGGGAAGATCTTCGAATCCTCCTACGTTTCGCAAGTGATTGAGGAATGATGGGCGGCCCGTCGGCACTGCGTAGCTTGATCAGAAGAAGTTGATATTCTCGGCGATGGTCAATCGTGTACCCTGGTGCAGCGCAGTCATCAGGTTGGCCGGGTTGACAAGACGGCCACGGGGGCAGCCCGACGATGGATCATCGCTCAACGGTACGATGGTATCCGGCGTCATGTAAGAGTTGCGCAGCAATGCCCACTCGTCCTGTTCGAGCAGGACGGCGCCGACGAGGCGAATGGCGGCAGCTTCGTTGGGGAAGATGCCGACGACCTCGGTGCGTCGCTTGATTTCTTCGATTAGCCCTTCGATCGGGTTCGTGCGGTGCAGCTCAGCGCGACGCGCGGGCGGGAAGTCCATGTGGGCGAGCGCATCCGCTTGGGCATCGTCCATCAGTCGGCGAGTCTAGGCAGCTTGGGGCGCAACTGATCGGCAACCCTGCGCCACTGCCCTTTCGCGGCCTCGGCGTCGTTTTGCGCGAAGGCGACGGCGACGAAAGCCGAGACGAAGCGCCGTCCGCTTTTCCTGCATAGGCGGCGACCGCCGCCTTCAACCCTTCATAGGCGTCGGAGACGATGAATTTTACGCCGCGCAGCCCTCGGCGACGGAGCTTGAGCAAAAACTCGGTACAAAGGATCTCGGCTTCCGAGGGGCCGATGTCCGGGCCCAGCACTTCCCGGCGGCCGTCGGCGTTGACGCCCACGACGAAAATCGCCGCCAGCGAGACGATGCTGCCGGTTTGCCGGGCTTTCACATAGGTCGCGTCGACCCACAGGTAGGGCCAGTCGCCTTCGATCGGCCGCTCGAGGAAGGCCTACACGTTCGTCGATCGCTTCGCATAGGCGGCTGACCTGTCTCTTAGAGACGGCGCTCGTGCCCGCGGCTTTGACGCCTGGACGAGGCGTTTCGGGCTTATTTTTCCCTATGCGGTGACGGTCAACACGCCGACCTCCAGCTCCATCAGGCGTCCGGCGAAGCCTTCATTTCACGCTCATGACAAACCGTGCCGCTTTTTTTTCGCGCGCCGTCTGGGATACCCTAGTATGGTGCGACAATCTGCGTGAGAAGACTCTCATGCTGATTGTCGCGCGGCACCCTAGCGCGTGCAACTCGGCGCTGCTAACAATTGGTGGCGTAAGTGAAGGGGGCAGCGAGCGGTTGGAGTTCCCACTCCCGCGCGAAATCAACACCCATCGTTGCCGGCGTCGCGATCCACACCTCGAACTCCGGGCGGCGCTCGAAGAACGAAAGCGCTGCCGATAGGCCCGGCGCATCGTAGTCGGCAAAAATCGTAACGCGCCTCACGATTGGTGGAAGCGCGACTATCGCATAGCGATCGGCGCCAAGCGTCGCCCAAACGGGGAAGTTCTCGTGAAGCAAAGACGCAGCTGAGGCCGTCTCGAAGCCTTCCGCGAGCCCGATATGCTCAGCGGCGGGCGCGAGGCGCAGAAGTCCGTCGCCGAGCGGTCCGATCGCGCGCCGTGGGTGCGGCACATGGGCCTTTCGACGCCCGGAAGCATCGAGAAAGGTCAATTGAACGGCGACGATCGCCCGTGACGGCGCCTGCACAGCCGCGATGAGGCATGGGAAACGCCGTGTTTCGTCATAACGATAGGAGGGAAGGAAACGAATGGTGGGCGGCGGTATTGGCGGCAAGCGGCGTGAGCGAAGATAGGTCTCGGCGGGCGTGCCGGCGACAGGAAGCGCCGCCTTCCAAAGTTTCTGCGCAAGGGTGGAAGTGGTCTTCGATTTCGTCGCAAATCTCTGAGGCAATCGGTTTTCGAAGCGGGGCTGGGGGCCCAGGTTCGGCGCAAGCGCGTTCAAAGCGGCGATGATTTCACGGGGTTTGCAGCCGGCGAAGCAATGGAAAACAAGCGCGCGTTTTCCGTCGGAGACGCTGAGCGATGGACGCAGATCACCGCGCCCCTTGCCGTGCCCTTTCACGGGACAGGAGCAGAGGTAGCCGCCTCCCTCCGGCTTTCCGCCAAGCATTTTGGCTATTGTCGCGGCGTCGTGTTTGATCAGGGAATATATCCGCAACCAGGAAAAAGAAGACGCTCCTTTGGGGCCGCCGCCCGCCCTTCCGTAATCACGCCCCGTGGATCACCTCGCGTTCCGTCCACGGAGTGCGCAAGAAACAAGTGTCATCAAGTGCTCTAGCAGGCTGTTGAAAAACCCCTCGCACTGACGACGCTGTTGTGATTCCCTTCGCTTCAGGCAAGGGGGGCTTGGAATGCGCGGCGGGGACGAGCGGTCTGGGGCGCTATTCAGCTATGTGGACATGGAGGCGCGCGTTCCGCAAGCGCATCCCTTGCGAGTCATCCGCGACCTAGCGAACCAGGCACTCGCCGCTCTTGCCGGGGAATTTTCGGCGCTCTACGCCTCGACAGGCCGGCCCTCCATCCCGCCGGAGAAGCTGCTGCGCGCGATGCTGCTGCAAGCCTTCTACTCGATCCGCTCGGAGCGCCAGCTCATGGAGCGGCTCGATTTCGACTTATTGTTTCGCTGGTTCGTGGGGCTCGGGATCGACGATTCCGTCTGGGATCATTCGACCTTCTCCAAGAATCGCGACCGGCTGCTCGATGGCGACATCGCGGCGAAGTTTCTTGCCGCCGTGCTGGCGCAGCCGCGTGTGAAGCGGCTTTTGAGCAACGATCATTTCTCTGTCGATGGCACGCTGATCGAGGCTTGGGCGTCCATGAAGAGCTTCACGCCGAAGAGCGCGGGCGAAGGCGAGGCGAACCAAACGGACGATCCACCTTCGGGCGACGGCGGATCGCGCAACCGCGAAGCGGATTTCCATGGCGAGAAGCGTTCGAACGACACACATGCTTCAACGAGCGATCCGGACGCACGGCTTTATCGCAAGGGCGCTGGCAAGGAGGCGAAGCTGTGTTTCATCGGTCATGCGCTGATGGAGAACCGTAACGCTCTTTTCGTCGATGCCTGCCTGACGAAAGCCGACGGCCACGCCGAACGCGTCGCTGCGCTGCATATGATCGAGCCGCGGGCCGACCGGCCGAGGCGGATCACACTCGCGGCCGACAAGGGCTACGACGCCGAGGACTTCGTCAACGAGTTGCGCTCGATGCGGGTTACGCCGCATGTGGCGCAGAATGTGAGCGGCCGGTCATCTGCGATCGATGGGCGCACGACGCGGCATGGCGGCTACGGGCTCAGCCAGCGCATCCGCAAGCAGATTGAGGAGGGCTTCGGCTGGATCAAGACAGTCGCCGGGCAGGAGAAAACCAAGTTTCGAGGCTGCGACAGGGTGGGCTTCGCTTTCACCTTCGCGGCAGCCGCCTATAATCTGGTCAGGCTACCGAAGCTGCTCGCCGCAGCGTGAGATGAGAGACCGAAGCGCGCAAAGCGCGCGCGCTTCCGAGCCCTATCAACCGCGCCCACCTCCCCCCGAAAATCCGCTCCAGAGCGGAAGGCGGCGAGTAGCCCCTTTTTTCAACAGCCTGCTAGGGGAGTGTGGCGGCGGGTCAGCGTGAAATTTACCGCCTTCCTGCCTATCTCGAAAAACCTGAATGGGAGCGCATCGTCTCGCAAGCTCGCAGGTTGACGCGCTGTTTCCGCATTGAGCGGCGCATTGCCGTGGCCTCAGCGCATTTGACGCAGGTCAGCCACCCATCGCAATTTTTAAGACAGCGAGGGCGCCCCCAATGCCAGTCGCAAAAACGAATCCCGTATTCGCCATCAGCAGCAGCGCCTTAGCTCTTTGTTCATGGACATAGTCTTCAATAATGGCCTTCATGCCGAGGCGCATGTGGACGCAAAAGTTTAATATCGTAAGAAGAAGCACAATCGCGACCATTGGATGATGGAAACGCGTCACTACTTTGGCATGGTCGACGCGGAGGCTCGAAACGAAGATGATGATCGCGGCGAGCGTCAGCGGAAGGCCGAGGATCGATGTGACGCGCTGACGCCAGAAATCGCGGGTTCCGCCTTTTTCCGAAGTTAACCCGTCGGCGGGAGCGAGCGGCTTCCTTAGGCCTGTCATGTCAGAACTCCTTCAGAATCTCGCAACCCAAAGAAAGACGGTTCCCAAGAGCGATCCCACGATGGTGGCTTGCGCGAGATACTCGCGCCATGGGTAATCATGGGCGAAGCCAAGATCCCAGATGAGGTGACGCACGCCGCCGAGCGCATGATGCAATAGCGACCAGGTGAAAAAGAAGAGGAAGGCTTGGCCGACGATCGAGTTCATGAAATCCTGCGCCCGCGCGTAATGCGCGGGACCGACGGAAATCGCCATTAGCCACCAAACGAACAGTATCGTGCCGAAATAGAGCGTCACGCCAGTCATTCGATGGGCGATGGACATCGTCATGGTCAACGTAGGGCGATAAACCTGCAGGTGCGGCGATCTTGGACGCGCTTCGAGTCGTTCAACCATGATGGGTCGCCTCATCCTGATTTGCCGGTCAATTCATGGGATTCCAGCCTTCGGCTTCGGTTGTTAAGGGCCGTCTTGGGCTCTCTTAATGCTGGCGTTCGACGAGCATGTTCTTGATCATGGCGATTGCCTTGGCGGGTTGCAGGCCCTTTGGACAGGTCTTGGTGCAATTCATGATCGTGTGGCAACGGTAGAGGCGGAAGGGATCTTCGAGCCTGTCGAGCCGACTCTCGTCCGCCTCATCCCGGCTGTCGATGAGCCACCGATAAGCGTGAAGCAGCACCGCCGGTCCTAGATAGCGATCGGCGTTCCACCAGTAGCTTGGACATCCTCCGCTACAGCAAAAGCAGAGTATGCATTCGTAGTACCCCTCGAGCTTGGCTCGATCATGGGGAGTCTGCAAGCGTTCCTGTTCCGGCTCGGGAGTCCTCACCTTGAGCCATGGCTCGATCAGTCGGTGCTGAGCGAAAAGGTGGTCCAAGTCGACGACGAGATCTTTGATCACCGGTATGCGATTAAGCGGGAAGATACGGATTTCGCCCCGGATGTCGTCAATCGCTTGCGTGCAGGCCAACCAATTCCGACCATCGATGCTCATCGCACACGAACCGCAAATTCCTTCGCGGCAAGAACGGCGAAACGTCAGCGTCGGATCAATCTCATTCTTGATCTTTATCAGAGCGTCGAGGACCATCGGTCCGCAGTCATCACGGTCGACGTAATATGTGTCCAGGCGAGGTCCTGCCCCGGAATCTGGATCGTAACGATAAATTTGGAAAGCGCTTACGCGGCCGGCGGATTTCGCAGAAGGCCAAACCTTGCCCTGTGCAATCTTTGATCCGGCTGGAAGGCCAAAATTGAGAGGCAAATAGGATTTCATTGCGCGCGTCTGTCGAGCCCGGTTACGCAACGAGGTAATTTAGCGTCGGCTGAAGATTTGTCTATATTCCGCCAACAATGACCGGCGGAGGCGACGATTCGTGGCGTCGGGATGCACAAGGATGCCGGGCGACGGCGGACGCCGCGGGGAACGATATTTCCTCGTCAATTTCTCAATTCGGGAGTCGACCCCTTGGTTGGCGGCGCCGCATTGCCCAAGCGAATATTCATCTGCAATAACTCAGTTGCCCTTTCGGCAGAATGCGCCTTTGCCCTCGCCGAGGCGGAATCCGGGCCCATCGAAGTTCTGATTTATACAGCCGGGCTGGCTGGTTGGGTTGATGCGGAGTGGCGACGACAGCCGAGCTTCGAAGAAACTTGCGGCGCCGGCACGCTCGGGCGCGCTTCCTTACCGCGCGCCACGCGATCCGTCGATTGACCACCCGCGATTTTACAGCGTGGTGCGGGGGCAGTATCTCTTGCGCCTCCTAATGCGACCTAGCGATCTTTGACCCAGTCGCTTGCCCGCCAACTTTCTCCCGACGGCGCCCACGTTTCGCTTTCCATAATTATCGGCGCATCGTGGAGGGACCCGGGGATGCGGGAGATATTCCTCGGCCGTCCTGATGGCTTCTTCGTCAAACCCACTGACGCCGCCAGAAATCGCGCCCAACCTCGTGCGTCAGGATCCGTCGAATCGGAGCTTTGAGGTGGAAGACCCCATCCTGTCTGCGAGAAATGGTCATAGCCCGGGCGCGCGGCCGGCGTTCGAGCTCGCTGCAAACAGAGTCTTGGGTGCGTCTCTGTCGCCAAAGGGAGCATTATGGGTGCGGCTCAATTTCCTCGGTCATCGCCGCTAGGGACACGGTCGAGTGCGCGTAAGCGCCGCCCGCCCGCATCTCGGCGGCAACCCAGATGGCCTCCATCAGTTCCTGCTGGGTCGCGCCACGTCGCAAGGCTGCTTTGGTGTGTCCTCTGATGCAATAGGGGCACTGAGTTATGTGGGCTGCAGCAACGGCAATGAGCTGCTTCATCTTAGCGGACAAGGCGCCGTCCGCAAAAACTTTATGGCTGAACTCCTCGAACGCCGCCTCGATCTCGGGAGCAAGCGGTCGTGTCCCGGGAAGTGGTGTAGCTCGGGCGGAGCAAGCGGCTCGCGACGCGCGCTTTTCATAGCGCCCTAGCGAGCGAGCGGCTTGCGGTGGTCATCGACGGTTCGCCGGTAGGATCGGGTTGCGACACGCCAACGCAACCGAGGAACTGCCGATGACCGATGAGATGATGAACCTGCGCGCGCTCGTGGAGAAGGCTCCCGACGCTGATATTTTGCGCGAGATGATCGGCTTCGCCGCCGAGCGGCTGATGGAACTGGAGGTCGGCGCGTTGACCGGCGCGGCCTACGGCGAAAAGAGCCCGGAACGCCTCGCCCAGCGCAACGGCTACCGTGATCGGACCTGGGAGACGCGTGCCGGCGCCGTGGAGCTGCGCATCCCCAAATTACGAAAGGGCAGCTATTTTCCGGGCTTCCTGGAGCCACGGCGGATGGCGGAGAAGGCGCTGACGGCCGTCATTCAGGAAGCCTACATCCAGGGCGTCTCGACGCGCGCGGTGGACGATCTCGTCAAGGCCATGGGCATGAGCGGCGTCTCGAAGAGCCAGGTCAGCCGCCTGTGCGAAGAGATCGACGAGCGGGTGAAGGCCTTCCTCGAGCGGCCGATCGAAGGCGACTGGCCCTACCTCTGGATCGACGCGACCTATGTGAAGGCGCGGCAAAACGGCCGCATCGTCTCGCTGGCGGCGATTGTCGCCGTGGGGGTCAACGCCGACGGCCGCCGGGAAGTGCTGGGCATGGACATCGGACCGTCGGAAGCCGAAACCTTCTGGACCGAGTTTTTGCGCAAGCTCCGTCGCCGAGGGCTGCGCGGCGTCAAACTCGTCGTCTCTGACGCCCATGAAGGGTTGAAGGCGGCGGTCGCCAAGGTTCTGCAATCGACCTGGCAGCGTTGCCGCGTCCACTTCATGCGCAACGCGCTCGCCCATGCCGGAAAGAGCGGCAGGCGGGTCGTTTCCGCCTTCATCGCCACCGCCTTCGCGCAAGACGACGCCGAAGCGGCGAAGGGACAATGGCGTAAGGTCGCCGATCAGTTGCGCCCCAAACTGCCGAAGCTCGCGATGCTGATGGACGACGCGGAACCCGACGTGCTCGCTTACATGGGCTTCCCGGCCCCGCATCGCGCCAAGCTGCACAGCACGAATCCGATTGAACGGCTGAACGGCGAGATCAAGCGCAGGACAGAGGTGGTCGGCATCTTCCCCAACGAAGACGCCGTCGTCCGGCTCGTCGGCGCCATCCTGCTGGAGCAGAATGACGAGTGGGCCGTGCAGCGAAGCCGCTACATGACGCTTGTATGGGGCTCTCTCCGTCAAGCCTGTTTTTTTGATCCTGTTCTTCCTAGCGACAAGAGCGTAAACGACGATAAGCGAGTTCGAGGGGAGCTATGGGCGGCGCACGGAACCGTGCCGCGACCTTGTATTCGGTGGGCTCGTTCGAGCCCGAACCATGATGCGCCATTCGCATCTGCGCCCGGCTCCGGGGCGGCGGTCCCTATCTGGAAAACGGCGTGAAAGCCACGTCATGTAACGGGTTGCCGCTGCCTCGGACTCGTCAGGCCCCTTGGGGCCATTCCGAAAATGCTCTTTGTTACGCGGGCCGCATCTTGAGCCCCTCCGGCGGCTCGGCGCCCATCGCCAAGCGCCAGAGCGCGATCAGCAGCTTGCGCGCAAACCCCACGATCAGCGACATGCGCCGCCGACCGCCTGCATCCGCGGAGCGCGCCCGAAACCAGAGGACAAGATCGCACTCTTTCTGGAAAACCAAAAAACGCCAGGCGAGCTGGACCATGCCGCGCCGAACGCGCGCGTTGCCGGCCCGCGAGAGGCCTCTCTCGCGTCGCCTTGATCCGCTCTCGTCGGGCGAGCCGGTCAATCCCGCGTAACGGGCGACGGCTCGTCTATCTCGTAAGTCGCGTAGAAAATCTCGTGAGTGAGCATGTCTGCGGTCTCGACGCCAACGCCGACGACGCGAGTGAGCAGACGCACCATGCCGTTCGCTCTCTCTTCACACGGCTTCGCCTCATCGAGGCGAGCCACTCGCTGCTGTTCGATCTCCTTGATCTGCTCCTCGATGAAGCGTAGCCGGGCTATGTCGCGCCGCAGCTCGGCCATGGCGAGCGGCGGAATGGCGCCGCCTTCCGGGGTGCGCAGGCCGCCGAGCTGGTCAGCGGCTTTGCGCAGCGCGGGATTAAAACCGCGGACACCGAGACGAGCGAGCGACGCTTTCATACGGTTGATTATACGCGTGCGCTCGCCGACGAGATTTTCGCGTTCGCGTGTCGGCCGCTTAGCGTCTTCTTCCTCAATCGAAGGCGTCGCCGTCATGCTGCAATGGCCAGGCTCCCCCCGCAGCCAGCCGAGCAATACC
Organism: Methylocystis sp. IM3; assembly: GCF_038070105.1. Classification (NCBI taxonomy): domain Bacteria; kingdom Pseudomonadati; phylum Pseudomonadota; class Alphaproteobacteria; order Hyphomicrobiales; family Methylocystaceae; genus Methylocystis; species Methylocystis sp. IM3. Next base: position 33,628 of record NZ_JBBPBZ010000001.1, on the reverse strand, counting down.
CGCAGGAGAAGAGCGGCGTCGAGACGATCTGTCTTGGCGCGGCGGCGATCCCTGGACACAGCCACGCTGCTGGAGTGGATGACGTGCGCCTCAACGCCGCGAGCTACCAGCCAGCGCGCCAGCCAAAAACCATCCCGCCCAGCCTCATAGGCGACGACGAGACGTTCGATCCCTCGACCTGCTGAGCGACATTCGTCGCACCAACGCCTTACGAGCGTGAGAAGATGATCGGGATCGGGGTCCAGCTTTTTCAGAGGTTGGCGCTCCAGGCCAGGAAGCAGCCCAGTGACGAGCCATGTCGACTGGCTCATCTCGACGACCACGACGAGGGTGCGATCCTGATCGAAGGCTGCCGCTGCGCGGCCAGGGATAAAGCGATGCAGCATGAGGGCGTCTCCACGCTATTGAAGAGCGCCAGCCTGCCACGCTCGGCGCATACCCCATAGCATCTGGAAACGATCGCCCCGTTGAGCGATGATCCCATCGTTGGGCTGCCCGCCGTGGCCCCCTGACCAGCCCGGCCCTCGCCGGCGACCGTGATGACCGCGCTCATCTACACCACGTCATGGGACACGATCGAGCAAGCTGCTGACGCTTTCGGGCAATTTCCGGCGATGAGGAAGGATAAACAGGAGATGACATCGCAATTTCCTCTCGATCTGACATAGGATGCCTCGCACAGGCATCCAGTTAGGCGCATTTCTCAGGATGAAAACCTCTCTGCGTTTGCGTCCTGTGGATCGCTTCCAATCGCAAGCGTAAGCTCGACGAATTCTCGGTGTCCGTTTGCCGATCGCCTGGGTCGACTCTTTTCACGGTCGAGGTCATAGCCGCTGAGCAGGCGCTCGCTCGCGCCACCCTGTAGGCGGGTTTCCCTCCCGAGGGCGCCTCGTCAGCCGTAACTGACGCGTGCTCCAGGCGGTCGCGACGTTGGCGTTGCTGTTCATTCGCAATGCGTGCGAGCATCTTGGCGTGCTTGGGAAGGCCTCGCTTGTGAATGTCGGCAATAGAGGCGCCGCAGCGACGCTCCTGGCGCTTGTTGGTTTCGTCGGGAGCGCATCATTTCGACGCCCACTGCATCGTAGGTTTGTCGCCGACGGCCGATGTTGTGCGGCGCTTTCGACTCGTTCACATTGTTGTGTTTTGGGCTATCGCCCCAGCTGCGCGTTGGGGCGGAAGGCACTCCGCTAATCGGAGTGCCGTCTGGGCCTATATCTTGTGCAAAGCTGGTCACGCGCTATTGTTTCGAGAGCAAGTTCGCGCAGGCCAGCCACTACGGCCGCCGTCTTTCGAGAGGCGAAATCAGGCGAAAAACAATCGTCTTCGCCACGACTAAACTTGTTCCCCGCAATCGCCCATCGAACGTAAGGGAGAGAAGTCGATATGCCACCAGCCGCAAAGCGCACCGATCGGCCGAGCGAGGATCTCGTCAGCAATTTCCTGAAATGGGTTCTGCTCGCCGTCGCCATCGGGACTTTTGGTCTTATGGGTTGGGCGACCTCGGCCACATACCAGGCGTCGCCGCCGCAGCCCGACCGATTTATCGCCGCCGATGGAACAGTGTTGATGACAGCGGCGGACGTCGCCGCCGGTAAGGCCGGATTCCAAAAGGCCGATCTGATGGACTACGGCAGCCTTTACGGCATGGGATCCTATTACGGCGAGGATTACACCGCTTCGATCCTTGTTAGCCTCGCCGAGTCGACCCGTTACGACATGGCCATGGCCAGCCTTGGCAGGGAGTTCGGGGAACTCGGGGAGGATCAGCGGGCCGCCGTAACGGCCGCCATGCAGCGCGCGCTACAGGGGATCGATCTGACGAAGTCAGAAGTGGTGCTGCCCGACTCTGTGGCGAACGCCTTCCTCGCGGTACGGGACGAGGTCGTAAATTCGCTGAAAACGGCAAATCCCTCCGCCGGATGGACCCCCGCCTACAGCCTTGACCCGGAAGGCGCGCGACAAACGGCGGATTTTTTGGTCTTCTCGGCCTTCACCACGGTGGCGCGCAGGCCGGGCGCCAGCTGGTCCTGGACCGAGAATTGGCCGTTTGAGCCCTTGGTCGGCAATACGCCGACCCTCAACACCTTCCGGTGGACTTGGATCAGTTTCTGCTTCACCTTCTTCGCCTTCGGCGTCGTGCTGTTCATTTACGAGTTCTTTCTCAACAAGCGCGATGTCGGCCGAATGGATCCGATCCTGGCGGAATTTCGACCTCTTACGCGAAGCCAAAGGCGAATCGGCAAATACTTTGTCGTGGTGGCGCTGCTGCTTCTCGTTCAGATTGCGGCAGGAACGATCATGGCGCATTCCTATTACGATCGGACCAGCTTCTATGGGATCGCAATCAATGATATTTTCCCGTTCAATTTCCTCCGCGACGTTCATATTCAAGCCCCCATCCTATGGATCGGGCTTTCGTGGATTGGCGCCGCGCTCTTTCTCGCTCCGGCCATGGCGGGCGGCCATGAAGCGAAAGGACAACATTTCTTTGTCGACATGCTGTTCTGGACGACGCTGCTGATCATCGCCGGCGCGCTTGTCGGAAATTATTACGGGATTATGGGCTCGATCGACCGCTACTGGTTTTGGTTCGGCAATCAGGGACTTTCATATATCGAACTCGGACGCTTCTGGCAGATCGGCTTCTTTGCAGGCTTGCTATTGTGGAGCCTGCTCGTCATGCGCGCGCTTTGGCCGAGTGGACCCCTTTGGTGGCGCGCCGCAGGAGAATTTTGGTCGGGCCGCATAAGGCTCGAGCATCTGATCTGGGCTTCGACGATCAACGTGGCTGTTCTTTACGCCTTCGGCATGATACCGCTCACCGGCATCGAAAAGTCCTTCACGCTCACCGATTTCTGGCGCTGGTGGGTCGTCCATCTCTGGGTGGAGCAGTCTTTCGAGTTTTTCGCCTCCTGCATGAGCGCCTATCTTCTCATGGCCGTGGGTCTGGTGTCGCGTACGTTGGCGGAACGGGCGGTGTATTTTGAGTTGATCCTGATTTTTCTCGGCGGCGTTATCGGCACCGGGCATCATCTTTATTGGGTGGGCGGTCCCAGCATGTGGGTGCCGATGGGCAGCATGTTCTCCTTCATTGAGGTGTTGCCTCTGGTGCTCCTGGTCATCGAAGCAATGAACCAGTATCTTCTCATCAAGGCGCATCGCGAATTCAAGTATACGCTTGCGTACACATACGTCATTGGCGCGGCTTTCTGGAATTTCGTCGGAGCCGGCGTGTTCGGAGGCGGCACCCTCAACGCGCCGCTCGTCAACTACTATGAACATGGAACGTTCCTGACGCTCAACCACGCGCACACGGCGTTGTTCGGCGCCTTCGGTCTGCTCGCGATCGGCCTCATCTATTTCTGTCTGCGCTACGCCGTCGCGGACAGGAGCCCGTTTAACGAAAAGATCGGTTTGATCGCTTTCTGGCTCTATAATGCCGGCTTGGTGTTGTGGATCGCCTTGAATTTTTTTCCGATCGGGTGGTCTCAATTAGACGCGGTGTTCGAACACGGCTTCGCCTATGCCCGGAGCAACGCGTTCTATTCCAAGACACTGCTGTGGCAATGGCTACGGCTGCCGGGGGATGTTCTGTTTGCACTGGGAGCGCTTCTCATGGCGTGGGACTTCATCGTGAAGCTGCGCCCGCTTTTCTGGCAGGCAGCCGAGCGCACGGAGCCAACGCCTCGCCCCGAACCGGCCGAATGACCGCTGCCTGTCAGTTCAGCGCTACAAAGTTTTGGATTTGGGAAGGGAGGTTTTCTGGCTTCTCGTGGCCGCTTAACGAGCGCAGATGAGTATCTGTTTTGGTCAAGCCACGGGTAATGGCCATTTGTGGTTATCTCATAACAAAGCATTTGTCATTACATTGTGAGCTGATGCCATGAGAACTGTGAGGGCAAGCTTCTCAGGTTTTCCAGAACGAATGAATTGATCATATTTCGTCCTGAGATCTGGATTGTGTCGCACGACCACCTTCTTCGAGATTGTAACAGCTTTGAAGCGCAGCGCATGATCATTGCGGTACAGGAGCCAGCGTTTCCTTTGGCGATAACTGATCTGCGTCGACCTGAGTCCTAGTTGCTTCGCTCGGGATGCCAAATTCGAGCTGCTTCTCCAAAGACGGAGACGAGGACGACGCCCCGTAGCTATCGCACCGACAGAGTCTCAATCAGGCTTCAATCCCCCAAGTGTTATCAACATTGTCGTCGCTGCTGCAGGGGGATGAAGGGCGTTTAGAAGGTACTGAGCCATAATTGTCACACCGACCGCCATAGCCGTCGCGGCAACGCATCCAAGTGACATTTCAGCTGCGCTAATGGTTGGCGGGAGGGATTGCGCTTCAAAAAGAAAAAACGCCAAATAACCCGCGCAAACGCCAATTGCGTGGCCCACAAAGGTGTTCCATAACTTTGCGCCGGGTTCGTTTGGCGTGACCGTTTGCAGAAAAATCGTTGGTCCTAGGCTCGGAAACAGCCACGGCTGGCTTGCCCAAATCCCTAAACCGCCAATCGCGACCAATACGATCGACGAGACCAGCGCAGCATAAACACGTTGTAATCCGGTACGACGCGACAAAGTCTAATCCTCGCAGGTAAGAGTGCGACACGCCTTGGGACTGGTTCCGCGGCGCTGCTATCGATGCTCGATTGCCGTCGCCGCCTGGCTAAGCTTCAGCGCGCTAAAGGCGCAACATCAGTACATAATCGTTATAGAAGGGGGAAAACAAGCAGGCGGCCTCGGAGCTCAAACTTCATTAGCGCCCGAGCAACGGAATGGAACTTGCACTTAGTCTAATTGAGCGGTTCATCGCGGTGTCTCCTGCTGTTGATCCAGGTCGTGATTGACCCGCGTGAGCGGATCAAGCCCGCCGAGGCCAAGCAGAATCGCAAGCCATAGTAGCGCCGCGACAGCGAAGAGGCGCGCAAGCTCCCGTCCCCGGTCCAGCTCCATGAAAAAGAGGGCGATGAGACCGCTCATCAGCGCCGCAGGGGCCAGTATCAAGGGACGGAGCGCGCGATCGAACTGCTGAAAGCTTATCCATATCTCGAATGCAAGCAGCAGGAGCAGCGCGCCATAGGCGAGGGTGAGCTGTCGAAGCCGAGCGCCCATGGTCACCGCCCGATGAGATAGATGAGCGGGAAAAGAATGACCCAGACCATGTCGACGAAGCCCCAGTACAACCCCACGATCGTCGCAGGCGTATGCGCCGAAGCGGAAAAATGTTGGGCCCGGGCGAGGATCCAGGCAACGAGGCCGAGACCGACGAGAAGATGCAGACCGTGTATTGCCGTGCTGATGAAATAGAAGATGAAAAAGAGCTGCGCGCCGCCTTTAAGAGGTCCATCAATTGAGAAGGCTGCGCCCGGAAATAGCGATTTCCGAAAATCCTCGCGCCATTCGACGCCGAATTTGAGAAGGATGAAGCTCGCGCCCAGGAGCCAGGCAAATGCGAGGCAAACCCTCATGGCGCGCACTCGGCCCTTCCCGATAAAAGCGAGGCCGACGCTATAGGCGTAGCTGCTCGAAAGCAGGATCACCGTGTTGACGACGCCTATGGTCAACGAGGTTTGCCGCGCGCCGGCGTCGAATCCCGCGGCGTTCCAATGGCGCGCATAAATCCAGGCAAGGAACAAAGGTCCGAAGAAAAGCGCTTCGCTGGCGAGAAACAGCCACATGCCAGCGAAGGCGGTCTCCATCTGGTGTTTTGCGCTCGAAAACTGAAAGGCGTGGACGGCGTCACTCATTTCGCACGGCCTCCGTGCAGGGATATTGGTATGGCGGCCCGGTGACGACTGGCGTCGTCGAGAAATTCTCCGTCGGCGGCGGCGACGGCGTCGTCCACTCAAGACCTGTCGCTCTCCAGGGATTGGCGGCGGCGCGCCTTCCGTAAAATAGCGACCAGCCAAGATAGGCGAGCGGCAGAAGATAGCCGACAGCGAGGATCGTTGCGCCGGCGGAGGACAACACATTGAGCACCTGAAATTCCGCCGCGTAGGAATGGTAGCGCCGCGGCATGCCGAGATAGCCCAGCAAAAATTGCGGGGCAAAGGTGAGGTTGAAGCCGATGAAGATGATCAGCGCGGCTACCCGACCCCAGATTTCCGGATAGAGCCGCCCGGTGATCTTCGGCCACCAGAAATGCAATCCGGCGAAAAAGGCCGACACCATGCCTCCGACCATCACATAATGAAAATGCGCGACGACGAAATACGTTTGCGTGAGATGGACGTCGGCCGCGAGCGCCGCAACGAAAAGACCCGTCAGTCCGCCGATCGTAAAAAGGCCGATGAATCCGATCGCGTAGAGCATCGGGGCGTCGAAGCGGATCCAGCCCTTATGCATCGTGCCGATCCAGTTGAAGACCTTAATCGCCGACGGAACGGCGACCATATAGCTCAGAATCGAGAAAACGAGCGCCGAATAGAGCGACGTCCCGGCGACGAACATATGGTGGCCCCAGACCAGGAAACTGATGACCGCGATCGCAATGCTCGCCCAGACCACGAATTTGTAGCCGAATAGTTGTTTGCTCGAGAACGCCGGAATAATCTCGCTGATGACGCCGAATCCCGGCAGGATCATCACATAGACCGCCGGGTGGGAATAGAACCAGAAGAGGTGCTGAAACAGCAGCGGATCGCCGCCGATCGCGGGATCGAAGACCCCGATGCGGAAGATCCGCTCGAACGCCAGCAGGAGAAGCGTCATGGCCAAAACGGGTGTCGCAAGCACGAGAATGACGCTTGTCGCGTAGAGCGACCAGAGGAACACAGGCATGCGGTAAAAGGTCATGCCGGGCGCGCGAAGCTTGTGAATAGAAATGATAAAGTTGAGGCCGGTGGCGATCGACGAAAAGCCAGCGATGAAAATGGCGACAACCGTCGCCACGACATGGCCGTTAGAGTAGAACGAGCTCAGCGGCGTATAGAAGGTCCATCCGGTGTCAACGCCGCCGGCGACAAGCGCGTAAAGCGCCACGAGCCCGGCGAGGACGAAGAGATACCAGCTCAGCAGGTTAAGTCGCGGAAAGGCGAGATCGCGCGCGCCGAGCATCAGAGGAACGAGAAAATTTCCCAAAGTGACGGGGACGGCCGGAACGAGAAAGAACCAGACCATCACCACGCCGTGCAGAGAGAATAGCTTGTTGTAGGTTTCGGGCGAATCGAGCACGCCCTCCGGCAAGATCAGATTGTATCGAATGAGCGCGGCGGCGAAGCCGCCGATAAAAAAGAAGAAGGTGATCGTTGCGAGATAAAGGAGGCTGATGCGCTTGTGATCCGTCGTGAAGAGCCAGCTCTTCAACGTTGTTCCGTCGGTCAGATAGGATTCCTGGGGTGCAGCGATTCCGACGGTCACGGCGGCGCCTTTCATTTCAGCGATTTGATATAGGCAATCAGTTTCAGGAGATGCTCTTCGTCGATCTGCCCCGCGAACGACGGCATGATCTCCGGATAGCCGGCGACGCGCCGCTTTTGGGGGGTCATGATGCAGTCTCTGAGATATGCCTCGTCGGCTTTCACGATGCCGTCGGTGAGTTTCACTTGGGCGCCGTAGAGTCCGGCGAGCGCCGGCCCGATCCCGCCGGCGCCCTGGTCGCCATGGCAGCCGGCGCAGCCATGACGTCGGAAAACATCGGCGCCGGCTTCGACAAACGTCTCGCCCTTAGCGCCGCCTCCGAGCCAGCGTTCGTATTCCTCGGGCTCCATAGCCACGACTTGGCCGATCATGCTGGCGTGACCCTCGCCGCATAACTGGGTACAAAAGAGATGGTAAACGCCCGCCATTTCGACCGTGAACCACAAGGTTTCGTAGCGTCCGGGCAGAACGTCGTGCTTGATGCGAAAGGCGGGAACGGAAAAATCATGGATAACGTCTTCCGACGTCATGACGAGCTGAACCGGCTGTCGGATCGGAATATGCAGCGTATTGATCTCGCGTTGCCCGCCAGGATGCTCGACTTTCCACATCCATTGCTTGCCGACGACGTAGATCTGCAGCGCGTTGGCCGGCGGCTGAAAGAGGCGCACGTAGAGGTCGGCGCCCCAGATGAAAAGGCCGAAGAAGGCGGCCAAGGTTGCGACGGTCCAGGAAATTTCCAGGCGCCAGGTTTTCTGCGGGGGCTTGCCGCGATCGATCGGGCTGCCAGCGCGATATTTCACCATGTAACGGGCCATAAGCCCGAAGACGAGGGCGAGAACGGCCAACGACGCCAGCGTGAGCGCCAAGATTAGCGCGTCGACTTCCCTTGCGTCTACTGTCGCTTGAGGAAGAGTGAAATTCACGCGCCCGATCCCTCCCGACGAAAGGTGTAAAGCAGCGTCAAGCCGATAATGACGCTCATCGCAATGGAGAGTAGACGAAGCACCTTGACGATCGCGACCGAGTATCGACCTGTCGAGGCGTCGAAGTCGAAACATAGAAGTAGAATCGGCGAAGCAGGCGGCGAAATTTCGCCCGACGCCGCGCGCGACACCGCGAGTCGCGTGTCGGCCGGACTGAAGCCCACGCCGAGGAGATAATTCGATACGACGCCCGAGGGCGAGACGAACACCGCACCGACAGGATGCGCGATCGTCCGCCTCTCGCCCGCCGGCCGGCTGGCGAACCCGACAGCGTCGGCGACGCTTTGGATCGCATCGCGTTCGCCTGTCAGATAATGCGCGTGAGCCGCAAGCTGCGGCGCCGCAGCGTTCTCAAGATCGTGCGCCTTAGCTTGCGATGCGGTTGCGCTCGTGTCGGCGGGGTCGACGCTGATGGCGACGAAGACATAGTCCCGACCCGGAGCCATGCCAGACTTGGCGAGCGCCTGAATCAGGCCCGCGCGCAAAACGTCACATAGTTTGGGACATTGATAATAGCCGAGCACCAAAGCGAGCGGCGCGCCATTGAGGAGATCCGACAAACGAAGGAGACGTCCGGCTTCATCTCGGAACTCCCGCGGTCGCGGAAGCCGGGAGCCCGGTCTTTGCTCAAAGACGGCCCCTGCAATGTCGGGCGCCGGTTGGGCAGCGGCGGCCTGCGCCAGGACGCTGAACGCCACGATGATGGCGATGCGCTTCATGCAATTTCTCCTGTGGCTTATTCGCCGCTACCCCGCCAGTCGGCGCTTTGCCCCCCGCAGCTTGCGCAAGCGGAGCCTGTTCTGGCGCAGGCGGCCAGCCGCGAATCCCTTCTTTCGCGACGAGGCGCATCGCCTGCGCGATCGGGATATGCGCGCGGTCGGCGCTTTGATCGATCCAGCCTGTGCTGTTCAGTTGCGCCATCTCCTCGCTGTAGAAGCGCGCCATATCCGCCGCGGGATCGGGTTGCAGCGCCGGCGCCGGATAGGGCGAAAGGGGCAGATGCAGCGTGCGGTCGAGGAGCGAAGCTGGGAATAGCCATAGCACAAGCGCGGCCAAGAACGCCACGGCGAGCATCACCGTCGTCGCGCCGGCCCAAACGAAATTGGCCGAAACGTCGCCGGCTTCATGCTGTGCGGGCTCAAGGCCGGGTTTGGACATGCTTCGGCCCTCCCGTCGCAGTCATGGCATACGTGGCCGCGGCGGCGGCTATCGCCAAGACGCCAAGCATGACGCCGCCTTCGACCCAATCCAAACTAGCGCTGAAGGGTGGCGCGACCAACCACAGGCTCCGAAGTGCGGCGCCGAAGATCAGCAATCCGCAAAGCAGCATCATAGCGCTGCGTGAACGCTGAGCTCGTGGCGAAAGAAGAACAAGGAAGGGCAGAGCAAAATGGATGCCCGCGATCGCGAGAGCGAGCCCGCCCCAGAAGCCGCGCCAACGCAAATTATACCACGACGCCTCCCTTGGCAGGTTAGATTGCCATACGATGAGCAATTGCACGAAATCGAGATAGGCCCAAAGGATCGTCAGCGCGAGAAGCAGTCGGCCAAGCTGACGGAGAGTCTCGCGATCGGGCGACGCCGCAGTGGCGGCAAGAAAGATGGCGATCGAAAGCGCTGTTAGCGCCATTTCGGCGATTGTCATCATACCGAAAACGCTGGACGCGAATCTCGGATCGAGTGAAAGGATCGCATCGATCGAAGCAAAGGTCAGCGAAAGCGCGAGCAGGATCAGGCCCGGCGGCGCAATTTTTTCCAGCGCCCGCTCGGGCGATTGGTTGCGTAGCGCACGAAAAATGCCGCGCGCCAGCGCGAACCAGATCAGGAGATAGAGGGCGAGGCGCGCCGCGGCGGCGGGGCCGTTCAGATAGAAGGCATTGTCGAGCGCCGCGGTTTGCGGCTTGAGCCAGGGATACAGCTCTTTCGCCGCGAGCAGCAGCGGCACAAGGAAGGGTGCGAGCAAGGGCAATGTTCGGATGCCGGTGATAAGCTGCGAGCGTATGGCGAATCCCCAGCCACCGCCGGTGACGCAGTGGATCAGCAACAGGCCCATAGAGCCGAGCGGCCACGAGATCCAGGCTGTGAGCGCCGCAAGCCACGCATGAGGAAAGGCCCCCGAACCGCCCCATGCCGCCGCCGCAGCGACGCCGATCCCAATCGCCCCGAGAAGCGAGGCGCCCAGCCGTTTCATGGGTTCGCCCCTTTACGCGCCGCAGCAAGGTCGTTGGGTGTCGCGTTTTGGCTACGCTGCAACGCCTTGATGTAGGCGACGATCGCCCAGCGGTCGTTCGGCGGCGCCCGCGACGCGAAGGAGTACATGTCACCTTGGCCATTGGTGATAACGTTATAGAAATAGCGTGGCGGTTGTTCGCGCAACGCCGCGCTGTGATAGCTGGGCGGCGAAGGAAAGCCGCGGTGGGCGACCATGCCGTGACCGTCGCCGAGTTCGGAATGGCAAGGCGTGCAGAAGATGCGGTAGCGCTCCTGCCCGCGCTCAAGCAGCGCCAGCGTCACTGGCGGCGCCGTCAGCGTGGCTGCGCGAAAGCTGACGACGCCCGCGGGCGTCTCGGCGGGACCGACAAAGGGCGAATAGTTCTTCTGCTTCGACTGCACGCTCATGTCGTCGCAGCCGGCAAGCAGAACCATAACCACGAGCGCGCGTTTCACCGGCACATCTCCTCAAGGGACTGCGCGCCAAACTCGTTCAAGAGGCGCTTAAGGTCGCGCATTTGACTCGCGCTATGTGTATCGACAGCGACAATCCAGCCATCGTCCGAAGCTTTGCGGCTAGCGACCGTCTCATCGATTGGCTCAAAATAGGAAAAGAGAGGCGCGGCGAAGCAATAGCCGAAAATCGCCGCCAAAACTGCGGCGAGCATGCCGATCTCAAAGGCGATCGGAACAAACGACGGCCAGGAGAAATTCGGACGTCCCCCGATATTGAGGGGGTAGGAAACCATATTGGCGTAGGCTTCCATGCCAAACCCGCCGATAAAACCGATCGCGCCCGCAATGAGTATGATAGCGGGCAACACCGAAGGCGTACTCCTATCGTCGCGATCATTGGGAGAATAGGTGCGCACCGCGTCGAAGCCGCAGGTTTTCAGGCAATCGAGCGCATGTTCAAGCTCCTCGCTCGTCTTGAACGCCGCGACCACAACGCCTCGAATGTGCTTTCCACCCCCCGCCTCGCGGCTGTCCTGCGACACGGCGGTTGGCTCGTCACGATCGTTTCGCGGCTCGACGAGATCGGCGCATTGCGGCGGATCGCAGCGCTCCCCGAGTTGGGGGTCGAAAGAATAGACCGTGTCGCAATAGGGACAGATGATTTGCGTCGCCGCTCCCATATCCAGGAAAACATCCGGATGATCGTTCGGCGGCGAGGCGCCGAGGCACATGAACTTCTTCACACCCACAGCGATGCGCGAAACACCTAGCTCGTTGCGGAAATGTGGGATTGCTCGGGTTTGCATGTCCGCGGTTTCCGTCAACGCTCTTGCGAGGAGGTTTTAGACTTCTTGACGAGCTCTCGCATTTCGAACATGGAGATCGCGGGGAAGAATCTCACGGCGAGCAGGATCCCGGCGGCGAAGAGCCCGACCGAGCCCAAAAGCGATAGCCAGTCCCAGATCGTCGCGTGATAATCCCCCCACGCCGACGGTAGATGGGTGCGCCGCAGGCTCATCACGACGATCCCGTATCGCTCGAGCCACATTCCGACAATCACGCCAAGCGCGACGCCGATCACAACGATTTGATTTAGGCGGAGGCGTTGGCTCCACATCAGCTGTGGGGCAAGCACGTTGAAGGCGATCGTCGCCCAGTAGAGGATGGCGTATTCTCCCGCGATCTTGCTCTTAAATGAAAGGATTTCGGCGCGATCGCCGCCATAGTACGTCGTGAACGCCTCCATGAGGTAGGCGTAGGCGAGACACAAGCTGCTCGCCAGCAGCAGCTTGCCGAGAATATCGAAATGCCGCCCCGTAATGAAGCTTTCCAGCTTCAACAACCCACGAAGCGGCACGATAAGCAGCAGTACGGTCGCAAAGCCTGAGAGCAGCGCGCCGAAGACGAAAAACGGCGGAAACTGCGTCGAATGCCAGCCGACGGTCGCAGCGCCCGCGAAATCGAGGCCAACAATGCTGTGCACGGAGATGACCATCGGCGCCATGATCGCCGCCAGTGCGCCGTATGCCGCGCGATAATGACGCCATTGCCGGTCCGTCCCCCTAAAGCCGAGCGCCAATACGCCATAGAAGAGCTGTTGGCTGCGCGTTGTGGCGCGATCGCGCAGCGTCGCAAGATCGGGCATGAGACCGAAGTACCAAAATAGCAGGGACGACGTGACATAGGCGAGAATGGCGAAGAAGTCCCATAGCAACGGACTTCGAAACTGAGGCCAGAGCGTCATCGTATTGGGAAAGGGAAAAAGCCAATAGAAGAGCCACGGGCGGCCGAGATGCATGATCGGGAAGATGCCGGCGCAAGCGGCTGCGAAGACGGTCATCGTCTCGGCGAGACGGTTCAGTGAATTTCGCCAGTCGACCCCCGCCAAATAGAAAAGCGCGGAAATGAACGTGCCGCCGGAGGCGATGGCGATCCACCAGACGTAATTGATGATGGCAAAACCCCATGCGACCGGCCAGTCGACGCCCCACACGCCGACGCCGGCATAAAACAGCCAGGCCACGGAGACGACGAGCGCAAAAAGAAGCGTCAGTGATACAGCCAACGACGCCCACCACCAGAATGGCGCGTGTTTGGCCAACGGAACGGCGCAAATATGGTCCGTCATGGACGTCGTCGTTTCGCCAGGGAGGACGATCGGATCGTCTGGTCGCGGCGGCGCTCGATTTTTGGACACGGGAAATTCGCGCGCGTTCGGCGCCGAAGCCAGAGTCATCGCGTTTTTCCGATTTCCTGATTGCGGTTGACGATGCGCGCTTCGTAAGAGACGCGCGGGCGCGTGTTTTGTGATGCAAGTAGCGCATAACTAAGCGGGCTCTGCTTGCGCTCCCCTACAGCGGATCCGTTCTCGTTGAGATTTCCGAAAGTGAAAGCCTGCGTCGGACATGCCGCTTGGCAGGCTGTCGTCACTTCGCCGACGGGGCGGTTTTCGCGGTCGGCGTCGATTCTCTCCGCGGCGATGCGCTGCAGACAGAAGGTGCATTTCTCCATCACGCCGCGCGCACGCACCGTCACCTCCGGATTACGCGCCAGCGGCGAGCGCCGCTCCTCGCGCGCATAGGCGAAATAGTTGAAACGTCGCACCTTATAGGGGCAGTTGTTGGCGCAGAACCGCGTGCCGATGCAGCGGTTATAGACCATGACGTTGAGGCCCTCTGAGTCATGCACGGTGGCGCCAACGGGACATACTGTTTCACAGGGCGCCGCTTCGCAGTGCATGCAAAGCACGGGCTGAAAATAGGCGTTTGGTTGATCCGCGTCACCCTCGTAATAGCGGTCGATCCTGAGCCAGTGCAATTCGCGCTGGCGCAACACCTGATCCTTGCCGACGACAGGAATATTGTTTTCGGCCTGGCAGGCGACAACGCAGGCGTTGCAACCAATGCAAGCGTTGAGATCGATGCTCATTGCCCACGCCGCCGGGCCTTCTGGTTCGCGGCGATAGAGATTTTGCTCTGCGCCAGGCGCGGCCTGCTCGGTAAGGAAATCCTTGTTGTTCAAAAACTCCTCCAGAGCGCCCGTGCGCACAAAGTGACCAGCCATGTCGAACATCAGCTGGTGGCGCTCGACGCTGGCGATATCAACGCGTTTTCCGGTCTTTTCGACCTTCAGTTCGGTGTTGCGGCCCATGAGTGGATAATAATCATAGCCGCCGATCTCCTGATTTTCGCCAAGGCCAAGCGACGCGACCACGCAATTCTGCGCCTGTCCTGGAACAATCCAGATCGGCGCCGTCGCCTGAAAAGCGCCGACGGTCACGCGGGCGATATCGCCATTTTCAAGCTCGAGCCGCCGCGCCGTCTTTGGCGCGATCAGCAGGGGATTGTCCCAGGTGATCCTCGTCAGCGGACGCGGCAATTCGCGCAGCCATGGATTGGCGGCGTAGCGCCCGTCCCAGACATAGGGGTCGGGACGAAAAAGTAGCGTTAGCGTTCCCGAAGGAACATCTGGCGGGGATAAGGTGCGCGCCTGGGGCCTAAGCGTGGCGTTTGACCTTTTCGCGGCGGAGCCTTCGATAATTCCTTTCGCCAACGCCGCATTCCAGGCGTCCTTGGCGTCGTTCCTTCGCAATGACGCCCATACCGCCTTCACCATATCGAGCGTCGTCGGAGGCTGAGCCTGAGTCAGGAGAGCCAGCGCCTGGTGTGCGTCATAGCCGCCGTAGAGCGGCAGAGCTTGCGGTTGAACGATCGTCGCGGTTCCATCGAAGGCCCGCGCGTCGCTCCAGCTTTCCCACGGATGCAGCAGCGGCGCCGCGAAGAGCGCCGCGTCGGTTGTCTTGTTGGGCGATCGCGAGAGGGCGAAGGTGAAGGGAACACGCGCCATCGCCTCCGCGAAGCCGACTGCGCCTGGCGCAGCGAAGACGGGATTGGCGTCGAGAATAAGCAGAGCGCGCACGTCGCCTTTGCGCATTTCCTCCGCAAGATCCGACAAAGCGTGCGCGTCGCCGGCGTCGCGCAGGACGGGTGCGATCAGGTAGAAGGTGTTGTTCCTTGCGCCCAGCGCTTCATTCATCGCATGGACCAGCGCATGCGTTTCCGGGGGTTGCTCCGGCCCGACATGAATGAGCGCACGTCCTTTGTGGCTTCTGAGGTCGGCGGCCACTGCGTCAAGCCACTGCGGCGCGACGATCGGTTCATCGGCCAGGAGCGCGGCGGCGAGAGTCGTGACCAAGCGGTTCAATTCCTGCGGACCGGCGACGAAGCGGTGATCCGCCATGGCGCCGGTGAGCGTCGGAATCGTCTCGATCGCGTAAAGACGGTTCATCCGCGCCGTTCGCGTCGGGTTGCGGCGCGCCGCGAATCGTCGCGCCAAGCTCAGACTGCCCGGCGCACCGTTCAAAAGGTCGCTGTCGAGTGCAAGGATAACCTCGGCGGCCTCGAGATTCGGTATGGACTCCACAGCTTGCCCGTAAGCGAGTTGAGCGCCTTTCGCGACATTGACGCGGGAAAACGGCTCCCACTGAATCCAGCGCGCCTCTGGATAGGCCTTGAGCAGCGCGTCAATTTGCGCGACGAAGGTTGGCGAGGTGGTGGAGCCAGTCAGAATGCGCAGGCCGCGGCCACGCGATGAAACAATTTCGTCGCGCTCGAGCGCGAGTGCTTGCTGGAGTTCGCCTTCGCTCGCCGGCTCGCCGCGCTTTCTTATCGCCCAGTCGCGCTGCGGGTCGTAGAACTCCATCAGCTCTGCTTGCGCGAATACGTCGACGGCGCCGAGACTTGCAGGATGAAGCGGATTGCCGTCGACTCGGATCGGACGGCCCATGCGGTGCGCGACGATTACCCCCGTCGCATATCCGTTTAGCAAGTGCGCGCCGCTGAAGAAGTTCGGCAGGCCCGGCACGATGTTTTCCGGCGCCCGAACAGCGGGAACCAGCCGCGTTCCCTCGTCGCCGCATCCTGAAAGGCTCGCGGCGGCAGTTGAGGCGATGAGCATGCGAATGACGCGTCGTCGATTCTGCGGCGACGCTAGCGCCTCGGCCAGGTCAGGAAATTCATCCGAAAGGCGCTCGATCGTGGCCGCGTCAGCGACGAGTTCGTCCAGACTGCGCCATTGTTTGGCTATCTGTGACATATCGAACAATCCGTCAGCTTTCGACCGCCAATCCGATATTCGGCAAGCAGCGCGTCGGACGAACGAGTCTCGTCGGCTTCACGCCAATGCGTGTCGTAGATCTTGTCCTTTGGCCTGAGTTTGGGGCCAGGATCGCGGTGGCAGTCGAGACAAAATTTCATGGTGAGCGACTTTGCCTTGAAAGTGAGCGGCATCTGCGCGACGTCACCGTGACAGCTAGAGCAGCCAACCCCTTTGGCAATGTGAATGCTATGGTTGAAATAAACGTAGTCGGGCAGGTCGGTGACGCGACGCCAGGCGAGCGGCTTGTTCTTCGCGAGGCTTTCCCGCACAGGCGCGAGCATGGCCGCATTTGTCCAGACCTGCGAGTGACAGGTCATACAGGTGTAGGTCGGCGGCATCCCGGCGCTTGACGAGGCTTCGACGGATGTGTGGCAGAAGCGGCAATCGAGGCCTAGTCCGCTGACGTGATGCTGATGGCTGAAGGGCGCGGGCTGTAAAAACGTCAGTCCGACGTTTCGCGCGTAATCGCTGCGCGGTCCGAACCAAAGCAGAAGGACGATGGAGAACAGCATGACGGCGCAGCCGGCAAGCCCAAGCTTCGCGATGAGATTGGCGGAGGGTCTGAAGATTGCGGCCAATGTCTCTTCTCTCCCGTCGCGACCTCCGCCTAGCCTGAGAAACTAGGAGTCTCGCTTCCGTTGTCCATAATCGGAAATCAGGGGAGAGCGGTGCGCGCCCTTGTGAGCGCCGATGAGGCTATGCGAAGGCCGAGGAAAGGCCAAGGATCGCCTATCCGAAAGCTGATCTTTGACCATATGCCGGCCCTTGCGGGGCTTACTGCGATCGATCGACAACCTTTCCCCCCGTCGTCACGGGATGTCACGCTGACCGGTCATTAAGCTGCGGTGACCATTTCGGCACCATGAAGCCACCGCTCGTGAACTACAGGCGCCATCGCGCCTTTGAGCGCCATTACAGGGAATGGCTGACATCGCGGCGGCTCCGTGACAACGGGGGTTTCGACATGGAGGATGAGAATAACTGGTTCGCAGGCGTCGATTGGGCGTCGCAGACGCACCACGTGCGCCTGTCGGACCCCAAAGGCGCCAAGATCGGCGAACACACCTTCGCGCATGGTGGCGAAGGTCTGAAGGAGATGGCCGATTGGATTCTCAAATCCGCCGACGCGGCGCCCGAGCGGGGCTTCCAGGTTTACGCCATCAATCCCAAGCAACTCGATCGCTTCCGCGACCGTTTCTCGCCCGCCGGCGCAAAGGATGACAGCCGCGACGCTGAAGCGCTGGCGGACGCGCTGCGCACCGACAGGCGCAGCTTCCGATTGCTGGCGCCGCTCGATCCAGTATTGCGGGAATGGCCGCGCGTCGCCGGCGACCTTCGCGTAGAACGCAACCGCCTTTCCAATCGAGTCCGCGAACTGCTCTGGCGCTACTATCCGCAGTTTCTCGAACTCTCCGACGACGTCACCGCGGATTGGATGCTCGAGCTGTGGCGCCTGGCTCCAACGCCCGTCAAGGCCAAGCGCGTCCGCGAAGCCTCGGTCGAAGGTCTCGTCAAGCGCTACCGCCTCCGCCGCATCACTGCTGCTGAGGTCCTGGAGCGGCTCAAGGCGAATTTCTCGTTGCCTGTGGAACAGCGAGCGCCGCAACGGCCATCTCGACGCCGTCGCTCACCGCGTCGCGCTGGTCAACCGCCAGATCAGCGAGACCAATAGCGAGATCGATCGTCTGACCGAACGGCTCGCGGGTGGAGAGGGCGATGCGGAGGGGCAGAGAGAAGAGGAGCGCGACGTGACGATCCTGCGATCCTTGCCGGGCGTCGGCAGAATCGTCCTCGCCACACTGTTCGCAGAAGCTCAGGACGCACTGCAATGCAGAGATTACCACGCGCTGCGCTGCCTGTGGGGCGTCGCGCCAATCACGAAACGATCGGGAAAGAGCAAGATTGTGCTCATGCACCAGGCGGCGCACGTCCGGCTGCGCAACGCCGTATACCATTGGGCCCGCACCGCCGTGCAGCACGATCCGCGAAGTCGGGCCAAATATGCCGCATTGCGCGCCCGAGGCCATGGTCACGGCCGTGCCCTACGCTCGGTCGCCGATCGCCTGCTGGCCGTCCCCTGCGCCATGCTCGAATTCTAGACCAATCTTCAACCCGAGCCTCCTCGCGAAATTCAGCTATCCCCACCCTTGACCGGACTTTACAAACGGTGGGACCCCCCACGCCCGCGCGAATCTCAAGGTCAAATGACCAATAGGGGGTCATTGGAGAGCAACGATACAGCCAGGGACACGCGTCATTCTGTAAGCCGAAGGCCGACCACGCCGAGCACAACAAGACCGATGCTGAGCAGCCGAAGCGGCGTCGCCGGCTCGCCAAGCCAGACTATGCCCGTCGTGGCAGTTCCCGCTGCACCGATGCCTGTCCAGACCGCGTAGGCCGTGCCGATCGGCAGAGACCTAACGGCAATCGCCAGCAACCCCGCGCTGACGCCCATCGCGGCGAGTATGCCCATCGAGGGCAGAACTCTTGTGAAGCCCCCTGCCGCTTTTAGCCAGACAGCCCAGATGACCTCAAATATAGCCGCAACCAGCAAAATCACCCAGTTCATACCCCACCTCACAGACCGACGGTTTTGGAGCGCCGCCGCACTAAGCTCAAACAAAATGAACGCTACGCCGGTTCATCCGAAGGTCACGCCCTTCAATTCGCGAAAACGGCTTCTGGTTTCTGCTTTTTGTTTCGGTCGGAACGCTAGGGCTGGATGACTTCGCCTCGCTATGGCCTTGCGGCGAGAGGACTACGGAAAGCCTGACCGGGATGCATGTCTCGGTCGTGGGCCTTCTTTATTTCACGTATTGGTATCCGCTCTGGCGCCGGCGCCGTCCGCGGGAGCATCGGTCTATACCGTCCGCAGTTCCGATTGTGCGGCCATTGCCTGAAAGAAGCATTGCCAGCACTCCACGCCGCCTCGCCGTCCCGTGCGAGCGGCAAAGACGCCGGAAGCTACCGCCATTGACCTACCACGTCGCGCTAGCGTCGCGGGGGGTAATCACAAGGGCTCCCGCGCGAGGGCCCAGATTGAAGGCGCCAGCGCCGCCACTATTTAACGCGACAATCGGTGGCGCAACGTCCATTGGTGCGATTTGAAAGCGGCTGCGACGCGGCGCGTCAGGTCGCCCGCATCGGATTACTTCTAGGAGGGGCAATGCATCGGCGATGAAACTGAACGCTCTGCTTCACGCCATCGGCCTGTCCATCGCGCGTTATTTGACGACCGAGGTCGAAGCGCATCCGCTCACCGCGCCTGAATCGATCGAGCGCTTGCACGACTTCTGCGACCAAGGCGACGTAGTTCTCGTCGAGGGACGCTCACGTATTTCCTAGCCAATCAAATATCTGACGCAATCGACATGGTCCGCACGCGGCGCCCTTCGTCGGGTCAATCGCCGGATGTGCAGAAGCTGACGGCGAGCCACATGTCCTCGTCGAAGCCGATCTCGCCGATTGTTGCTGACGTCGCTTAGGCCTCGTTTACCTGAATTTCATCGCCTATCTCGTGATCTGGTAAGGCAACCTGCCTGGCAGGGTCTCCTGGTTTTCGTTCCGCGAGAGATGGCCATGGCCGCTCGTCGGCGGACTCGCCTTCCTCTTCGGCGCCCTTCTGCCGATTGGCGCGCGCTACTTTTCGAGCGGATCCGCTCGAGCCGCAGGGCGTTGCGCTTCATCGGCGCGACGGCGCTCGTCGGCGTCGCCTTCTATTACGCCTATCTGATCGCGCCGCCATTCGGCGCGCGCGGCTCGGCTCGGCGATCCTCGCCGCCGCGGGCATGTTCTGTCTGGTTGGCGCATTCACCTTCGGGCCGGCGCGGACGCTGCGCTTGTGAGGTTGCCGCCATGAGCCAGAACGCGCCGGAAAAGGAAAAGGTCGCGCCACTTGGCGTCGACGCGCTTCGGGTGTTTTTCTTTGGGATCGGCATACTCGTGGCGCTGGCGGTCGCGCTGGCCGCGATGGTTGCGTTTTACAACTGGAATGTCCCCGCGCGAAGCGCACCGACACCGAAGGCTTTTCCGTCCCCCAACGTCTTCGCGTCGCATGGAAACGAGCGGCGCAGACTTGATGAGGAGCAGCGAAGCCATCTCGAGAGCGGCGCCATTCCGATCATGCAAGCGATGGCGTTGATCGCGGCGAGAGGTCAATCTGCCTATTCGCCGCTGCCGCAGATCCAGGAACAACCACAGCAGATAGTTGTGCCACGGGTGTCGTCACGCGCCGCCGTGACCCCGACTCATCCCAAGGTCCCCCGCTAAAAGCCTCATCGTCACAAAAAATCGCGCGGCTCCCGATAGGCGGTCACTTTTCGCCGGGAAGCGACGTCTGCTCTCCGAGAGTATCGCGAACGTAAAGCTTATTGACCAGCACGAAGGCGATCACGGTGATCGGCGCAGCAAAAATTGCTCCGAGTCCTCCGAATAGCGCAGTTATCGTTACAATGCTGAGCAGCATCACCGCGGGTGGGATGTAGGTCAACTGTCTCTGGATCAACGGCATGATTAGATGGCCTTCAGCCTGGTGGATGAGGAGATAGGCGATGATTGTCCACAGCACCGCGGAGAGGTTTACTGTGACAGCGACAAGTATGGCCGGCAAGGCGGAGAGGATAGGGCCGAGATAGGGAATGAATTCCAGAATGCCGGCGATCAGGCCGAGCGCAAGCGGGGAGGGGAGCCCGATGAGTAGAACGGCGGCGCCAGAAAGAGCGCCGATGATGACCATTTCAATGAGCTGGCCAAGAAGCCAGAGGCGCAACCCGTCCTCGAGGTGATCGATGACGTCGTTCATTTCGTTACGCCATGCATCGGGGCAGAGCTTGAATATTCCCGTGCGATAGAGCACAGGCTGCGCGGCGATATAAACGCCCGTGAAAATGGTCACCAGTATAGCCAGGAAAAACGTGGCGCTGACGCGAAAAATGCCGCCGAGGAGTTGACCAATCGGAACATTTGCGTTTGCAAGATGACGCATGACGGACTTGCCGAAATCGGATTCTTGCATTGCCGCCGTAGCGCTTTGCCTCGCTTCCTCGATCCTGGCGAGAACAACGCCAAGATCGGAAATCACGCCGGAGCCGAAAAGATACCCGGCGCCGCCAATGACGCTGGCGATCAATAGTCCCGAGAGCATGAGCGCGACGCTGTACGGGACCTTTATTTTCCGGAAGGGCGACGCGCCCAGGCTCAACAATGTGGCGACCAGCAAGGCTCCGACCGCAATCAGAACCACGTCGAAGAGATACCAAACCAGAACGGGCGCAAGCGCCAAGCAGACGAAAATAGACGCGCGCTTTGTAAATTCCGTGGTTGTTAACATTGCAGCAGCCTGATCCCCTGGCTTGTTCGCAGTTCGCCGCTTTGCGGTGAAACCCGTTCGCCGGGAGCCGGTTCCGCGCGCATCGCAAGGCGCGAGCGTTGCAGAAGCCCAGTAATGCCCTAGCGGGATCGCTGCCCGAAGTATCGATTCAGCGCTGCAAATATGACACCCGCACCTCCGGATCCCGCCGCGTCACATTTAGCGCCAGGGTCAGCGCCCGATAAGCTTCTCGGTCAAGAGCACTCGTTCTTTCGGGCGGTTGGAGATGAGGCGTAAAGCAGCGCCTGATGCAGGACCTGAATTATTTTCGCACATGCCCGCCCCCTCACCTGATCAATCAACGCCTTGGAAGAAGTGTTCCTGTCTGCATTTTCCTGGAGGTTGAAGCTGAACGGCGACGCTCGCAAAATGCTGCGCGCCTCTGTAAACTCTTCACATGAGCCTGTGGCGGGGCTATAGCGCCAAGGCGAAGTTTTCGCGCTGGATAAAATGAGTGATGAAATTGTATTGGTGACGGGCGCAAGCGGGTTCATCGGCGGAGCTGTCGCACGGCTGCTGATTTCGAAAGGCGAGAGAGTGCGGGCGCTCGCGCGCCCAACCAGCTCCAAAGACAATATCCCGCCGCAGTGCGAGACCGCCGAGGGCGACATTACCGATGCGGAAAGCGTCCGCGCCGCCATGAAGGGCGTGCGCCGGGTTTTCCACATCGCGGCGGATTACCGGCTTTGGGCGCCGGATCGGGAGACGATGTTTCACGCCAATGTGCGGGGCTCTGAGATTATCATGCGCGAGGCGTTGCGCGCGGGCGTCGAACGTGTTGTGCACACCAGCAGCGTCGCCACCCTCGCCGCCGCCAATGGCCATCTTTGCACAGAGATGTGCCGGCTTTCTCCTGAAAAGGCGATTGGCGCCTATAAGCAGAGCAAGATCGTCGCTGAGCATTTGGTCGAGCGGATGGTCGAGAAGGATGGGTTGCCTGCCGTGATCGTCTGCCCAGCGGCGCCTCTTGGGCCGGGCGACGTCAAACCGACGCCGACAGGCCGACTGGTCGCGGAAGCGGTGCGCGGCGGGATGCCAGCGTTCGTCGATACCGGCCTTAACGTTGTGCATGTCGATGACGTCGCTGCGGGCCATTTGGCGGCCATGGAGCGGGGGATAATCGGCGAGCGTTATATTCTTGGTGGCGAGAATATGACTTTACTGGACCTTTTGGTCGAAATTTCCCGCGTAACCGGTCGAGCGCCGCCGCGTTTCAAATTGCCCCCGGGACCGCTCATGCCCTTGGCCTATGTCAATGAATGGGGCGCCCGACTGATCGGCTACGAGCCCTTCCTTCATTGCGACGGCCTGAGAATGTCCCGCACGCGCATGTTCTTTGACGACCACAAGGCCCGGCGCGAACTTGGCTACGAAACGCGGCCCGCACGGCTGGCCGTGAGAGACGCAGTCGAATGGTTTCACCAAACGGGCCCCTCCAGAGGGTGATGCACCACCGCCTTGCCCCACCGGCGCTGAGTTCGTTTATGCGAAAACTGGAATGCGCGGCGCCCAAGGGCGCATGCCAACCAAGCCCCGGTGGAGTCCTCCGGTTGAGCTCCGCGCATACCTATTCTTAAGGCAAGGGCTACCGGATCGGGAGGCTCAGAGCCTTGTCGCCTAGTCGAGGTGCGCAAGCGCTGCCGGACTTCGCGAGCCGTCGTCGCGAACGCGAGCGGCTCTCGCGACGCCGGGCACAATGCAGGCCTTGCACATAAACACCACCGAAAGGCTAGTGCCGCCGAACCCATCAAGGGCGTCTAAGCGTCGGTCTCCATCGCTGCCTTCGATGCGGCGCAGGCGCGAACGGCTGAGCAAATGGGCGTCAGATCCTCCTCGACGAAAGTTTCCTTCACCAACAGCCGTTGCGCGGAGTCCTTGTGAATCTCGGCGCATTCTCTCAGGATCGCGTCGGCGCGCGCAAAGGCTTGCGCAATGAGGTCGCGAATTGCCCGATCGATCCTCGCGCTGGTTTCCTCGCTGCCCTCCGCCTGCTGTGGTTTCAGGCCTCTAGGATTGAGATACAAGGGCTGCTGCGAGAGATAGGTCGCCTGGCCGAGATCCGGCTCCATCCCATAGCGCGCAGCCATTGCCCGCGCCATTTCGGTCGCTCTCTGAAGATCATCAGCCGCGCCAGTGGTCGCTTCATGGAAAACGAGCATTTCCGCGGCGCGACCGCCGAGTAAAACCGCCATGCGGTTCATCAACTCCGAGCGAGTCATCAAATATCGGTCTTCCGTCGGCATCTGCATCGTATAGCCGAGCGCGCCGACCCCGCGCGAAATGATTGAAACCTTCTTGATGGGGTCCATTCCCGGGAGCGCCATCGCAACAATGGCGTGTCCCATTTCATGATAGGCGACAATGCGTCGCTCCTGCGGATTGAGCAGGCGCTGGCGCTTTTCGGGCCCGGCGACGATGCGCTCGATCGCTGCGACGAAATCTTCCAAAAAGACGGATTTAGCCTCCCTGCGCGTCGCAAGCATCGCCGCCTCATTGACGAGATTCGCGAGATCCGCGCCCGTGAAGCCAGGCGTGAGGGCGGCAATTTGCGCTGGATCGACATCCGCCGCAAGCCGAATTTTCTTAAGATGCACATTCAGAATGGCGATGCGACCGTTTTTATCGGGCCGGTCGACGCTAATCTGTCTGTCGAAACGGCCCGCGCGCAACAGCGCCGGGTCGAGCACTTCGGGGCGGTTTGTCGCGGCCAACAAGACGACGCCGACCGTTGGATCGAAGCCATCGAGCTCGCTGAGCAGCTGGTTGAGCGTCTGCTCTTTCTCATCATGGCCGCCGGGGAATCCGGAAACGCCGCGCGCGCGCCCCAAGGCGTCGAGTTCGTCGATAAAGATGATGCAGGGCGCGTTGGCGCGCGCCTGAACGAAGAGATCCCTTACACGCGCCGCGCCGACGCCGACGAACATTTCGACGAATTCGGAGCCGTTGATCGAAAAGAACGGCGCCCGGGCTTCGCCCGCGACGGCCCGGGCGAGCAAGGTCTTGCCCGTGCCGGGCGGTCCCACCAGCAGTATCCCCTTCGGAATATGCGCGCCCAGACGTCCGTAGGTCGCCGGATCCTTCAGGAAGGCGACGACCTCCTGAAGCTCCTCCTTGGCTTCATCGACGCAGCGACGTCGGCGAAGCCCACTTTCGTATTCTTTTCGACATAAACCTTGGCCTTGCTCTGTCCAATTGACATCATTGAGCCGAGCCCTTGATTCATGCGGCGCGCCAGCAGACTCCACAGAAAGAAAAACAAGGCGGTGGGGATGATCCAGGAGAGCAGAGTCGAGACCCAGGTATTCTCGACAACGCCCGAGAATTTCACCTTGTTCGTCTCGAGTTCTTTCGCAATGGCCGGGTCGACCCTAGCGGCGACTACCTGCTTGCGCCCGTCAGGCAGGGGCGCCTTCAGCTTCCCTCGAAGATATTGCTCCGACACCTCGACCGTGGCGATTTTGTTCTCCTGAAGCAGCATTTCAAACTCGCTGTAGGGGATAACGTCCACCTTCTGCGCCGCGCTCCAATATTGTTGCAGGACCAGGATCGCGATAACGGCAAGAAGCAGATATTGAAAGCCCATCTTCCACCCATGCCCCGGCCTCCGTTCGACGGCGAACCTCCCTCAAAACGCCCTCTCAAAGAAAAACGGCCCTTATTGGTGGCAAGCCATCGGGACGGCCAAACATTATCGCGTGCGTTTAATCTGGTGAACGTAGTTCTGTTTCCCTCCGCGTATGTTGCTTCCCTACGCGCTGTAATACCAGCTGGCGGGCAGTGACGGTGACGGATCGTTCGGTCTGGGTAGAAGTTTTAGCGTCGACAGTTCGCCTGAACATCAAGCGCGCCCCCGCGTTGATATCGGCGTCGGGACGCGCCTTTGCGACAACCGACGCGGAACCTGTCGGCGGTAGGCGCATTGACGAAGCCTTGCAGTGCATTTGGGAGAAAGGCTCGAAAGCCCTCGCGGGCGTCATCAACGCCCCCGGGATCGGCGACAACCACAAACTGGACTCTTGCTTTGCTGGCGCCCTCGTTCTGATGAATCTGCTTTCGACGGTCATAAGCGTTTCACTCGTTTTCGCCATGGAGGATGACGATGACACGGTCTCGTATCGTTACGGTTTGCCTAGCTCTGTTCGGGTTTGCGGGCTACGGCGTTTGCCTTGCGAAAGATCAGCCCCGCGGCGCCGATTTCGCCGTTGCAACGCCGCCGTTAGGCCTGCCGACGCTCGCGCCGATGCTCACGAAGGCGTCGTCGACGGTCGTCAACATCGCCGTGGAAGGAACCATGCAGGTCGAGCGGAATCCCCTCTTTCAGGATCCTTTGTTCCGACGCTTTTTCGGTATTCCACAAGGCCCGCTAACCGAACGGTTTCAGGCGGTCGGGTCAGGCGTCGTCATCGACGCCGCACGCGGTTATGTGGTCACCAACAATCACGTGGTGAAGAACGCGCAGCAGATACAAATCACGCTTCTGGATCGCCGCCAGTTCGACGCGAAAGTGGTTGGAACCGACCCCGCGACAGACATCGCCGTTTTGCAGATCGAGGCGGATAATCTAGCGGCGATGCCCCTCGGCACGTCAAGCGACCTGAAGGTGGGCGACTATGTCGTCGCCATCGGCAATCCGTTCGGCCTCGGCCAAACCGCGACTTTTGGCATCGTCAGCGCACTGGGCAGAAGCGGCCTAGCCATCGAAGGCTATGAGGATTTCATCCAGACCGACGCCTCCATCAATCCGGGCAATTCGGGCGGCGCTCTGGTCAACGCCGCCGGCCAGCTCATCGGCATGAATACCGCAATCCTCAGTCAGAGCGGGGGCAACGTCGGCGTGGGCTTTGCGATCCCTATCGACATGGTGAAAGCCATTTCGCAGGAGCTCATCCAGTTCGGCAAGATATCGCGCGGAGAACTTGGCGTGCGCCTGCAGAGGCTCACCCCGGTTCTCGCGAAAGCAATGAAACTTGACGTCGCTTCGGGCGCGTTAGTCGCCGATGTCTTTTCCGGTTCCCCCGCCGAGAAAGCCCGCATCGAACCCGGAGACGTCATCATTAAGATGGATGGCATCGCCGTGACCAGCGCCAATGATTTGCGCATTCGAATTGGCGAGAAAAGGCCTGATGTCACGATTCGCCTTACATTGCTGCGCAATGGCGACGAAGAGACCGTTATGGCAACACTTAAGGCCGAGCGAAGCGAAGCGGCGGAAACGCCGCCGCCCGTAGAGAGGAAGAGGGCTTTCCTTTCGGGTCTGACGGTGGGCCCGATTCCAGCGTCCGATCCGGAGTACGACAGGCTCCGTGGCGTCTATGTCGAGCAGGTCCAGCCGGCAAGCACGGCGGCGCTTGCGGGGCTCGAGAAAGGAGACATCATCACGCGCGTCGATCGCGCGCCTGTCGACTCGGTGCGCCAGTTCGATCACATCTTGCGCGCGCGATCAAAACGGGAGCCCCTGCTGCTGGAGGTAAGGCGCGGCGGCGCGTTGATGTTCGTCGCCGTCGCCTAATTATCCGCGAAACAACGCTCTGTGGAAAGGTTTCGAAAAGCGGCGTGACGCGGGCTGGGTGGACGCTTGGGAAGGCAGCCAATATGCCGTTTGCGTTTGCCGCCTGCGGCCGGCTCCGGTCGCGAGAGGCCAGCCTGCAGGCGGCCGCGGAGAAGCCCTACAAGATCGGCTGAGCGGATTGGCAGATTATACGCAGGGAAGCGATGCAGCGGCTGATCGAAAAGGCGCTCAGCTGGAGCTGAATCCTCCGACGCGGCTTGCTTGTGGGCCGGATTCATTTCGGAGCGTGACACTACCACAAGTTACTCCTTCACTGGAGACACGCATCGCGGACTTGATTTAGAGTTCGTCCAAACGACCCTCCGTCACCATCCATCAACAGGGTTATGATCACGACGAACGTCGGCTATGGGGTGACCGATAACAGAGTTCGATATGGTATTTTAAAACTCACGGCTATGGCAACGGCACTGCCGAATCTTAGTTATTTCGTTCGGGATGCAGAAGGCGGGCGGCTTCCCCGAAAGCCGAGACCAGAGCGACGCCCATGGCGATCGCTAAGACAGAGCCCCAGTCAGGTTTCAGCCCCCCGAGCGTCACCAACATTGTTGTCGCGGCTGCAGGCGGATGTAGAGCCTTTAGAACATATTGAGCCATTATTGTCAGACCCACCGCAAAGGCCGTTGCGCCAACCCGCGCCGGCGACATCGCGTCGGTGGGCGTTGCGAGGGACTCCGATACAAGGAAAAGCGCCAGAAACCCTGCGCAAACGCCCGCAGCGTGGCCCGCCAGCGTGTTCCAAAGCCTTGCGCCCGGATCGTTGGGCGTGACTGTTTGGAGAAAGATTGTCGGTCCGAGGCTTGGGAACAGCCAGGGCTGTCTTGCCCAAATCCCAAGGCCGCCAATCGCCACCAGTACAATGGATGAGAGAAGTGCGGCATATGCGCGCTCTCGAAGAATACGGCCCGACAAAACTCGCCTCACGGTTCCGGAGTTTCTGCCTTATGGCTGAAACCAGCCCAAGCCGGGTTTGTTCGCCTCTAGTTTACCGGGGACAAAAGGCGCAATCATTTTTGGCTGAAACGAACCGCCCGTTTTCAGAACTCACAGCGAGAGCACCAGGCTTGATCCCGTCCTCTATAGCAGAGCTTATCTGATTTCTTACCGCAACGATGCCTGCGCTGTTTACGTAAGAGTCTAGACTGCTGGTTGCAGGCGCGACGCCGGTCGTCACAATCGGCGTGATGGCCGCGACATCCTCCGTGCCATGCAGCGCCGATGGAAAGAGACCGCCGAAGGGGAGTTTTGCGCGGCCCACACCAACGGTCTCGACCGATGGCGGGAAACGGACCGACATTCCGGCATTCGGAAAGAGGGGCCGCCGAGTATCGCGACGGCCTTGCCTTTGCGCGACTGTCTTCACCTCGTCCGAATTAGATGGGCCCTTTCGCGCTTTTTCCTGAACGTCCTTCTCAGCGGCTGAGTTCTAAATTCTACGATCCGGACCCATTGAAAAGGAACGGTTCCCGGATTGAAAGCTCTGCTGCGAGTCCAACAGGCGGAACCATTTCTGGTCGCATTCGTTCGTTTCCGTTATGGGAAGGAAACGGAATGGAGCTTGTCATTACTTCCATATGGGCGGCCGCCGTCGCCATTTTGATCTACCGAGCGATAGCGCAAAGCCGCCTGCTTCCAGACGCGCGCCAAAATGTCTCGCTGTCCCCGCCGCCGGCCTCGAGCGTCCTCGTCGTCGTGCCGGCGCGAGACGAGTCGCTCAATATCGCAGCCTGTATCGATGCGCTATCGCGCCAGACCTATCCCAGGTCGCGAATTTTCGTTCGAGTGGTCGACGACCACTCGAGCGACGACACCTTGCGTATCGCGCATAGGGCGACGTCTCGGCACGAGGGCTTTTGTGCTTTCGCCAGCCCGCCACTTCCACCGCGCTGGGTGGGGAAGTCCCACGCATGCTGGACCGGGGCAACGCAAGACATCCATAATCCACCCGAATGGATATGCTTTATCGATGCGGACGTTGCGGTGGAGCCGGGGCTGCTGGTCACAGCGATCAAGCAGGCCGAGGCGCAATCGCTAGATCTCCTGTCGCTTGCGCCGAAACAAATTTTGGGGACATGGACGGAGAGACTTGTGCTGCCCTGTGGACTCTTTTGCCTGGCCTTTTGTCAGAATCTGAAAAAGCTGCAATCGGAAGAGTGCGCGGACACGACTGTCACTGGCCAGTTTCTTCTCGTTAGAGCTGAGTCGTATTTCTCAGTCGGCGGACACCAAGCCGTCGCTAGCGCGATTTGCGAGGATGTCGCGCTTGCCCGGAGGCTGAAGCAGCATGGCGGGCGCGTCGCCCTTCTCGACGGGCGCGAGCTGCTCTCCACGCGCATGTACCGCGACTGGCGGGCGCTGAGAGCCGGTCTCGCCAAGAATCTTGTCGAAACATTTGGAGGTCCCGCCCGCACAATCTGGACGGCGATGGGGGCGGTTCTTCTTGCCTGGGCGGCAATCGCCATTCCGCTCATAGACGCGTCCGCATGTGCCCTTCACGCGCCTTTCGCCTGCGAAGCGCTCGGTCTTGCGCTCACGGCCTCTACGGCCGCATTCGGACTCCATCTCGCCGGGGCCCGTTTCTTCGGCATTCCTCTTTGGTACGGGCTTCTTTTTCCGCTGGGGTATTCGCTCGGCGCCTGGATCGCGGCACAGAGCCTTCAGTGGCGGATCAATGGCCGCATTAGCTGGAAAGGCCGTGTATATCGATGACGCAGACGAGAAGCTGGCCTTTTGGACTCCCGGCGCAAGGAAACGCGAGCGGCGCGGCGCTCGCCATCGTTTTCGCAATTTCTGTGATCGTCTTCCATGAGATGAGATGGGCGCTCCTGCCTTTCGTCCTCGCCGGCTTGTTGGCTTACCTCCTCAATCCGCTTGTGAACTGGATTTCCTCGAGATTTGGGTTCTCGAGGATCCGATCGGCGGTCGCTGTCTTCGCTGCGCTTGTGGCGATCGTAATTGCAGGAGGGTGGCTGGGCCTCCCGCCGCTTTGGCGCGAACTCGGACGTCTCGTTACCGATCTGCGATCGATCCTGGAGGCTTTTGCGCATAGCCTCGTCGATGACCGGGCGGTCGTGATTTTGGGAAAAAACATGGATGCTGCGCAAATCGCCGAGTCGGCGACGAGCGGTCTGCGCGACTGGATTGCCCAAACTGGCCGCGCTACTGAGCTGGCCACATTAACCTTCGCCGCCGTTTTCGGATCGATTCTCGTCCTTGTGCTTTTGTTTTATCTACTGGTGCAGGGGCCGGAGATTGTGCAGGGCGTTCTCTGGCTCGCGCCGCCGGATAAGCGCCAGGCGATCGAACGGGTGTGGGCAAGGCTGGGACCGCTGCTATGGAGGTACGTCCTTGGCGTCCTTATCGTGGTTGCCAGCACGACGCTCGCCGCTTACGTCGGACTCGGACTCGTGCTCGGTCTGAAACATGCCTTTTTTCTCGCCTTGCTCACCGGCTTCCTCGAGATGGTCCCGGTTCTCGGGCCGGGCGCATCGGCGCTCATCGGCGGCCTTGTCGCCATTCAAAACGCTACAGGACTTGGCCCAGTGGTCGCCTACGCCCTCTACGTGATCTTCCTGCGGCTGACAATCGACCAGCTACTTGGTCCATTGGTGCTCGGCGCCGCCGCGACGCTCAGCCCGGTGGTCATTATTTTCTGCTTCCTAGTCGGCGGAACGCTTTTCGGCGTTCCGGGAATCATCCTCGCCGCTCCCGTAGCCCTAACGATCAAAACCTCGCTCGTGGTTCTGCGGGATGAAGCGCCGGTGGGATGAGGAGCCATGTTTATCCGACAAAACGCACTGTCACGGTTGAGAAAAGCGTTCGCCGAGGCATCGCCGCCCTTGCGTCTCGTGTTCTGGGACGGAGTCGTCTTTGACTTTGCGGATTCGCCGACGGTCGTGATTACGTTTTCGTCGCCGAAACAATGGAGGTCCTTGCTTCGCGGCAACTTTTCTGCGTTAGGAGACGCCTACGTGAGCGGTGGCCTCAAGGTTGAGGGTCGCCCGGAAGACATTATTGAAGCCGGCGTTCGCCTTTCCGAAAGATTAGAGAAAACCCCCGCGTTGGGTTTTCTGAAGTCAATATTAAATCTCACCATGCGTGCGAACTCGCTCGACGAGGACGCGGCCAATGTGAGACGCCACTACAACGTTTCTACCGAGTTCTACAAACTCTGGCTGGACAAGCGCCTCGTCTACTCCTGCGCCTATTTCCATGACGGAAATGAGGATATTGACCTGGCGCAGGAGTATAAGCTTGATCATATCTGCCGCAAGCTGTTGCTCCAGGCGGACGAGAAATTGCTTGATGTCGGATGTGGCTGGGGGGCTCTATTGCACTGGGCTGCAGAGCGCTATGGAGCGCTCGGCTTCGGAATTACGCTGAGCGAACGCCAGTTTGAGGAGGCTCAAGGGAGACTCGCGCATCTGGGCAATCGGACAGGGATTGCGCTGCAACATTACAAAGAGCTTACCGACAATGCCTCGTTCGATAAGATCGTCTCGGTTGGGATGTACGAACACGTAGGGTCCTCAGCGCTTCCGGCGTATTTTAGGAAAATGGCGGCGCTACTCAAGCCTGGCGGGATGTTTCTGAACCACGGGATCATTGCCACCGGCGGCTCGAAATCCGGACCAAGCGGCGGGGCATTCATAGAACGCTATGTTTTTCCAGGCGGATCGGTTTCGTCCCTCTCAAGGATCGTGCAGGAAATCGCGGACGCGGGATTAGAGGTCATCGATATAGAGGATCTCCGTCCGCACTATGCACGCACCCTAATGCACTGGTCCGAAGGGCTCGAACAACACAAGGAAAGCGCCATCGAAGCAGCAGGGGCCGAAACGTATCGCATCTGGCGAGTTTATCTCGCGGGGATGGCTTACGCGTTCGATCGAGGCTGGCTCTCTATTGCCCAGGTGCTAGCATTGAAACCCAAGGACGGCAGACCTTCTCAGCGAGCGTGGACGCGCGCACACCAGTATGTTTCGTAACTTTTTTCGATCCTTGCTCCATAAGTTCCGTATTGCGGTAATTACGAATGGAGAGTTTACGGCGCCTGTATATCTTGATTGCATGTCCTCAACACGCTTTTCTGGGGCTAAGCAGAAGCCCCCCTCATTATATTGGATGCTGACCCGTTTGGTAGACACAATCGACCGTCGTCTGCGCAGCCGTCTTCACATTACTGAATTTTCAAACTCACCCGACTGTCTGTTTCGCTTGCAGATTATCGAGAACGACGAAGCCTTCGCGCTTGAGGATGGAACCTTGCTTCAACCGGGGGATCGCCTCGCCGATCTTCATTTCTGGAATGAACATGTGCCCATCGTACCGATAGATGGCCCAACCTTGGCGTTCGCGCGTCGCATCGAGCGTTGCCTGGATCTCTCCTTATCTGAAATCGCTCGCTATCTTGCTGCGCACGCGGACCTCGGCGACATAAAGGCAGTCCGCGGAAATATGAGCCTAGGCTCTAGCGGCCGTTCCGAACAGATCGCCAGGATCGCGTTGAAATATGGTTTCGAGAGGGTTTCTCGACGCAAGCCGCTGTCGTTCGGAGACGCGCTTCATCAGTTCGGCGAAAATATCCTCATCACCTTGTTGGTTATGAGGAGGAACCCAAGCGCAATCAGGATCGATACGCTTTGGCGCGATCGTACCTTAACTTACCTCTCGAGACAGACGCTGGAACGGAGATACAACCATTAGTTGCTCAAACAGTCCGTCCATCTTTTTTTAAGATAAGTGCGGACGGATCCAAGACGTTCAATCCTGCCGGATGATGCCGATCAAGATCACCAATGTGCGGTTAGGAGAAGATGCATAGCTGGCCGACCATTCTTTCGATGGTGTGCGCCTCTGGCGCGGCCGTCGGTTGCGTCTACCTGGCGGTTGCCATCCTGGCGGTAACCAAGTTCCCGCGGCGGCAGGCGCCAAATTCTGCCCCGGCTGCGCCAGTAAGCGTGTTGAAGCCTTTGCACGGAGACGAGCCGGGCTTGGCGGCCAGGCTTTCGGGGTACTTCGATCAGAATTACGGGGGCGTTGTCCACATGGTTTGCGGCGTGCGGGAGGATGGCGACGGCGCCGCTGAGCATGCGCGTCACGTCCGCCGCGGGAACCAAGGGTCTGTCGATCTGATCGTCAGCGCGCGTGAGCATGGGCCTAATCGAAAGATTTCCAATCTCGTGAATATCCTGAGTTTGGCGAGACACGATATCCTGGTCATTTCGGATAGCGACATCGAGGTCGGGCGTGACTACTTGGCCCGCGTGGTGGCGGAATTGCACGAAGAGAACGTTGGGGCTGTGACGTGTCTTTATCATGGCGTTTCATCAAGGAACATATGGTCGCGTCACGAGTCGCTTGTCATTAATAGCCACTTTTTGCCGAATATGGTTGTCGCGGTCACTTTCGGTCTCGCTAATCCATGCTGCGGCTCAACGATCGTTGTTCGAAGACGCACGTTAGAGGCTATCGGAGGATTCGAACGTTTTGGCAAGCATTTGGCCGACGATTACGAAATTG